>NZ_FYDT01000012.1:0-134702 GCF_900187585.1 Pseudomonas sp. Irchel 3E19
TTGGCACCCACCACAGGAAGGGAATCGGGTGGCGTGGGGCGTCAGATCGATCTGGAGGGCATCACCATCAGGCTTGATCGTGACGACAGAAAAGCCCTCCCAAAAAGGAAGGAAAGTATTAATATCGCGCATAAGAACGCCGGTTTGTTAGATGTGTTTGCTCGCACGAACATCATCAATCAAATCGGCGTTCTTGTTTCTGTGTTTCCCGGGATTCCGTGAAGAACCAAAAAAAAGGGGAGCACATGCCCCCCCGAGGTTTAAAGCGTTGGATCGAGGCGGTTATCTCAGCCTTCGATCTCAATCAGGATTTCGCCCGGATTGACCCGGTCGCCCTTGGCCACATGAATGGCAGTGACCTTGCCGGCAATGGCGGCCTGGACTTCGGTTTCCATCTTCATGGCTTCGGTGATCAGCACAGCCTGGCCAGCCTTGACGGTGTCGCCCTCCTTGACCAGCACATCAACGATGTTGCCTGGCATGGTGGTGCTGACATGGCCCGGTGCAGACGCTTGCTTGCGCTTGCTGCTGCCACCGCCGACGAATTCGTTGAGCGGTTCGAACACCACTTCTTCCGGCATGCCGTCGATGGACAAGTAAAAGTGACGCTTGCCTTCCGCCTTGACGCCAACACCGGTGATGTCGACGCGGTAGGTTTCGCCGTGGACGTCGATGACGAACTCGGTCGGCACACCCGCGCCGCCCGCCGACGCGACACTGCCTGGCTCTGGAATCGGCAGCAGCACTTCCGGCGTGAGGGTGCCGGCGGCACGCTCTTCGAGGAACTTGCGGCCGATGTCCGGGAACATGGCGAAGGTCAGCACGTCCTCTTCGGACTTGGCCAATGCACCGATATCGGCACGCAGCTTGGTCATTTCCGGCTTGAGCAGATCGGCTGGACGCACGTCGATGACTTCTTCGCTGCCGATGGCCTGCCGACGCAGCTTCTCGTTGACCACGCCCGGCGCCTTGCCGTAACCGCCCTGCAGGTAAAGCTTCACTTCATTAGTGATGGTCTTGTAACGCTCGCCGGCCAGCACGTTGAAGAACGCCTGCGTACCAACGATCTGCGAGGTCGGGGTTACCAGCGGCGGGAAGCCGAGGTCTTCACGCACGCGCGGGATTTCCGCCAGCACTTCGGCCATGCGGTTCAGCGCGCCCTGCTCTTTCAGCTGGTTGGCGAGGTTGGAGATCATCCCGCCCGGCACTTGGTTGACTTGCACGCGGGTATCAACGGCGGTGAATTCGCTTTCGAACTGGTGGTACTTCTTGCGCACGGCGTAGAAGTACAGGCCGATCTCTTGCAGCAGTTCCAGATTCAGACCGGTGTCGTACTCGGTGCCTTTAAGGGCAGCGACCATCGACTCGGTGCCTGGGTGGCTGGTGCCCGAGGCGAAACTGGAGATGGCGGTGTCGATGTGATCGGCGCCGTTTTCGATGGCCTTGAGCTGACACATGGTCGCCAGACCGGCGGTGTCGTGGGAGTGGATGAACACCGGCAGCGACTGCTCGGCCTTCAACGCCCGGACCAGTTCGCCAGTGGCGTACGGGGTCAGCAGACCGGCCATGTCCTTGATCGCCACCGAGTCGCAACCCATGGCTTCCATTTGCTTGGCTTGTGCCACGAAGGCGTCGATGGTGTGCACCGGGCTGGTGGTGTACGCGATGGTGCCCTGGGCGTGTTTGCCTGCCGCTTTCACCGCTTCGATGGCCACGCGCAGGTTACGCACGTCGTTCATCGCGTCGAAGATGCGGAACACGTCGATGCCGTTGACCGCTGCCTTGGCGACGAAGGCTTTGACCACGTCGTCGCTGTAGTGGCGGTAGCCCAGCAGATTCTGCCCGCGCAGGAGCATTTGCAGGCGAGTGTTAGGCAGTGCGGCGCGCAGTTGGCGCAGGCGCTCCCACGGGTCTTCTTTCAGAAAACGTACGCAGGCGTCGAACGTCGCGCCGCCCCAGCATTCCAGCGACCAGTAGCCGACTTTGTCGAGCTTGTCGCAGATCGGCAGCATGTCTTCGGTGCGCATGCGGGTGGCGAGCAGCGATTGGTGAGCGTCGCGCAGGATGGTGTCGGTGACAAAGATCTTCTTGCTCATTCTTGTATTCCTCACAGGCCTGCGTGGGCGGCGATGGCGGCGGCGATGGCCAGGGCCAGCTCTTCGGGTTTGCGCTTGATCGAGTAGTTGGTCAGTTCAGGGTGGCTTTCAACGAAGCTGGTATTGAACTGGCCGCTACGGAATTCCGGGTTGCGCAGGATTTCCTGGTAGTACGCGGCGGTGGTTTTCACACCCTGCAGACGCATGTCGTCGAGCGCACGCAGGCCACGATCCATCGCCTCTTCCCAGGTCAGCGCCCACACAACCAGCTTCAGGCACATCGAGTCGTAGTAAGGCGGAATGGTGTAGCCGGTGTAGATCGCCGTGTCGGTGCGCACGCCGGGGCCGCCGGGGGCGTAGTAGCGGGTGATCTTGCCGAAGCTTGGCAGGAAGTTGTTTTTCGGGTCTTCGGCGTTGATGCGGAACTGCAACGCGAAACCCCGGTGCTGGATGTCTTCCTGCTTCACCGACAGCGGCAGGCCGGAGGCGATGCGAATCTGTTCGCGGACGATATCGATCCCGGTGATTTCTTCGGTGATGGTGTGTTCCACCTGCACCCGGGTGTTCATCTCCATGAAGTACACCTCGCCCTCGGCGAGCAGGAACTCCACGGTGCCGGCGTTCTCGTAGCCCACCGCCTTGGCCGCACGCACCGACAGGTCGCCGATGTAGGCACGCTGTTCCGGGGTCAGTTGCGGGCTCGGGGCGATCTCGATCAGTTTCTGGTTGCGGCGCTGGATCGAGCAGTCACGCTCGAACAGGTGCACGACGTTGCCGAAGCTGTCGCCGAGGATCTGCGCTTCGATGTGCTTGGGATTGACGATGCATTTTTCCAGGAACACTTCCGCCGAACCGAAGGCCTTGGTCGCTTCGGAGATGACGCGGGGGAAGTTCTGTTCGAGTTCTTCGCGGCTGTTGCAGCGACGGATACCGCGACCGCCACCACCGGAAGTGGCTTTGAGCATCACTGGGTAACCGATGCGGTCACCTTCGGCCAACGCCTCTTCGATATCCGCGACGTTGCCTTCAGTGCCCGGCGTGACCGGCACACCGGCCTTGATCATGCTGCGGCGCGCTTCGGTCTTGTCGCCCATGCGGCGAATGACTTCTGCCGACGGGCCAATGAATTTGATTCCACGTTCGGCGCAGATGTCGGCCAGCTCGGCGTTTTCCGAAAGGAAACCGTAACCGGGGTGCAGTGCATCGCAACCGGTTTCCACGGCCAGGTTTACCAGCTTGCGCGGGTTGAGGTAACCGGCCAGTGGCTCGGCACCGATGCTGTGGGCCTCGTCCGCACGCTTCACATGCAAGGCATGCCGGTCGGCGTCGGAAAAAATCGCAACCGAGCGAATGCCCATCTCGGCGCAGGCTCGCACGATTCGTACGGCAATCTCACCACGGTTGGCGATCAGGATCTTTGTTATCACTTGGAGGTTCCCTTGAGCCGGTGGCACCACGACCTGCTAGACCCAGGTCGACGCGTGACCAAATGTTTCAATCTGGTCGCGACCCCACACTAGCGCTCACAAGGGATTAACAAAAATGAATAAAAATTGGGTTAGCCATAAGTAAAGACTTATAGTCAGCCATCATCCAGCGGCGAGAGCCTGTAGAAAATGCGTAAGTCCTTGATGCGTATGACATTACGTCAGTTGCAGATTTTCAATGAAGTGTGCGATTTGCGTTCTTACAGCCGTGCCGCCGATGAAATGTCCCTCACACAACCGGCCGTCAGCCTACAGATTCGTCAGCTGGAAGAGCTGATCGGCCAGCCATTGTTCGATTACGTTGGCAAAAAACTCTACATGACCGAAGCCGCCGAGGCACTTCAACGGGCCAGCCGGGACATTTTCGGGCGCCTGGAAAACCTCGATATGCAGCTGTCGGACATGCAGGGTTCGTTGCAGGGTCAGCTAAAACTGGCGGTGGAATCCAGCGCCAAGTATTTCGTGCCGCACCTGTTTGCCGCGTTCAAGCGCCAGCACCCGGAAGTCAATCTGCAACTGACCGTGGTCAACCGTGGCCAAGTGATTCGGCGCCTCTCGGACAACCGCGATGATCTGGTGATCATGTCGATGGTGCCGCAGGACATGGGCCTGGAGTTCCTGCCGTTTCTCAACAACCCGATTGTCGCCGCTGCACGCCCGGATCATCCGTTGGCACACATGGGACCGCTGCGTTTGCAGGATCTTGAGCCGTACACGTTGCTGATCCGCGAACCCGGCTCGGGTACACGGCTGGCCTGCGAGGAATACTTCAAAGAGAAGCGCGTGCACTTCACTCAGACCCAGGAAGTGGCCTCGGCCGAAGCCCAGCGCGAATGCGTGGTGGCGGGTCTGGGCCTGGCGCTGTTGACGCGCCACGCCCTGAACCTTGAGCTGGCGACCGGGGGACTGGTCGAGTTACCGGTCGAGGAATTGCCGCTGCTGCGTAGCTGGTGCCTGGTGCAAGCCAAAGCCAAACGACTGTCACCGGTGGCGCACGCCTTCCTGGCGTTTATCCGTAGCGAACGGGCGCAGATCAGCGCGCTGGTTGAGCGCTTCGACGGGAAGCTGCCGGTGCTGCCTGCCAGTGATTGATCTCGGGAAAATCGCCGATTTCGGCCTGAAGCTGACGGAGTTCGAAGCGATCTTCGATCGCGCGGCGAAATTCCATGCGGCGCTGGTCTTCCTGCTGACGACGGGTTTTCGCGGCGCTGTTGCGTTCTTCGTAAGGCTGAGCCATTTCGAGTCTCCCAAGGCGTTTACGGGAGTTTCACGATAGGCGTGTGGGATGACGGTTTGGCTGCGCGGGGATGACAGTGCGATGAAACTTGCGTTGTTTTCGAGGACGCCATCGCGGGCAAGCCCGCTCCCACCGGGTTGTGTGTTGATCACAGTATTTGTAAACACCACCTACCACTGTGGGAGCGGGCTTGCCCGCGATTAAGGTCGGAACGACCTTGCTTTAATCATCCAGCGCTTTCACGGCCTTGGGCGACAAGCGCAAGCTACGCAAACTGCGCTTCACGCTCTTGAGATGGTTGACCAGGCTCGGCCCACGCGCCATGGCCACACCCATCGCCAGCACGTCGATCACCACCAGGTGAGCAATGCGCGAAGTCAGCGGCGTATAGATTTCAGTGTCTTCATGCACATCGATCGCCAGGTTGACCGTCGACAGTTCCGCCAACGGCGTCTGGCTCGGGCACAACGTGATCAGCGAAGCGCCGCTCTCACGCACCAGGTTGGCGGTAATCAGCAGATCCTTCGAGCGCCCGGACTGGGAAATGCAGATCGCCACGTCGGTCGGCTTCAAGGTCACCGCCGACATCGCCTGCATGTGCGGGTCGGAATACGCCGCCGCGGTCAGCAGCAAGCGGAAGAACTTGTGCTGCGCATCCGCCGCCACCGCGCCCGACGCGCCAAAGCCGTAGAACTCGACACGTTGTGCCTGGGACATCAACGTCACCGCACGCTGCAACTCCACCGGATCGAGCTTCTCGCGAACCTCCATCAGGGTGTGCAGCGTGGTGTCGAAAATCTTCAGGCTGTAGTCGGCGACCGAGTCGTCTTCGTGGATCGCGAACTGGCCGAAGCTGGCACCGGCGGCCAGGCTCTGCGCCAGTTTCAATTTCAGATCCTGAAAACCGGAACAACCGATGGCGCGACAGAAGCGCACGATGGTCGGCTCACTGATGCCGACGCTGTGCGCCAGGTCGGCCATGGAACTGTGCATCACCGCCGCAGGGTCAAGCAGCACGTGGTCGGCGACCTTGAGCTCCGACTTGCGTAACAGGTGACGTGACTGGGCGATGTGTTGCAGCAGATTCAAGGGGCTGGACTCTTGTTATGGTCGGGGATGTAGCAAGCTTGTAGTTATACTACATGAATCGGCTTTTTGCCTGCTCAATGCGTAACTCCATGTCCCCATATCAGGCGCGATGGGGTGCATGTAGCCCTTAAAGCGGTTTTTCCTGTTCACGCAAAAGCCCGGCCAGACAGTCAGCTTCAACCGGCCGACTGATCAGATAGCCCTGCACTTCATCACAGCGTTCGGCGCATAAAAAATCCAGCTGCTCCTGGCGTTCGACCCCCTCAGCCACCACCTTCAGCGACAAGCCATGGGCCATGGCGATGATCGCGCGAGTGATCGCCGCGTCTTCACTGCCCTCGCCCAGACCGCGAATGAAGGCCTGGTCGATCTTCACGTAATCCACCGGAATGCGCTTGAGGTAACTCAGCGACGAATACCCGGTGCCAAAATCATCGATGGCCAGTTTCACCCCCAGATCACGCAACTGCTGGAAGGTCGCGATGATGTGTTCGACGCTGTCGAGCAACTGGCTTTCGGTCAGTTCCAGCTCAAGGTAGTGCGGCGCCAGGCCGGTTTCCTCCAGCACCTGCCGCACCAGACTGACCAGTTTGCCTTGGCGCAACTGATGCACAGACAGGTTCACCGAAACACGGATCGGCGCCAGCCCCTGATGCTGCCATTCGCATGCCTGCCAGCAGGCCTGACGCAGGACGAATTCGCCGATCGGGCCGATCAGACCGGTTTCCTCGGCCAACCCGATGAAGTCTCCCGGCGGCACCTGGCCCATGCTCGGATGATCCCAGCGCACCAGCGCCTCCGCCGCATTCAGGCGCCCGGTTTGCAGGCACAGCTTCGGCTGATAGAACACCTTCAACTGCTTGTCATCGATGGCTTTACGCAGCTGGTTTTCCAGCTGCAAACGCTCCAGCGTGCTGGCCTGCAAGCTCTCGGTGTAGAACTGGAAGTTGTTGCCGCCCAAGTGTTTGGCATGTTGCATGGCCATGTTCGACTGACTGACCAACGCGGAAATCTCTCGAGCATTGTCCGGTAGCATACTGATGCCTATCGAAGCACTGACCACCAACTCATGCCCTTCGACCGTCAGCGGCAGCCGCAGCTTGTTCGCCAGTCGAGTGGCAACCCGCGCCAGACTCGACAGGTTGCCGTAGGCGTCGAACAACACCGCGAATTCGTCGCCGGACAGCCGGGCGATGGTGTCCGCCTCCGGCAAGGCATTCACCAGCCGTCGCGCCATTTTCTGCAGCAACTGGTCCGCGACTTCATGCCCAAGGCTGTCGTTGAGCAATTTGAAGCGATCGAGGTTGATGTGCAGCAAGGCCAGACTGCGCCGCCCGCCTTGGCGGAACCGCTGATGCGCTTCGTGCAGGCGCTCGCGGAACAGTGAGCGATTGGCCAGCCCGGTCAATTCGTCGTAGTGAGTCAGATAGCGCATGCGCTCTTCGGATTCGCGTCGCGCGGAAAGATCGGCGAAGAAGCCAACGATATGACTGACATTTGCCCGATTATCGCGAACAGCGGTCAATTGCAGCCACTGCGGATACAACTCGCCGTTCTTGCGGGTTTCTACCAGTTCACCCTGCCAACTGCCGTGCTGCTCCAGCGCCTGGCGGATCGCGACGTAATGGCGGCGGGCATCGCGACTGCACGGCAGCTCGACGACGTTGCGCCCGAGCATGTCGTCGATGTCATAACCCGTCACACGGCTGAAAGCCTGGTTGATTGCAATCAACGAATAGTTCGGGTCGAGGATCACGATGCCCTCGCTGGCGGCTTCAAATACCGTCGCCGCCAGCCGCTGCTGCTCTTCCAGATGCTTGCTGGCGCTGATGTCACGCCGAGTGCCAAGCATACGGATCACCCGCCCGCTCTCGCTGCGCTCCACGGCGCGACCACGGTCTTCGATCCACACCCAATGGCCATCGCCATGGCGCACGCGGTATTCGATCTGATAGTCCTCGGTGCGGCCCTTCAAGTGGTCGATCAATGCGCTTTTCAGCGAAGGCACGTCTTCCGGGTGCAGCCGCGGTTTGAGGTCGCGCAGGATCGCCGTGACGTATTCCGGGGCGAGGCCGAAGAGCTCTTGAATTTGCGTGTGATGGACTTCGTCGGTTTGCAGGTTCCAGTCCCACAGCCCCAGCTCACTGGCCTTCAACGCCAGGGCCAGGCGCGCTTCGCTTTTGCTCAAGGCCTGATTGGCGACATCCCGTTCGCGACTGCGTTGAGCAACGCGGTCTTCCAGCTCGACCTGGGCTTGGAGCAACTTGCCCTCGGCACAGCGCCGGTGTTCGATTTCCTTGGCCAGCTCCTGATTGAGCTGCTCGCTGCGCGCCTGCGTTTGCTGGAGATGTTCAATCAAGTGCTGATTCTGAAAACGCCGCAGCAAGCCGCGATCAATCAATCGATTGACCTGCCACGCCACCACGCTAAGCGATCCGAGCAGAATCAGCCCAAGCCAGCCCCAGCCCCGCGCCATGTCATCGCCGCCCCAGAACAGAAATCCAATTGCCGGCAGCAGACACGGCAAGGTAAAGGACAGAAACGCCGGCAGGCTGACCGCATAGGCGACGCTGGCCGACAGCGTCGCCGCACCGATCAGGCCGAACACCCAGGCCTGCTGCATGAAGTTGTCGGCGGGTACAAGGGCGATGCCGGCTCCGGCCAGGGTCAGCCCGGTCATGGTCGAACCGATCAGGAACATGCGGAACCAGATCGGCTGGGCCTGCCGGTTGGGAATCGCCGAGTCGAACGCCGCGACCTGAATCACCCGCAACGCCACCAGCGACAACAACCACACCAGCCAGACGCTGACCACGAAGTAGCGCTGCGGGCTCCAGAGCAAACCGGCGCAGACCAGACCATTGATCAACATGAACAGCGTGGGCAACAAGGAACCCTGATACAGAAGGCGCGTACGCTCGACCGCCATTTCGACGGCATAGTGCTTGCGGATAACCCGGGGTTCCACAGAGGGGCCCGACAGTTCGGCGCTGAGGGTCATGGGCAACGTTCTTGTTCTTATAGGAGGGCGTGCGCCCGAAACGTGGACGGAGCATACACAAGCCAACCCCTTTGCCAAACTGCCCCGGATCAGAATCTGGCCGAAATTTCTCGCCGCCGTAGCGCCTGCAACCCCCGCAAAGCGAGACGGGCTGAAGCCTGTAGCCAGTGACCGACCGGTCGTCATCGGCAGCAGTTTCATCGGCTAATGCAAAGCTCGGTTTGCCCGGGCCTGCGACGCACCCTAGAATGCCCCGATGCGCGATGATCTCTCCCTTCTGCTGAACTCCCTCAACGATGCCCAACGCCAGGCCGTAGCGGCCCCCGTTGGCCGTCAGTTGGTCCTGGCCGGTGCTGGCTCCGGTAAAACCCGAGTGCTGGTGCACCGTATCGCCTGGTTGATCCAGGTCGAAAACGCCTCGCCCCACTCCATTTTGTCGGTGACCTTCACCAACAAGGCCGCTGCCGAGATGCGTCACCGCATCGAGCAGTTGCTGGGCCTTAACCCGGCCGGCATGTGGGTCGGCACCTTCCACGGCCTGGCGCACCGCTTGTTGCGGGCACACTGGCAGGAAGCGGGCTTGAGCCAGACTTTCCAGATTCTCGACAGCGATGACCAGCAAAGACTGGTCAAGCGGGTAATCCGCGAGCTGGGTCTGGACGAGCAGCGCTGGCCGGCCCGTCAGGCCCAATGGTTCATCAACGGACAGAAAGACGAAGGCCTGCGTCCGCAACACATTCAGGCCAGCGGCGACTTGTACCTGGCGACCATGCGCGGCATTTACGAAGCCTACGAGGCCGCTTGCCTGCGCGCCGGCGTCATCGACTTCTCCGAACTGCTGCTGCGCGCCCTCGACCTGTGGCGCGATCACCCGGGCCTGCTGGCGCACTATCAGAAGCGCTTCCGGCACATTCTGGTGGACGAATTCCAGGACACCAACGCCGTGCAGTACGCCTGGTTGCGCCTGCTCGGCAAGGGCGGCGACAGCCTGATGGTGGTCGGCGACGACGACCAGTCGATTTACGGCTGGCGTGGGGCGAAGATCGAAAACATCCATCAGTACTCCGCCGACTTCCCGGACGCCGTGACCATTCGTCTGGAGCAAAACTACCGCTCCACTGCCGGCATCCTCAAAGCGGCAAACGCCCTCATCGCCAACAACACCGGGCGTCTGGGCAAAGAGCTGTGGACCGACGGTGGCGACGGCGAAGCGATCAATCTGTATGCCGCGTTCAACGAACACGACGAAGCACGCTACGTTGTCGAAACCATCGAAAGCGCGCTGAAAACCGGCTTGGCTCGCAGCGATATCGCGATCCTGTACCGCTCCAACGCCCAATCCCGCGTTTTGGAAGAAGCACTGCTGCGCGAACGCATCCCGTACCGCATCTATGGTGGCCAACGCTTCTTCGAACGGGCGGAAATCAAGAACGCCATGGCCTACCTGCGTTTGCTCGAAGGTCGCGGCAACGACGCGGCACTGGAGCGGGTGATCAACGTGCCGGCCCGTGGCATCGGTGAGAAAACCGTCGAAGCGATTCGCGAGCACGCACGCCACAGCGACGTATCGATGTGGGAAGCCATGCGCCAACTGGTCGCCAATAAAGGCCTGACCGGTCGCGCGGCCGGTGCGCTGGGGGCGTTTATCGAACTGATCGAGAACCTCGCGGCCAAGTGCATGGAGATGCCGCTGCATCTGATGACTCAGACCGTCATCGAGCAATCCGGCCTCATCGCTTACCACGAAGCGGAAAAAGGCGAGAAAGGCCAGGCCCGGGTGGAAAACCTTGAGGAACTGGTCAGCGCCGCGCGCAACTTCGAGAACACCGAAGAAGACGAAGAGCTGACGCCTCTGGCGGCGTTCCTCGGCCACGCTTCGCTGGAAGCCGGCGACACTCAGGCCGACGAACACGAAGACAGCATTCAGCTGATGACCCTGCACAGCGCCAAAGGCCTGGAATTCCCTTACGTGTTCCTCGTGGGCATGGAAGAAGGCCTGTTCCCGCACAAGATGAGCCTGGAAGAACCCGGGCGTCTTGAGGAAGAGCGGCGCTTGGCCTACGTCGGCATTACCCGGGCGATGCAGAATCTGGTGATGACCTATGCTGAAACCCGACGCCTTTACGGCAGCGAGACCTACAACAAGGTCTCGCGTTTCGTCCGCGAGGTGCCGAAGGGTCTGATTCAGGAAGTACGCCTGTCGAACAGCGTCAGCCGACCGTTCGGCGGCAACCAGTCGATGAGCGGCAGCAACCTGTTCAGCGGCAGCGAGATCCCGGAAACCGGCTTCAGTCTGGGTCAGGCGGTGCGTCACTCGATCTTCGGCGACGGCGTGATCCTCAACTTCGAGGGCGCCGGGGCCCAGGCCCGGGTGCAGGTGAACTTCAGCGAAGGCAGCAAGTGGCTGATGCTGGGTTACGCGAAGCTGGAAGCGATCTGAAGCCGGTTTCGCTTTTCTGTGGGAGCGAGCCTGCTCGCGAATGAAATCGCTGCGGTTGATCTGATAGACCGCGGTGCAGCTTTCGCGAGCAGGCTCGCTCCCACAGGGTTCGGTGTTCTGACCAACAATCCCGCTGAACCTATCGACTTTTCCTACAGCCAAAAGTACAAGGCCTTATTGCCTCGACCGAGCTGAACGTAACCTGTCAGGCAAAAGCCCGAAACACTCTCTCGCTAGCCAGCAACAGTTCAGCTGTGCAACATGGCGCGCGTGTCTCCACAAACGGGAATTCCCTTTATGAAACGTTTTCTTAGCATCGCCATGGCGTTGTGCATCGGCCTGACGATGAGCCTCGACGCCAACGCCAAGCGCTTTGGTGGTGGCAAAAGCGCCGGCGCTGCGCCGACGCACCAGACCAGCCAGATGGCTCCTTCTTCTCCAGGCGTTGGCGGCGCTGCGGCGACCGCTGGTGCTGCCGGTGCCGCTGGCGCTGCTGCCAAGGCCGGCGGTGCTTCCAAGTGGCTTGGCCCTCTGGCCGGCATCGCCGCCGGCGGCCTGCTCGCTTCCATGTTCATGGGCGGCGGCTTCCAGGGCATGCAGATCTTCGACATCCTGATCATGGCCGTGATCGCGTTCGTCATCTTCCGCTTCATCGCCGCCCGTCGCCGCAAGCAGCAGGAGCATCTGGCTCCGGCCGGCGCGCCGATGCAGCGTGAAGTGTTCGAGCAAAAGCCTGCCGGCATGGGCTCGATCTTCGGTGGTTCGGCTGCACCTGCTGCCGCCCGTCCGGTAATCAACGCACCGGCCTGGTTCAACGAACAGAACTTCCTTGAAGCTGCGCGCAGCCACTTCCAGTCGCTGCAGCAGCACTGGGACGCCAACGAGATGGACAAAATCGCCGAGTTCGTAACCCCGCAAATGCTTGAGTTCCTCAAGCGTGAGCGTGCGGATCTGGGCGATGCTTTCCAGTCGACCTACATCGACAACCTCCAGGTACAACTGGACGGCGTGGATGACCGTGCGGACAAGACCATTGCCACCCTGACCTTCAGCGGTGTGTCGAAGACCTCGCGTTTCGACCAGGGCGAAGTGTTCAGCGAAAGCTGGAACATGGAACGTCCGCAGGGCGACAACCAGCCTTGGCTGGTGGCTGGTATCCGCCAGAACGGCTGATCCCCTCTGCGTTAAGCATGCGGTAACAAAAACCCCGGACTTGTCCGGGGTTTTTCTATTTCGCGGTTGCATCTATAGCAAGCTACTGTATAAACCGGCCCATATAAACCGCGCCATTCAAGCAAGAGGATCCCGGACGTGGAAGAAATCATCGAACAACTGCGCGACGCCAACGAACCGGTACCGGTTCCCCTGGAGTTGCCTGACGAAGATCTGCTGGTCGAAATCGAAGAACAACTGTTCATCGATATTCCGTTTGTCTTCAGAGAGTTTTTGCTGACAGTCAGCGACGTGGTTTACGGTAGCCTGGAGCCGGTAACTGTCACCGACCCGCAATCGCACACCTACTTGCCGGATGTCGCCGCCAACGCTTGGGATGCCGGCGTGGATCGCAGCCTGATTCCAATCTGCCAGGACGGCGATGATTACTACTGCGTCG
Organism: Pseudomonas sp. Irchel 3E19; assembly: GCF_900187585.1. Lineage (NCBI taxonomy): Bacteria > Pseudomonadati > Pseudomonadota > Gammaproteobacteria > Pseudomonadales > Pseudomonadaceae > Pseudomonas > Pseudomonas sp. Irchel 3E19. Next base: position 12,963 of record NZ_FYDT01000012.1, read on the forward strand.
AAGAAGATGGCACGGTGGTGCTGTGGCAGGCTGAAGAAGAACTGATTGCCGAAGAAACGTGGGAGTCGGTGTGGCATTGGGCGCGGGACGTCTGGCTGGAAAGCTGATCAGCCAAACGCCCCAGATGGTCAATGCCCCGATGACTCCTTATGGTTGTCGAGGGTTTCCAGCAAGGCCACCTGCATCCGCGTATGCACGCGGATGAACCAGCGCCAGAGCAACGCCGCCACGGCGGCCGCCACCACGGCAATCAGCACCAGCAACTTGTTAGTCGGCAAGATACTGGCCGACAAGGCTGCCAACAGCAGGAAAATCACCAGCAGCGAGAGAATCGGGATCACTTCGGAGATCACCCGGCGCACTCGCTGCGTGTGCCGCCCGGCCATCTCAGGCTTCACGCCCATCTCCGCCAGCAACATCGACAGCGCCTTGAGCTTGCGATACGCCGCGATCAAGAACGGCAACGACACCAGCAGCGCCCCGCCCCAGATCAACGCCTTCTGCCAGCTCGGGTCACTGATCCAGTCTTGCAGCGACAGCGAGATACGCTCGGCGAAGTAAGCCCCGCTGAAGAAGATCGCAATCACCAGTGCCAGATTGACCCCCACCTGCAACAGAATTCGTCGGATCATCGACGCCAGCATGGCGCTCTCGCCTTGCGGCTGGATGCTGCGCAACCATTCGCCGTACATTCCGAGCACCCTTGCCAGAGGCTTGGGCATGGCGGCAGACAGCTTGATCGACAGCGGATCCGCCGCGCGAATCAGGTAAGGCGTCAGCAACGTGGTGATCACCGACACCGCCACGGCGACCGGATACAGGAAGTTGCTGGTGACCTGCAGCGTCATGCCCAGCGCAGCGATGATGAAGGAAAATTCGCCGATCTGTGACAGCCCCATCCCGACCCGCAGTGAGGTGCGTCCGTCATTGCCGGCGATAAAGGCTCCGAGCCCGCAAGACAACATCTTGCCGAGCACCACGGCGACGGTGATCACCGCAATCGGCCACGCGTATTGCAGCAGGATCATCGGATCAAGCATCAGGCCGATGGCGACGAAGAAGATGGCGCTGAACAGATCACGAACCGGCTCGATCAGCCGTTCGATTTTCAGTAGTTGCCGCGACTCGGCCATGATTGCGCCGATCAGGAATGCCCCCAGTACCATGCTGTATTCGAGCTTGACTACCAGCAGGCAGAAGCCGAAACACAGGCCCAGCACGGTGATCAGCAGCATCTCGTTGCTGTCGAATTTGGCCACATAAGCCAACAGTCGCGGCACCAGCAGAATGCCGATCACCAGCGCGACAATCATGAACAGCGACAGCTTGCCGACCGTGGAAAACACTTCGCCGGAGCTGACGGTGCCGCTGACCGCAATACTCGACAGCAAGGCAATGATGCCGATGCCGAGGATGTCCTCGACGATCAAGACGCCGAAGATCAACTGCGCGAAGCGCTCGTTCTTCATCTTCAGATCGTTGAGTGCCTTGACGATGATGGTGGTCGAGGAAATCGCCAGAATCGCGCCGAGGAACAGCGAATCCATGGTGTTCCAGTCGAACCAGCGGCCGATTTCGTAGCCAATCCAGATCATCAGCACGATTTCGAGGAACGCCGCGATAAACGCCGTGGCGCCGACCTTGAACAACTTGCGCAGGCTGAATTCGAGCCCGAGGCAGAACATCAGGAAGATCACCCCCAGCTCGGCAAGGGTCTTGATGGTTTCTTCGTCGTGGATCAGGCCGAAAGGCGGGGTGTGCGGGCCGATGATGAAGCCGGCGACGATGTAGCCGAGCACTACCGGCTGCTTGAAACGGTGAAACAGAACGGTCACCACACCCGCGACCAACATGATGACTGCCAGGTCCTGAATAAAGCTGATGGCATGCATGGCGTGGGCTCCTTGAATGACGAGGCTCGCGGTCAGACATCAGAAAAATCTGAGCGAGCCGGGTAAAAATCCGCTTTTCGTGTGGGAAATTGCCCTTGAGGCGGGCTTTTGCAGGGTAACACCGCGACTTCCGGCTGGAAGGCAGTGCAATATAAGGAAACAGATCGATACCGGCGTGACGGCAGCCACTCGCCCGGCGTCCCGATAACGGTGCTTTTGAAAAGCGACCAGGCACCCCGCAGAGGTGCTTCCAGCAAACCAGCCTTGATCCGTGAGAACGTTATGGAACCCGGAAACGCCCAGCTGTCGATGACGGTACTGATGACCCCCGACATGGCCAATTTTTCTGGCAATGTCCACGGCGGCACCCTTCTCAAATACCTCGATGAAGTGGCCTACGCCTGCGCGAGCCGCTATGCCGGCCGCTACGTGGTGACGCTGTCGGTGGATCAGGTGATTTTCCGCGAGCCGATTCACGTCGGCGAACTGGTGACGTTCCTCGCTTCGGTCAACTACACCGGCAACACCTCGATGGAAGTCGGTATCAAAGTGGTGACCGAAAACATCCGCGAGCGGTCGGTACGCCACACCAATAGCTGCTTCTTCACCATGGTCGCGGTCGACGATCAGCGAAAACCGGCCGCCGTGCCGCCGCTACAACCGCAGAACAGCGAAGACAAGCGCCGATATATGCAGGCCCAGCAACGCCGGCAGATTCGTCAGGAGCTGGAAAAGCGTTATCAGGAAATAAAAGGCGACGCCTGATCAGCCTTTGGAAGGATGTCGCTTTATCGATAGCCTTCGCGAGCAAGCCCGCTCCCACATTAATCGCAGTCCTCCCATGAGAACGCGGTTGAATGTGGGAGCGGGCTTGCTCGCGAATGGGGGGCGACGCGATCTTACAGACTGATCGCGGTGGCCTCGAACTTCACCCGCGGATGCGCAATCCGATCCTGCGCCCGCACCAGTTGCAGCTCATAACTGGCGCATGCCTGGGTCTCCAACAGCACTTCATGCACCGCGGCTGCTGTGAACTCGAACGCCGCCACCAGACTGTCCCCGAGCAGCACCCGCGCCAGAAACAGGCCAGACGTCAGATCGCCCACGCCCACCGGCTGACGCGGAAACGCCAACAACGGACGACGCAGATGCCAGCTCTGGTCAGCCGTTACCAACAACATCTCGAAACCATCGGCCGGTTTGCCCGGGTAGTCCAGATGCTTGACCAATACCGCTTTCGGCCCGCGCGCCAGAAGAGCCCGCGCCATCGCCAGGCAATCGAACAGCGATTGCGGCTTGCGCCCGGAGAAGCTGTCCAGCTCCAACTGGTTCGGGCACATGAAGTCGGCCACGGCCGCCGCCTCGTCCAGCAGGAAATCGCTGACTTCCGCCGGCACGCTGCAACCCTTCTCCGGGTGGCCCATCACCGGGTCGCACAAATACAAAGCTTTCGGATTGACCGATTTGATCCGCGCCACGCCGCTGAGAATCGCCCGGCCCTGCGCCGCGCTGCCGAGATAACCGGACAACACTGCATCGCAGTTGCCCAGCTCGCCAATGGCCGCAATGCCTTCAACCAACTCGGGAATCTGTTGCGGCGCCAACACTTCGCCGGCCCACTGGCCGTACTGGGTATGGTTGGAGAACTGCACCGTGTTAAGCGGCCAGACATTCACCCCGACCCGCTGCATCGGAAATACTGCGGCGCTGTTGCCGGCGTGGCCGAACACCACATGGGACTGAATGGCGAGCAGATGAGGCGTACGTTTCATTCGGGTTTTTCCGTAAAACGATTGAAATTCAAGCCGCGCAGTATGCGACGAAACGCAGCCTGTACGACAGACCGGCGACGCAGTTAAGCTGACGCCATCTTTTGGAGTTCCTTGTTGATGCTGACCCTCGAAAACATCTTCGTGCTGATGCTGTTCGCCGCTGCCGGCGCGTGGCTTTGGCACAACCACGGCTTGCGCGAGCGGGCGCTGGAGCGGGTCAAACAGCATTGCATCAACGTCGGCGTGGAGCTGCTGGACGGTAACGTCGCATTGAAGAAGATCGGCTTGATCAAGGATGCCAGCGGTCGACGACGCCTGGCGCGGATCTATACCTTCGAGTTCACCGTGACCGGCGAAACCCGGCACAACGGCACCATTACTCAGTTCGGTGCCCACAGTGCGCAGATCGAACTGGCGCCCTACCCGGCACCGTTCGACGATACGCCGCCGGTGGTCGAGGTTCACAAGCCACGCGCCGAAGTCATCGAGCTCAGTCAATGGCGGCAGGAACATACCAAGTGGAAACCCTGAAAGATTAAAAGATCGGCAGCGTCTGGTTCCCCCTGTAGGAGCTGCCGCAGGCTGCGATCTTTTGATCCTCAACCCACTCGACAACCCGATATCGCCCTCTGCAAAACACCAACCTCCTGCGCCTCACCGAAAATCAGCTCAATCCGTGAATCCCGCCGCCATTCACTCGACTGCCAATCCAGCTCGGCATTATCCAGCGCGTTCGCCGAGACCCAGTCATCAGCGCTGTGGATAACCAGCTTCGCCCTCTTCCAGACAAGGCTCTCCAGCCAGGCTGCAACGCTTTGGCGGTCGAATATCTGACTCGGATGCCAACGCCAACCCACGCTCCAACCGCCGTCTTGCGCCTGACTCAGGCAAATCGGCACCGACGGATCGCTCCAGACTGCCGGGATCTGTGCCAATCCCTTCGGCACAATCAAGTTATCCACAGCCGTCACCGCTTTCGCCCTTACCCCCGGCAATTCGCTCACGGGCAATTGCGCTTGCTGCGTCCAGATCAGCCTGACTTTAGGTAATTGTCGGGTGATTTCATTGCGCACCGATTCATCAAGGTTTTCAGACTTGTTCAGCAGCAATAAACCGGCACTGGTCAACGCTTCCTGTTGTGCGGCCGGCAACGGTTTCCCCGCTTGGAGCGCTTGGGCGTCCAGCACCAGAACACACGGCTGAACGGCCAGCACACCCCGCCAAGGCGCCTCGCTCAACTGCTTGATGAGTTGCGCCGGATGACCCAATCCGGACGGCTCGATAAACAACCGATCCGGCTTCGCCTTGCGCAGTAAACGGCCGAGGCCGATCTGAAACGGCGCACCATTGACGCAACACAAGCAGCCCCCGGCCACTTCACCCAGTGCGATACCATCGCCGTCGCGGCTCAGCAGCGCGGCGTCGAGGCCGATCTGGCCGAACTCATTAATCAGCACCGCCCAGCGTTCGCCTTCCGGGCGTTGCGCCATGAGATGGCGGATCAGGCTGGTCTTGCCGGCGCCTAACGGACCTGCGATGACATGAGTAGGAATGTTCTGCAACATGGTGGGTATTTTCTGAGGAGGTCGAAGATGCGTTGGATGGGATGGTCGTTGCTGTTGATGGTGGTGGTGTCGAGCAAAGTGTTGGCCCAAGCCTGTGTGGTGCACAGTCAGGGCGAGCGGGTCGACGTCAAAGTCTGCCAGCAGAACCGCAACATCCCGGAAAAACTGTTCAACGACGGCTTCTGCCAGCCAACGCTGGCCGGTCAGAAAGTCGACGTGCAGTACGTCGATCAATGCCCGACCGGTGCCTTCGGCGTTTGCAGCAACGCGCAAGTCGCCAATATGCCCTATCGCCAGGACATCCACTATTACGGCGTGGCCACTGATGCTGCCTATTTGCAGCCGTACTGCGAAGGCCAAAGCCAAGGCGCATGGCTCAAGCCTTGAGGCGTTAGCCGAGCCAGTCGAGGGTCAAGATCAGCCGACGCTCGCCGGACGCCAGTTGCGGGGAGCGATGGATGAGGCCGAAGCCTTCATTGCCGTGCCATTTTTCACCTTTCAATAACGCCACATCAGCGCTTTTGAGTTGCTGGACCTGCCCTGCTTCCTGCGGCTCGGCGTTTGCCTGGCCCAGTTGCTGACGATCCATTGCACCTTCCCTGAGCCACTGGCTGCCGACTCCGGCATAGGTGGTGATCAGGCGCACGGGCACATGATCGACGTGAAAACGTGGGCACATCGCTTTATCCAGCACCCGCAGGCGCAGGCCGATACGCCGGGCGCCGAGCAGACAGGCGAAGGCGCTGACGAGCCATCCAATATCAGCGATAAACCCTTCATAGCCTTGTAGATCGCGAAATCCCAAGGCTAGCCCGGTGAGATCCGGTTCGGCCTCTTCGTCGGGTAACTCCAGGCACAGCGACTCGGCCAGGGACTCGTTGAGCGAAAGCAGGAGACTGGCGAAATCAGCGATATGCAATGGCAGTTGTCGCTGCCAGATGCTCAGGTTGACGTCGTCCTCAAGGATTCCCGTCAGCACTTTGGGTGTCGCTCCCTGATGCTGATAACGCGTGCGATTTTGCTGGAGACTCAGTGCGAGCATCACGCCACCTCTTCGTGCCAAGGGCCGAACGGATCCGGCAGCAATCGCCAGCCTTCAACGCCGATCGCCATTTCATCATCGGTTAGCAGGCAGCCATCGAGTTCGGCAGAAAGCTGTACGAAATCGATGTTCTGTCCGATGAACACCAACTCCTGACGACAATCTCCGACACTCGGCGTCCAGTTTCCCATGATGGCGGCGGTGCTTTCCTGATCCTCCGGCCATTGGTTTTTCTCCACAAACCGCCACCAGCGCCCGGCAAAACCATGGCGCATCAAACCGCCGGCCTGCGACCAACTGCCTGCGTCCGTGGGCTTGCTCGCCAACCAGAAGAAACCTTTGGAGCGCAGCAGTTTGCCGTTCAGCCATGGGCGGTCGATGAAGCTGAAGAAACGCTGCGGGTGAAAAGGCCGACGCGCGCGGTAGGCGGTGGAAGCAATGCCGTACTCCTCGGTTTCCGCGACGTGCTCACCGCGCAACTCCTGCAGCCAGCCGGGTGCTTGCGCGGCTTTTTCGAAGTCGAAACGGCCAGTGTTGAGGATCTTCTCCAGCGGCACTTCGCCCATCACCATCGGGATAATTTCAGCTTGGGCGTTAAGGCGCTGGAGGATGGCGATCAGCTCCTCACGCTCACGCTGGCTGATCAGATCGATCTTGCTGATGAGCAGCACGTCAGCAAACTCGATTTGCTCGATCAGCAAGTCGGTAATGGAGCGTTCGTCCTCTTCGCCGAGGGTTTCACCGCGAGAGGCGAGGCTTTCGGCAGCCTGGTAGTCGAGCAGGAAATTCACGCCGTCGACTACAGTGACCATGGTGTCGAGACGAGCTACGTCGGCGAGGCTTTGCCCCTCTTCATCGCGAAAGGTGAAGGTCTCTGCCACTGGCAGCGGCTCGGAAATGCCGGTGGATTCGATGAGCAAGTAATCGAAACGCCCTTCTCGGGCCAGTTTGCTGACTTCTTCGAGCAAGTCTTCACGTAACGTACAGCAGATACAGCCGTTGCTCATTTCGACAAGTTTTTCTTCCGCGCGGTTCAGGCTGACATCACGCTGGACTTCGCTGCCATCGATGTTGATCTCGCTCATATCATTGACGATTACCGCGACGCGCAAGCCGTCGCGATTACGTAGTACGTAATTCAAAAGTGTACTTTTTCCGGCGCCGAGAAATCCGGAAAGAACGGTCACTGGCAGTACGGCTGACATTGGATAATCCTCTTCAGGTAGCAACCAATCTGCGCTTTTGCGTAGCGCGTGGCGTTCTGGGCTTCATACGACGGTTCGCAGAAGGTAAACGCTTGAAATCGGCTGGATCAGGCTAAGTTCTAATTTATGTTATAGTATAACAATGTGAATTAGCCAGCCTTGCTCTTGCTCTTACAGATGAAGAGTTGGAAGCTGCCATCAGTCCGCCGCGTGGAAAAGGTCATGAAACATCCGCTGAAACGCTTGGTTTTTAGCCTTGCACTGGTGGCCGCTACTGGCGCTTGGGCACAGGTCCCCGCGCTCGCTACCTGTACGCACAGCGCCAATCTGCTGGCCTGTGTGGATGCTGAAGGCAATGCATACAGCGTCAACACGATCGGCAACACGCTTTACCTGCGCGGTTTCGAAAAGGTTGGTCAACGCTACTGGGCGCAAACCAACAGTCGATTCGGTCAACTGACGTTCTTCACCGGTATCGCTTCCGACGGTGAGGCATGGGTGGGCTACACCCGCCGAGTGGGTTGGACAACCATCAACCGCTTCTCCAGCTCGGGAGGTAACAGCGCGAAATTCACTTGTAGCCGATTGACCGGCTGTTAGACCTGGGCTTTTTGTTGCTCCCGCTGCCAGGCCATGTAGCTGTCGACCGGCGGATTCTTTTGAAAGTAGCGCTGCAAACCCTCGAACAAACCATCGGCGACGGTTTGCTGATGCCTAGCCTTGACCAATCGCTGGCTGTCGCGGGCATTGGAAATGAAGCCGGTTTCCACCAGGATCGATGGCACATCCGGTGACTTGAGCACGGCAAACCCCGCCTGTTCCACGCGCTTCTGATGCAGTGTGGTGATGCCGGCCAGACTGCCGAGAATCGTACTTCCCAGCTGTAAACTCGCAGCGATGGTGGCGTTCATCGACATGTCGAGGATTACACCCGCGAGCATCGGATCCTTGTCCTTCAGATTTAACAGGCTGGTCGCACCGAACAGATCTGCGCCGTTCTCGCGCTGCGCCATGAAGCGCGCAGTCGCCGAGGTCGCGCCGCCTTCAGAAAGGCAGTACACCGAGGCACCCGAAGCCGTCAGTCGTGGAGCCGCATCGGCATGCACCGAGATAAACATGTCAGCCTTGTGCCGACGGGCGATCTCTACGCGCTTGCGCAACGGCACAAAGAAGTCGTCATTTCGCACCAGTTTCACGTCGAAACCTTTCTCTTTTTTCAGGCGTTTGGCGAGCAACCGGGCGATGGACAGCACGACATCTTTCTCCCGCTCACCTTTCGCCCCAACCGCGCCGGGATCTTTTCCACCATGGCCAGGATCAACGACAACGATGATGTCGCGCTGCGGATGAGCTCTATTCTGAGGTGTTTCACGTGGAACCTTTGGTGTCGGGGTGGCCTGACTTGCACTAACCAGATCCAGCACCAAGCGATTCCCCTGCCCATCCTGTGGCGGCAAAAGGAAACTGTTTAGCCGCACCGGAGCACTCAGATCGAGAACAATGCGCGTATCGCCCTGAGCAAAACGTCCAGATCGAATCGAGCGAATCACCGTGTTGCCGAGTGCCAATTGGTTGAAGCCCCCTCCAGACTGGCTCCGCTCACATCTATGATCAACCGTTCGGGGGCACTGAGACTGAAGGTTTTGTAGCGAACCGGGCCGCTTAAATCGAACACCAATCGCAGTTTTTCATCCGAGCGCCAGAGTCGCGCATTGCGGATCTGTGTGGCTGAGGCATTAAAAGGGAGAGCCAGCGCTGCGCTGGCGAGGATCAGATTAAGCAATTGGCGTCTGTGCATATGAAAGCCTGTTCATGAAAAAGGCATCGTGATTTGAATTGTTATAATGTAACATTCAATTCAATCAACACGATGGTCCCGAACATGAATTCGCTGACACTTCCGGATATCGCTGCGCAGGCTTCCCGCCAGGCTTTGCCACTCGAGTGGGTGGGTATGCGCGGCATCGCGTTACCAATCCTGTTAGAGGGCCAACGACTGAATGCCAAGGTCGATGCCGGTGTCAGCCTTGATGAGAGCGAGGCACGCGGCATTCATATGTCGCGACTGTATTTAGCACTGGAAGCCCTTGAGCAGGACAACCTTTGCCCCGCTCTGCTGCGTTATGTATTGCAACGTTTCGTTGATAGCCATGAAGGTTTATCCAAGAGCGCATACCTCAATATCAATACCGAGTTGCTACTGAAAAGGCCTGCGCTGATCAGCCCTTTGGCCGGTTGGAAATCGTATCCAGCGACAATCTCAGCCAGCCTGAAAAACGAAGTGTTCCACGTGGAACTCAAAATCGATGTGCCCTATTCCTCGACTTGCCCATGCTCCGCGGCACTCGCTAGGCAGCTGATCCAGCAACAATTCATCGACGATTTCGCCAATCAACCCCTGCAACACGCCGATGTTTTGGCCTGGCTCGGTTCAACCCAAGGGATCGTTGCGACACCCCATAGCCAACGCAGTACCGCGCAACTGCACGTTCATCTAGACGAATTTATTGATGAGCTGTCACTCGGTGCGATCATCGATGATGCCGAAGCAGCCCTCGGTACCGCGGTACAAACCGCAGTCAAACGCGCCGACGAACAAGCCTTCGCCCTCGCCAACGGGCAGAACCTGATGTTCTGCGAAGACGCCGCGCGTCGACTGAATCTCGCCCTGCGTCGCTCTCCCGGCGTCAGCGCTTTCCATCTGCGGGTGATTCACGCCGAAAGCCTGCACGCCCATGACGCGGTTGCCGAAAGCCAATGGCAGCGGGAGCAAGAATGATCCGCTGCCAATCCCTGATCTGGGGCGCACCGGGTCAACCGCTGACCTCGCCCCTGCACCTGGAACTCGACAGCGGCAGCCTGACGGCAATTATCGGCGCCAATGGTTGCGGTAAAAGCAGCCTGTTGAAAGTCATCGCCGGGCTGCAAAAGCCTTTGGCAGGAAAGGTGACGCTAAGCGTTCCACGGCAAAGCGGCTTGTCCTTCCTCCCCCAACAGCAACACCTTGATCGCCAGTTCCCAATCAACCTGGAAGAGTTGGTGGCTGCCGGTTTCTGGGGACGAAGACTGTCGACGCAATTGCGCTCCCAGCGCCTCGCAGCCGCACTGGAAAACTGGCATCTGAGCGGACTCGGCCACCGCCCATTAATGGCGTTGTCCGGCGGTGAACTGCAACGCGCCCTGCTCGCTCGATTGAGTCTGACTGACTCACCTGTTCTGTTGCTCGACGAACCCCACGCCGCACTTGATGAACTTGGCCAACAGTTGCTCTGGCAACACATCCACGCCTGGCATGCCGAAGGTCGAACACTGGTTGTGGTTTGCCATGACCTCGGCGCCGTCCGCCAACACATCCCTGAAACGCTGCTGATCAAAAACAGAGACTGTGTATTCGGCGCAAGCGCAGATCTCATCGTGCAATCACCTCACACGCAGGTGGCCTGATGCTTGACGTCGCTCACCTCTGGCAACCATTCAACGAGTTCGTCTTCATGCGTCGCGCGCTGCTCGGCGGCCTGGTGTTGGCGTGCAGCACGGCACCACTGGGTGTGTTTCTGATCCTGCGGCGCATGAGCCTGATCGGTGACGCCGTCGCCCACGGCATCCTCCCCGGCGCCGCATTGGGCTTCTGGTTTGCCGGCCTGAGTCTGCCCGCACTGACACTCGGCGGCCTCGGTGCAGGCCTGAGCATGGCCGGCCTCGCCGCGTGGATCACCCGCCGCACAGGTTTGCGCGAAGACGCCAGCCTCGCCGCGATCTATCCCATATCGCTGGCCAGCGGCGTGCTGATTCTCGGCATCGCCGGCAAACGCCTCGACTTGTTACACCTGCTGTTCGGCTCGGCATTGGCCGTCGACGGTCCTACCCTCAATGGCATGTTGTGGGTCTCAGCGTTCAGCCTGATCGCCATGCTGCTGATCTACAAACCGCTGCTGCTCGACACCCTCGACCCGCTGTTCTTAAGAACGGTCAGCCGCCTCGGCCCACTCGCTCACGGTTTATTTCTGACCTTGGTTGTGTTGAATCTGGTGATCGGATTTCAGGCGATCGGCGCGTTGATGGTGGTCGGATTGATGATGCTGCCCGCCGCAGCATCTCGATTCTGGAGTCGTCGATTGCCGATCCTGATTGCCATCGCGGCAGTCATAGGTTGCCTCTCAGTGTGGTTCGGCTTGCTCCTCTCTTTTTATTACTCGCTGCCCAGCGGGCCAGCCATCGTGTTGGTCGCTGGTACGGGTTATCTGCTGTCCGTGGTGTTTGGGCCGGTACACGGTTTGCTGCGCCGCCCACCTTTGCTCACATCCCAATGAGGTGTTTCCCGATGCGCGTTCTACTCGTGCTGTTCAGTCTGATGCTGTCGATGTCTTTGTCGGCGGCGGAGAGATTGCCGGTGGTCACCAGCTTCAGCATCCTCGCCGACATGGTTCATCAGGTCGGCGGCGAGCATATTCAGATCACCAATATGGTCGGCCCGGACGCAGACGCCCACACCTACGAGCCGACGCCGGACGACGCCAGGGCCCTGCTCAGCGCCAAAGTGATCATCAAAAACGGCCTGGGTTTTGAACCGTGGCTGGATCGGCTGGTCACCAGCACTGACACCAAAGCCACAGTCATCAGTGCCAGTCACGGGGTGATTCCGCGCTCGCTGGATGAAGACGGTGAGACGATTGCCGATCCGCACGCCTGGCACAATCTGGCCAACGCCGAGTTGTACGTTGCCAACATCACCAAGGCATTGATCGCCGCCGACCCCGCGAACAAGGCCGACTACGAGCGCAACAGCAAAACCTACCTGAAGCAGATCTACGCCCTGCTCGCCGAAGCCAAGGCCAAGCTCGGTTCGCTGCCACCTGGCAACCGCAAGATCGTCACCAGCCACGATGCGTTCGGTTATCTCGGCCAGGCTTACGGCATCGACTTCATGGCCCCGCAGGGTCTTTCCACCGAGCGCGAACCTTCCGCTGCTGAAGTCGCCGCGCTGATCACCCAGATCCGCCAGACCAACGTCAAAGCGGTGTTCATGGAAAATATCAAAGACGCACGACTGCTCAAACAGATCGCCGACGAAAGCGGAGCCCACATCGGCGGCACGCTTTACTCGGACGCGCTCGCGGCGAGCGGCCCGGCCAGCACGTTCACCGGTCTGTTCGAATACAACCTCAATACCCTTTACGACGCACTGAGCCAACCATGATTCGTAAAAATCCTTCAGGCGATCTGCCGCAAATTGCCGAGTCAGCCTACGTCGATAAAACCGCGATCATCTGCGGCAAAGTGGTGATCGGCGAGAACGTATTCGTGGGTCCCTATGCCGTCATCCGTGCAGACGAAGTGGATGCTTCGGGCGCGATGGAACCGATCACCATCGGCGCCAATTCGAACATTCAGGACGGCGTGGTGATCCACTCCAAATCCGGCGCGGCGGTGACCATCGGCGAATTCACATCCATTGCCCACCGCTCGATCGTGCACGGCCCCTGCGTGGTCGGCGACCGCGTTTTCATTGGCTTCAACAGCGTGCTGTTCAATTGCGTGGTCGGCGACGGCTGTGTGGTGCGGCACAACTCGGTGGTCGATGGCCGTGATTTGCCGGACGCGTTCTACGTGCCCTCCACTACCCGGATCGGGCCGAACACCGACCTTTCCCAATTCCCGCCGGTGAGTGTGAGCGCCTCGGAGTTTTCCGAAGACGTGGCACGCACCAACGTCGATCTGGTGCGCGGCTACAAAGCTTTGCAGAACGAGTTCTGAATCATGAGCAGTGTGTTGATTCGCAATGCCAGACTGGTCAACGAAGGGCGTGAGTTTGACGGCGATCTGCTCGTCAGCAATGGACGTATCGTCAAGATTGCTCGCAGCATCGAAGGTGAAACCGCGCACGTGGAAATCGACGCCAGCGGCCAATGGCTGCTGCCGGGCATGATCGATGACCAAGTGCATTTTCGCGAACCCGGCGCGCCGGCCAAGGGCAGCATTCATACCGAATCCCGCGCGGCGGTGGCCGGTGGCATTACCAGTTTCATGGACATGCCCAACACCCATCCCGCCACCCTCACCCTCGAAGCACTGGCTGACAAGAAGCGCCGGGCGGCAATCAACTCAGTGGCCAATTACGGCTTTCACTTCGGTGTGAGCCAGGACAATCTCGACACCGTTGCCGCGCTCAATCCCTGTGAAGTGGCCGGGGTCAAAGTGTTCATGGGCGCGTCCACCGGCAACATGCTGGTGGATGACCCGAAGATTCTTGAAAGGCTGTTCGCCGAGGTGCCAACGATTCTATTGGCCCACTGCGAGCACACGCCGAGTATCGACGCCAACGCGGCCAACCTGAGCGAACTGTTTGGCGACCATCTGCCTCCGGCAGCTCATGCGCTGATTCGCAATGCCGACACGTGCTATCGCTCATCCTCGCTGGCCGTGGACCTGGCGAAACGTCACGGTACGCGCCTGCACGTTTTGCACCTGACTACTGCTCGTGAACTGGAATTGTTCGAGGACAAACCACTGGCGCAAAAACGCATCACTGCGGAAGTCTGCCTGCACCATTTGTTGTTCGATGATCGCGACTATCCAAGCCTCGGCAACCTGATCAAATGCAATCCGGCGATCAAGACTATGGCCGACCGCGATGCATTGCGTGCGGCGTTACTGAGCAATCGACTGGATGTAATCGGCAGCGACCACGCACCACATACCTGGGCAGAAAAGCAGCGACCGTATGCCGAAGCGCCTTCCGGTTTGCCGCTGGTACAGCATGCGTTGCCGGCTCTGCTGGAGTTGGTGGCGGAGGGTGTGTTGCCGCTCACCACGCTGGTGGCGAAGACCAGCCATCGAGTGGCGGATCTGTTTGCGATTCCGGATCGGGGTTATTTGCGTGAAGGCTATTGGGCGGATCTGGTGTTGGTAAAACCGGATACGCTGGAGGTGTCGCGGCAACCGATTTTGTCGCAGTGTGGATGGACGCCGTTTGCCGGTAGACGGTTTCGGCATCGGGTGAGTACGACGGTGGTGTCGGGGCAGATTGCCTGGCACGAGGGCCAGGTGAATGAGGGATGCCGGGGCTTACCGCTGCGGTTTATGCGCTGAGTGATTCGGCGCCTGACAAGATGCCTTCGCGGGCAAGCCCGCTCCCACAGAGTTCTTTGGTGAACATGGATTTCGTGTACACCCGTGAACCGTGAAAGCGGGCTTGCCCGCGAAGCTTTTAAGCTCTTGGTTTCACCGCGCCGCAATCCTGACCCAGCCACACTGCACGGGTTTCCAGGCTACCCTTCTGGTTGATCCCGATGGCGTTGAACGTGCCGTTGGCAACCGTAGTGAATTCCCGATCACTCTGGAAAGTGGCGACTCCGGTGCCCTGCGCTTTCGGGCAGCTGAAACGAAATTTCCACTGGTTGCCGCTGCGCTCGGTGATCTGCTGCTTGCAGCCCGATTGCGGATCGGCCAGCGGAATATCATTGGTCGCCACTTGCTCAGGCGTCAGGCAGGCACGGATACCCTTGCCGCCGATATTGATGCCATTTTTCTCCAGCGCCGCGCGCTGTTGCGGCGTCATCTGGCCCTGGAGCTGACCGAGGATCGATTGCACATCCATTGGCTGGTCATCGACTTTCACATTGCTCGAGGTCATTTCCCACAACCCCGGCTGCAGCATTTGCGCCTGCGCAATCACCGGCAATGCCAAACCCAGGCCCAGCGCCAAACCCAGCAGACGAACGTTCATCGAGAAACTCCTGATCAGTAGTGGCCGTTAGACGTCGGCCGATTGCTTCGGTTCATGCCCCAATTAAATAGCGACAATCGCGGCGGAACATGGTCTGTTAAGGCATTGAATCTTGCGGAGCAAGGCTGCCCCATGGATTATTTTGGACCGCACATTTTCGGTTATCTGATCGCCCTGATACACACCCTCGGCATGATCGCTGCCATTCACGCGGTGCTGACCGTGCGCACGGCTCAAGGGTCGATCGCCTGGGCATTGTCGCTGATCTTCATTCCCTACCTGACGCTTATTCCGTATCTGGTGTTCGGTCGCAGCACCTTTGATGGTTACATCAAGGCGCGCCGCCAGGCCAACGAACAAATGCGCCAGGCCATCTCTGAACTGAACTGGCGCCCATGGGTGGAAGAGGCGCTGACCGCGCGCGCCTCGAATGCTTACGCTTCCTTACGGGCGATGCCGAAACTGGGACGCATGCCGTGTCTGGCCAACAACGAAGTCCAGTTACTGGTGAACGGGACCGAGACGTTCAACGCGATTTTCCAGGCCATCGATCAAGCGAAGGAAGCGGTGCTGATCCAGTTTTTCATCATCCATGACGATCGCCTTGGCCAACGCTTGCGTGACTTGTTGCTGAAGAAAGCTGCCGAAGGCGTTGCCATTCATTTGCTCTACGACGGTATCGGCAGCCATGCCCTGCCCCACCGCTATGTGCAGACGCTGCGCGATGGCGGTGTCGAGGTCAAAGCGTTCGCCACACGCAGCGGCTGGCTAAACCGCTTCCAGGTCAACTTCCGCAATCACCGCAAAGTCGTCGTGGTCGATGGCGTGGTCGGGTTTGTCGGCGGGCACAACGTCGGCGATGAATACATGGGCGAAAAGCCGCCGCTCGCACCGTGGCGCGACACCCATGTAAAAGTGCGCGGCCCAGTGGTGGCCTGTATGCAGGAATCCTTTGCCGAAGACTGGTTCTGGGCGGCGCGCACGCTGCCACCGCTGATCCTTCCGGACGAATACCCGGATGACGGCGTGCTCTGCCAATTGCTCGCCAGTGGCCCGGCCGATGCCTACGAAACCTGCTCGCTGTTTTTCGTCGAGGCCATTCACGCGGCGACGGAACGGGTGTGGATCACCAGCCCTTATTTCATTCCCGACGAAGCCGTGTTTGCCGCATTGCGACTGGCAGTATTGCGCGGTGTCGATGTTCGCCTGTTGCTGCCTTCGCGCCCGGACCACCGCATCGTCTACGCCGCCTCCAGCCTGTACGCGTTTGAAGCCGTTCGCGCAGGGGTGCGGGTATTCCGTTATGAACCGGGATTTCTGCATCAGAAAGTGGTGTTGATCGACAGCGAAATCAGCGCCATCGGCAGCGCCAATCTGGACAACCGCTCGTTCCGGCTGAATTTCGAAGTGATGTTGCTGACCGTCGATAGCGCCTTTGCTGGCAAAGTCGAACAGATGCTGAACGCGGACTTCGAGCTGGCCTATGAAGTTGCCAAAGAAGAAAGCCGGGAGCTCCACCGCCTGCAACAGGTCGGCATGCGGATCGCCCGGCTCATTTCACCGATTCTCTGAAAAGCCCCCTCTCCGGCAAGGGAAAGAAGCTTCAAGGATGATAGATGTCGTCACGAGTCCATGGCAGTTCATGGCTGCCATCGGCGTGCGCTTTCACCGCAAGGATCTGGTGCAGATTGATCCAGCCGTGGGCGAACGCGTAAGCACAACCGGCCAGGTACAGGCGCCAGATCCGTAGCGCTTGAGCAGGCACCAGTTTGCCAGCCGCTTCGAGGTTGTCCTCCAGCCGCTCGCTCCAGTGATCCAACGTGCGAGCGTAATGCAGGCGCAAACTTTCGACATCGACGATCTCAAGCCCGGCTTCGCTGATCTCGGCCGAAATCATCGACAGATGCGGCAACTCGCCATTGGGGAATACGTATTTCTCGATGAAATCCCCGGCACCACGTCCGACCGGACGGCCATCGGTGTGCTTGGCAGTGATGCCGTGGTTCATCACCAGACCACCCTCCTTCACCGCACCGAACAGGGTTTTGCAGTACTCGGCGAGGTTGGCGTGGCCGACGTGCTCGAACATGCCGACGCTGACGACTTTATCGAAACGACCGTCCTGCGGCAGGTCGCGGTAGTCGAGCAATTGCAGTTCGATCTGATCTTCCAGGCCCTCGTCCTTGACGCGCTCGCGCGCCAGTTCCAGTTGTTCCTTGCTCAGGGTGATGCCGAACACCTTGGCACCGAATTCCCGTGCGGCGTAACGCGCCAGGCCGCCCCAGCCGCAACCGACGTCCAGCAGATAATCGCCAGGCTGCAAACGGAGCTTGCGGCACAGATGACGGAATTTGGCTTGCTGCGCCTGCTCGAGCGACTCGCTGCCGGTTTCGAAATACGCGCAGGAATACGCCATGTCGCTGTCCAGCCAGAGCTGGTAGAACGCGTTGGACAGATCGTAGTGATAGGAGATGGCTTTGGCGTCGGTTTCCTTGTCATGCAAGGTCCGCATTGGCTGACTGTCTTGATCTTCATTGAGCAACGCGCTGCTCAATTCGTCGCAGACCCGGATGACCTCGCTGATCGAGCCTTCCAGTTCAAGTTTGCCTTCAACGAATGCCGCCCCCAGCGCGTCCAGGCTTGGATGGCTGAGCTGGCTGACCATCTGCGGATCCTTGACCACGATGGTGACACTGGGCGCCGGGCCCAGATTGAACTCATGGCCATCCCAGAGTCGCAGGCGAAGCGGAAGCTGCAGATTCTGTAAGGCCGGTGGAAGTTGCGCGAGCATGGAAAATCCCCCTTGTTTCAGACGTCAAATCTGAGGGTAGACCATCCTGAAAAATTAGCAGGCTATCGATTTAATCAGCCTTAACTATCGTTGCAGACGCTCTAACAGGCCTTCTTGCACCCACTGCTTTAACCAGGTCACGGCCTGAAGTGGAGCGCCCTCTTCATAGATGACTGCTAACTCGGCGCACAGTTCGGCGAAACTCCAGCCTTCGTTTATCAAGCCATTCAGAGCATTGGCCTCGGCAGATTCCAGGCTGCGGTAATGACAGATCAGATCGTTGCGCCAGATCAGGTAGATCTGGGGATCTTGGAGTGGCTGGCTGGGAGGGAAATCAGTTTCTTCTTTAACCGAACGCCACAGCGCGACGCTGTTGAACCGGCATTCCAGCCACTGAACGCAGGGCGCCAGTTTGACTCGCAGCGCTGGCCATTCTGGCGCGGACAGTGTCGCCATTGTTTCGATGGTTAACGGCTCACCCGCTGGCGCATCGAAAGCCAAAGTAAATGCCCACTCGATTACTGCCATCTCAGCCAAAGGTGCACTTTGCTCGGGCACCAGATGCTCGCGAATAAACCCTTCGAAGCCTTTGCCCAGCCAACGCAGACTGTAATGCGCCGACGGATACCGGCGCAGGTACGCGGTAGCGATCGCGTCGAACTCCTCGTCGCCTAACCAGTGCCAGATGGCTGGAAAATCGTTGCGCAACACCTCCAGTAAACGGGCCTGATAGGCGTTGTGATAGATCGCCAGACCCGTGCCGACATCCAGCGTCGGCCCGCCGATCAGGCTGGCACCCAGCCGCGGTTGGGCGGTGGCCGCCCCCTCGAGCAAAAACGACTCAAATGCCAATTGCCATTCTTTCAGGCGCATTGCTGTCTCCCGGCCAGAACCCTGTCACCCAGCGCCCGAGCCTTTTGCAGTTCTTCGAGCAGCGCTTCAAAAGGCGGAAAATGATCGTCACGTTCCAGCAACGTAGCCACCGGGCCGAAGTGCTCCAACGTACGTTGATACAGCACCCAGACCGGATCGCTCACCGGTTGGTCATGGGTATCGATGACGTAATCGCCGTAATCGCTGTGTCCCGCCAGGTGCAGTTGGCGCACCTTGTCCACCGGCAGGCTCTGAATGAACGTCCACGGATCGAAACCGTGATTGCGTGAGCTGACGTAGACATTGTTGACGTCCAGCAGCAACTCGCAGCCGCTTTCGCGGCTCAGGGCCGCGAGAAACTCCCATTCAGTGAAATCATCCGAAGCGGCGCGGACATAGCTGGAGACGTTCTCCAGCACCAACGGACGCTGCAAAACGTCCTGAACCTGGCGCACGCGCTCGGCAATGTATTCAAGACTTTCTTCGGTGTAAGGCAGAGGCAGCAAATCGTGCAACTGATGAGCGTTGCCGCGGCTCCAGCACAAGTGATCGGAGATCCACGCCGGGTTGACCCGTTCGGCCAGTTGCTTGAGTTGTTTCAGATAGTCCACATCGAGGGCATGCGGCCCGCCGATGGACAGGGAAACGCCATGCATCACCAGCGGATAACGCTCGGCGATGGCGTCCAGGTAATACAGGGCCTTGCCGCCCTGCACCATGAAATTTTCGGAGACCACTTCAAACCAGTCCACGTCCGGCGACTGTTCGAGGATCTGCTGGTAGTAAGCGCTACGCAATCCCAGGCCGTAGCCGAGGAAGGGACCAGAGGCGGACATGTGCAGACTCCTGATAAAAAGTGGCCGCAGTGGCGTGAGCCACTGCGGCGGCACTGGCCGGTCAGTTATTCGCCGACCTTGCCACCTGCTTTTTCGCAAGCCGCTTGAGTCATGGCTTTGAAACCCTGGCCTTTGCAGGCACCCATGCCTTTGCAAGCATGGTCTTTGGTCTTGCAGTCGTTCTGACCTTTGCAGGCAGTCACGCCGTAGCAGTGAACATTGGCATCGGCGGCCATCGCGTTGGTGGCGACACCGGCAAACATAGTGGCAGCGGCCAAAGCGAGAGCGGCACCAGCAGCGGCGGTCTTGATAGTCATTTTTTTATCCTCGGTAATCGTCAGGGGGTGTCGGCTGGACGGTTTGTTCAGTCCCGACATAGCACTAGAGCGCGCGACCCCGACGGCGTTACAGAGGCGGTAGAAATATTTTCAAATATCTTCCTTGAGCTTGAGCAGCGGCTCCTGAAAACGCAGCAGACGCCCGGCGTTGCCCAGTACCAGCAACGTGCTGAGGTTATGCAGCAGCGCCGCAATCATCGCCCCGGCGGCGCCCAGCCAGCCGAACGCGGCAAACACGACGATGGCCAGCGTCCAGCCCAGACCGATGATCACGTTGACCTGCAGGGTGCGGCGGCATTGGCGACTCAGCCGCACACAAGTACCGAGCCGGCGCAGGTCGCTGCCGATCAGCACGATGTCAGCCGACGCCAAGGCGATATCCGCACCGCCCGCCCCCATTGCTACGCCAACGACTCCTGCCTTGAGTGCCAACGAATCGTTGATGCCGTCACCGACAACCATTGGCCGGAAGCCGTTGTCGA
Organism: Pseudomonas sp. Irchel 3E19; assembly: GCF_900187585.1. Taxonomy (NCBI): domain Bacteria; kingdom Pseudomonadati; phylum Pseudomonadota; class Gammaproteobacteria; order Pseudomonadales; family Pseudomonadaceae; genus Pseudomonas; species Pseudomonas sp. Irchel 3E19. The sequence continues at coordinate 33,485 of NZ_FYDT01000012.1, forward strand.
TTTCCTGGAGCACACGATTGAGTTTGTCTTCGGGCAAGGCTTGGGCTTGAACGTCCTGTAGACCGACATCCCTGGCCAAGGTCTGCGCGACACTTTGTCGGTCGCCAGTCAGTAACAGTTGTCGGCCAAGACCGAGTTCGCGCAATTCGCTCAGGGCCAATCGGGCTTCCGGTTTGACGCTGTCGGCCAACAACAGCCAGGCGAGAAATTCACCGTTCAAGGCGAGGCCGGCAATCGGGCCGTCGTGCTCGGGAGTCGGCGTGGTGGGGATTTTCAGTTGTGCGAACAACTCTGGCCGGCCAAGCGCTGCTTCGCCCTGTGCGGTCACTGCGACGACACCGAGACCTTGTCGCTCGTGGATATCGCTCAGCGCCACACACTTTTCCTGACTGACCAACCCCGCCAATGCCCGACTGACCGGGTGACTGCTCGCCGCGCCGAGACTGGCGGCGAGCGTCACGACCGTGGACTGATCCGCGCGCAGACTACTGATCGCCTGCAAGCGCAAGGTGCCGTAAGTCAGGGTGCCGGTCTTGTCGACGACCAGCGATGTCAGGTCGGCCAGTTCTTCGAGGAATGCCGAACTGCGGATCAGAATCCCATGCCGTGCAGCCACTGCTACACCGGCAATCGCCGTGGCCGGCGCCGACAACAGCAACGCGCAAGGACACGCCGCCACCAACACCGCGAGCATCGCTTGCGCGTCGTGGGTGATGAACCAGGTGACCGCCGCCAGCAGCAACACCAACACCATGTAACTGCCGGCATAGCGTTCAAGCAATCGGGTGATCGGCGGTTTCGAGCGCTCGGCGTTCTGCATCAAAGCGATGACTTTACCGAGAGTCGATTCATCGCCGGTGCGAGTTACTTCGATACGCAACAGACCATCGAGATTGATCGCGCCACCGAACACCGACATACCCGCACTCGCTTCCACCGGCACGGATTCCCCGGTAATCGAAGCGGTGTCGAGACTCGCCTGCCCTGACAAAATCCGACCGTCCGCTGGCACACGATCACCGGCTCTGACCTCGACCGTATCGCCGGATTTCAGCGTGCCGTTGTCCACTTCAATGATCGAGCCGTCGGCCTGAAGTTTGCGCGCATGACTGCGGGTCAATTGGCCGAGGGCGTGGATCGCTTCCTGTGAACCGATGACGCTGCGCTCCTCCAGCACATGGCCGAAGATCATGATGATCGGCAGTAACGCGGCGGTGAGCAGATCACCCGTCGCCCACGCCCCGAGCATCGCCAGCGCGATCAGTTGATCGGTGATGCCGTGCAGGCTTGGATAACGCAGGCTGTACCACGCCGAACGCATCACCGGCACCGCCACTAATAAAGAAGCAAAACCGAGTAGCAACTGACTGACCCCGGTTTGTTCCGGCATCGCCCAGCGCCAGATCAATCCGAGGCCAAGCAAACCCAAAGCGAGCATCGCCAAGGTCAGTTGCCTGGCCGCACGGCGTTGTTCGGCCGAAGATAAAAGGCTCGGTGCAGCGGCAGTCGCATTCATTTACTGGCTCCCTGAATGATCAGGCGGGAATCGTCTTTCGGATCGACTGTGGTGACCGATCCGGCGTGACCGAGAATCTTCGGCATGCGCTCGCGGTACAGACGCAGCAGCATTTGCGGCTCGGTGCCTTGTTGCGCCTTGGCCAGGCTCAACACCGTGGCGGTGTCGGCAGAAGCTTTGGCCAGCCGTTCGCCCGCCTGAGCGTGGGCGACTTGCAACGTGCGGTCGGCTTGTTCGTTGGCGGACTGGGTGAGTTTCTCGGCGTCGGTGCGGGCGTTGGCCACGGCTTTGTCGGCCTGCTGACTGGCGGTCAAAACCGCATTGAAGGCACTGACCGCCGGATCCGGCAGACTCGATTGCACATCGACCCGCGCCACTTCAATGCCGATGCCCTGCCCGCTCGCCTTCAGTTCAGCCAGCCGTTGGTTAATGCCTTGCACCAGATCACCACGCAGTCTTTCGCGGCGTTCGGCGGCCTGATTGTCCGCGCCGATCAGTTCCGGTCTGGCAACCAGAATGGTGTCGAGATCTCGCGCGGCCGTCAGCGCCACGGCGCTGCGTGTGACCAAGCGATCGAGCGCCGGCAGAACATGATCGGCCTGAAGCACGAAGTCATAGGGCTCGATCACTTTGTAAAACACCCGCACATCCAACTGCACAACACCGGCATCACCGGTCAATAAATAACCAGAGCCGGCCAACGCATCGCTGATCGGTGTAGCAAATGAGGCGACACGATCAGCCTGCAGCGCTTCGTCGCTGCGCAACAGATTCTCCACTCGCCGTTCCATCACCCGATCCGCCGCTGGCAGCAGAACGACCTGTTCGAATGGCTGCGGCCAGGCCAATAGCAGGCCGGCGTTCTGGATGCGATCCAGCGCGCCGAAGTTCAAAACCACGGCGCGATTCTGCGGATCAATCTGCCGCACATTGGAGAACGCCCAGGCCAATGCCGCCAGGATCGTCACCGCGTACAAGGCAAAAAATGCCAAGCGTCCCGCCTGAATCCACGGACTGTTCAGCGAATGTGTTCCACGTGGAACTTCTTCATTCATGGCTGCGATCCGGACTTGTTGTCGAAGCTCGGCGGGCCGTCGACCAGTACACGGAATGGCGCGGCATCGGTGCGCAGGATCAGTTTGGTGTCTGGGGTGACGATAGTGCCGAGGGTATCCAGTGAGCGCAGCAGGTTGTACAACTGCGGCGAACCGGCGTAGGCGCGACCATAAATCTGCGCGGCCTCAACGCGAGATTGCGCTTCGATATCGGCGGCCTTCACCGTGGCGTCAGCCTGCACAATTCGCGCATCGCGTTCGGCGGCAGAGCGGATTTGCGCCGCTTCGCGTTTGCCGATGGCCGTGCGTTCGGTGGCGATTGTTTCACGCTCGGCGCGCATCCGATCGACCGTGGCAGTGAGTGTCACTGATGGCAGCGTCAGACGTTCGATACCCACCTGCACCACTCGCACGCCATAAGTGGCGAGCAATTGTTGATCGATCTGCTGCCGCAACTGCGCCTCGAAATCAGCGATGTGAACCTGACTGGCATCGGTGTTCACCAGGTTGGCCAAGTCAAAACTGCTGGCGGTGGTTTCCAGAGCAGAGCCGACAAACGTGCGAATCTGCCGCGCCGCTTCGTCTGGCTGGTTCTGCACTGCGCGCATGAAGCGCTGCACATTGTCCGGATCGCCCTGCACCTGCCAGGCAATGTAAGCCTGGACAATGATGCGCAACCCGTCGCGGGTGCCGGCATCCTGCAAGCCGCTGGACGTCGTGCGCAGGCGCAGATCCACCGGGATCGCCGCTTCGAACGGCGCCGGCCAACGCCAGCTCAAACCCGGATCGAGCAAGACCCGCGAAGGATTGCCGAAACGAGTAATGACCGTAGCCTCACCGGAACGCACCTGCACCAGACTCGCCGCCGCGATGGCGAACGCCACCAGCAAAACCGCCCAGCCCATGCGCCGCCAAGGGAATGGCCCCGCCTCCTCCGGCGCACCGTGGTGGTGACCGTGATGATGGTGATGCCCGCCGTGGCCGTGATCGGGGCCGCCGTGGTCATGATGATCGTGAGTGTGCGACTGGCTCAATGGGCAACTCCTGGTTGAGCGGTGGTGCGCGCGGGCGTCGGGTCAGCCGGCAGCGTGAACGTACGCAGGTCGATGGTCGGCGCATTGCTGCTACCGCCCAGCCGATGGTCGAGGATCAGCAATTTGGCTTTGCTCAGGCCTTGGCTGAGCTGACTGAGGTATTGCTCCAGTACGAATGCCTGGCCGGCGCTGGCGTAGGCTTTTTGTTCGGCACTGAATTTCAGCTCGGCGGCCTGTGCGGCTGCACCGATTTCGCGGGCGTTGGCGCTGGCCTGATCGCTAGCAAGGCTGGCCTGTAACTGCGCTTGGTTACTGGCTTCAGCGGCTGCCCCACGCTCGCGGGAGATCAACGCCTGCGCGCCAATCTGCGCCGCTTGCACACCGTGATAGGCATTGGCGGCGCCGGCCGGCGGGTGAATGGCTTCGACGACGGTGGCGAGAATTTCCACGCCACTGTCGAGTTTTTGCAGATCACTTTGCACCGCACGGCCGATCTCTTCCGCCAGCCCTGCCCGGTCCGCACCGAGCAGACCGTCGAGGGTACGTGAGGCGAAATCATGCACAAGAATCCGGCTGGCAGTGCTGCGGATCAGCGTTGGCACATTAGCGCTGTTATAGGTTGCAGCCAGGGCTGCCTGATCGCTCAGACCGATGCGATAGACGAAGCGCACATCCATGTTGACGATCTGAAAGCTCTGCTGCTCGCCCCGGCTGCTGGCGATGACCTGGGATTTATCGTTCACATGGCTGGCGTCCCACAAACGATTGGCCGTGATCGGTGCCGGGCCTTCGGCGGGATCGAGTTGCAGCGGCGCCGGATTTTCGCCGACGCTGGTCGCCAGTTCATGGACCACGCCGTTTTCGACGCTCAACACCCGACCCAGTGGCCACGGCAAACCTGCATGCAAACCGGGGCCGAAGACCTGCACCGGTTTGCCGAATCGCTCATAGATACCGCGACCTTGCAGGGGAATTTCGTGAAGACCGGTCAGCAACCAGCCGACCGCCGCGACCAGCACCAACACCGGCACAAAGGCCCGACGCATGTAGCTGAATGCCCAAATCTGGCGCAGATCGATGCCGAAGCGGTTGTGCAATTCGTGCTGTAACACGAGCAGCGGTTGTGGCGGCCAACGCAGCAGGTCGGCGACAAAACTGCGCGCCAGCAATCGCGGTTCGAGCCGATCGCGGCGCGGGCTGAATATCGAAAGAACGGCGCGCAATAGCAGCTCGATCGCGACAAGACCCGGCAAGATGCCGATCAGCACCGCAAGGCGAACCGGCCACACTGCGGTTTCGCTGGCGAACAACAAACACAGCGCTCCCAGCACAAGGCTGATGATTGCGACGCGCGTCAGCTGCGCCAGCGAACCCGCCTCAGGCCATTGCGCCGAAGTTTGCTGAGCCAGCTGCCGTTCCAATACCAACAAACCGAACGCCAGCAGCAGCGCCAGAACGGCGCCAACCGTGGCAGACATGCCGACGGCGGCGGGCGGCAAGGCCAGGTTCCACACCTGCTCAATGCTGATCACCACCAGCAAGGCCCAGCCGGCCAGCCACAACGTCGCCGCGCCGATCAGGCCCACCAGATGCAGGCCACGTTGACTCAAGCGATCCAGCAGGCGCTCATACCAGCCATCCGGCGCGAGTTGCTCTTCGACTGCACCCGGTGTCGATGTCAACGGACTCGTCACCCGCTCGCGCCACTGCGCCACCCACCCAGCCGATTGCAGCCCGGCCAGCAGCACCCACAGCGCCGCGCTCTGATTGACCAGCAATGGCAACCACAACGATTGCGGTGTAAACAACGCCACAAAAAATGCCAGTATCCAACCCGCCCCGGCTAACGCGCCGAAGCCAATCGCCAACCGGCGTAAGCGTCGGCCCTGCGTGGCCGCCTGCTGAAAGCGCGGCAGTCCGGTCACTTGCGTGCCTTCAACCTCCAGATCGACCTGCATATCACCCCAAAGCCTCGGCTCTTTGCTCTTATCGTTACGATATAACGAAAGTCGTGAAATATTCGTACACAAATTGCGTTTATCTAAAAACGCCCGAGCTGTCGCTTGCCTGAAGCCTTGACCGAAATGTCCGGATACGCACATATTACGCTCGTAATTTTAGTCAACAACTACCTTTAGCGATCCGCATCCCTCAACCAGGAGTAAGCGCATGAGCAACTATGACGTAGTGATTCTGGGCGGCGGCCCCGGGGGCTATAACGCGGCGATCCGCGCCGGCCAGTTGGGCCTCAAGGCTGCCTGCGTCGATGGTCGCGCGACCCTCGGCGGCACCTGCCTGAACGTCGGTTGCATGCCGTCCAAGGCTTTGTTGCATGCCTCAGAGCTGTACGACGCGGCCATGGGTGCGGAATTTGCCAACCTCGGGATCGAAGTCAAACCGACGCTCAATCTCGCGCAGATGATGAAGCAGAAAGACGAGAGCGTGACCGGCCTGACCAAGGGCATCGAGTTTCTCTTTCGCAAGAACAAGGTCGACTGGATCAAGGGTTGGGGCCATATCGACGGCCCGGGCAAAGTCACCGTGACCGGCGATCAGGGCAGCAAGATCGAGCTGACCGCCAAGGACATCATCATCGCCACCGGTTCCGAACCCACTCCCCTGCCCGGGGTCGAGATCGACAACCAGCGCATTCTCGATTCGACCGGCGCGTTGTCCCTGAGCGAAGTGCCCAAGCATCTGGTGGTGATCGGTGCCGGCGTGATCGGCCTCGAATTGGGTTCGGTGTGGCGACGTCTCGGCGCGCAGGTCACCGTGGTCGAGTACCTCGACCGCATCTGCCCCGGCGTTGATGGCGAGGCCGGCAAAACCCTGCAACGCTCGCTGAGCAAGCAAGGCATCGCCTTCAAATTAAGTTCAAAAGTCACCAGCGCCACCACTTCGGCCAACGGCGTACAACTGAGCGTCGAACCGGCCACCGGCGGTACGGCTGAGCTACTGGAGGCGGATTACGTGCTGGTGGCCATCGGTCGTCGCCCCTACACCCAAGGCCTGGGCCTGGAGAACGTCGGCCTGAGCACCGACAAGCGCGGCATGCTCGCCAACAAACAACACCGCACCGAAGCCCCGGGGATCTGGGTGATCGGCGACGTAACGTCCGGCCCGATGCTCGCGCACAAGGCCGAAGACGAAGCCATGGCCTGCGTCGAGCAGATCCACGGCAAGGCCGGCGAGGTCAATTACGACCTGATCCCCAACGTGATCTACACCAAACCGGAGCTGGCCAGCGTCGGCAAAACTGAAGAGCAACTCAAGGCTGAAGGCCGGGCCTACAAGGTCGGCAGGTTTCCGTTCACTGCCAACAGCCGGGCGAAGATCAACCACGAGACTGAAGGTTTCGCCAAAGTCCTTGCTGATGAGCGCACGGATGAAGTGCTCGGCGTGCACCTGGTCGGCCCGAGCGTAAGCGAAATGATTGGCGAGTTTTGTGTGGCGATGGAATTCAGCGCTTCGGCCGAGGACATCGCCCTGACCTGTCACCCGCACCCGACTCGCTCCGAGGCGTTGCGCCAGGCGGCGATGAATGTGGAGGGGATGGCGACGCAGATGTAAGTGTCGACCGGGATATCGCTTCCGAGAGCAAGCTCGCTCCCACATTCGATCGCGCATTTCCTGATGGAACTCGGTCAAATGTGGGAGCGAGCCTGCTCGCGAATGGAATCACGCGATCTAAAGCGGAAGATGCCCCAACGGCAACGCCCCCGGCGTCTTCACCGTGTGAATCGCAAAGTTGCTGCGGATATCACTCACCCCCGGCAGTTTCAACAGGCAACCGCTGAGAAAGCGGTCATACGCGCGCAGATCCGGTACCACCACCTGCAGCAGAAAGTCCGATTCCCCCGATACCAGAAACGCTGAAATCACCTCCGGCAGCGCAGTGACCGCTGCGTAAAACGCTTCGGCCTGTTCATCGTTGTGGCGCTCGACCTTGACCCCGACAAACACCGTCAGCCCCAGCCCCACTTCATCGCGATCCAGATTGGCCTGATAACCGCGAATCACCCCGGCCTCTTCCAGCATCCGCACCCGACGCAAACACGGTGACGCCGACAGGCCGATCTCGTCCGCCAGCTCGACGTTGCTCAAGCGACCGTCCCGTTGCAGGGCGGCGAGAATCTTGCGGTCGAAGGCGTCGAGTTTCATGGTTGGCAGATCCTGATGGCGAGAGCGCAAAAAGAACGCAGGTTATGCCAATCCCGAGCCATTTTGAAGCGAACTACGCAAGCACCTGCCCCACCCTTCGCCCCTAGACTGACGTCACCGAATCGACAACGAAAGGGGTATGACGTGGCGAGTCTCTGGCTGTTTTTCCTGGCATTGGCCGTGGTGTTTCTGTTGCCCGGCCCGGACATGATCCTGCTGCTGCAAACCGGCGCCCGACAAGGTCGCGCAGCGGCGCTGGCCACCGTAATAGGCTTGGCGATTGCCCGCGCATGTCATGTGGCATTGGCGGCGTTGGGGCTGGCGGCGCTGTTCAAGGCTGCGCCGTGGACGTTCGAAGTGGTGCGCCTCGCCGGGGCGGCGTATCTGCTGTGGATCGGCATTCAATGCCTGCGCAGCACGCTGGTGCCGAACCTTAATAGCGGCGACGTTGCCGAGACGCGCGGGCAATGGCGCGAAGCGATCCGCCGTGGCTTGCTGACCAACCTGCTCAACCCCAAAGCGCTGCTGTTCTGCTCAGTGCTGCTGCCACAATTCATCGAGGCTAACGGCGCACCGGTGCTGAGCCAATTCGCCCTGCTCGGCATGCTGCTGGTTGGTGTCGGCCTGCTGTTCGACAGCGCTTACGCCCTGACCGGCGCCGCGCTGGGCCGTTGGCTGCAACACAGTCCAACGGCACAACGGGTTCAACAATGGCTGTTCGGCAGCCTGTTGATCGGCTTCGCGGTGCGCCTGACGTTCATCCAGCAGGCTTAGCCCTTGCGAGCCTTGCGCTGGCGGCGGTTGATCAGCAGCAACGCCGCGCCGACTGCCAGCACAATCGCGCCGATCTGCACCAGCCACTTGTACGGTCGCAGGCTGGCGCGGACGGCGTCGGTCACTTGGGTGACATAACGCTTGTCAGCATTTTCAAAGTCCGGGTACGGGCACTGATTGCCGAAATCCACCGCCCACGGCACGTAAGGGCCCTCCTTCACGTAACGCTGATAGAGGGCGCTCTGATCTTCCAGGCTGCTGTTCCAACCGGCGGCCGAACACAGCACGGCCGCGAACGCCTGACTGGTGTGCGGCAGGTTGTCGGCGGCGCGATTGGCCAGCGCGGTGGCGACAAAACGGTAGTGATAACGCTGATCGGGCTGCGCTTGGCTGGCCTTCTGGCGTTGCACTTCGGCTTCGGACACCAGCGGGCCGACGTTCAGCGCGGTGGTTTCCAGGCTGTAATTGCCGCCGAAGGTGGCGTAATCCGGGGCCATCTCGTAACCGAGGATGTCCATGCCCCACTCCCGGGCCGTCCACGCCGCGTTGTACAGCGCACTGGCACGCTTGGTCGGCCACCAGGCGGAATCGGCTTTCAGTCTTTGCTCGCCGTAGAGTCGGGCCTTGTTCTGCAGATCGGGATTGTCGAAATAACCGACGGCCTCTGCGTAATACCCTTCGCGCAGCAAACGCCGGCCCAGCAGATTGCGCAGGCTGGCGGCCACCGGCAGCGGCACGTAATTGTCACGCTGCTCTTGAGTCAGCGCCGGCGGTGCCGGCACGTTGGCGTCGACATATTGCTTGAGCTCGTCGACGGTCAGCACGCGCTCGGCAACCGTCGCGGCATCGAACCAATAGATGTTGTTGCTGCGATACAACTGCACGAACGCTTGCAGGTACTCGCCGCGTTGCAACGCCAGAATCGCGCTTTCGCCCTCGACCCGGCATTTCGGCTGGACCGTTTCCAGTGCCCAGTCCGGCGTGCGCCGATAACCCCAGTCTTCCTTCTGCGGGAAGGCCTGCGCGGCTTTCGCATAGGCGGCTGCCGCCGCATTCTTGTCACCGTCGCGCACTGCCAGTTTCGCTCGTAGCCACCAGGCCAGGCCGCTGTCACCCGCGCGTTCGAGGAAGGCTTTGGCGCTGTCGTAATCACCCTGTTGATAACTCACCGCCGCCAATCGATCGGCGTTGTCGAAGGTGCCACGGGTACTGTTTTGCAGAAGCTTGACCAGTTTTTTCTCGTTCGGCGGTTCATCGCCAAACGACCAGCCGAGGCGGCTGAGCAACGAGGCGGTGACCAGTTTCTGCACACCTTCGTGTTGCATCAGCTTGGCCAGTTCCGGCTCAGGCATTTCAGCCAATTCGTTAGCCAGTTGTTTGAGCGAGGTGTAGCCGACCATTGAGCCGTGCACGCTCTGCGCGGCATAAAGATTGATCGCATCGTCCCAGCCACCGGCCATGCGCGACGCTCGCGCCTCTTCCCCGAGGCTGGCGACACCCAGCCCCAGTGGATCACTGAAACCGTCGATGCTCAGTTGCCGGGTCTGGCGGAACGCCGAGATCGCCTGCTCCAGCGGATCGAGCATGTCGTCAGCCTCGGCACTCATGGCGAACAGCGCACGCCCCTCGGAATACGCCGCCCACGTACTACGCAGTGGGCGCTGATCCGCCGGTAGCGCCAGCAGTTGGCGGAAATAATCGACCGCCAGTTGATGCTCGCCGACACTGAAGGCCACCGCTCCCGCCACATACAGACGGATTTCCGCCGGGAGACTGCTGCCCTGCGCGTAAGCGTCGCGGGCATCGGTAAGCCCGCGCAGACGCGTGACAAGTGCTTGCTGTTCCTCGGTCAGCCCGGTGGCCTCAACCTTTGCGCGTTCCTCGGCAGGATCGGTCGGCTCGCCATAAAAGCCATTCGGGTTGTCGGCGGCAGGTGTGAGGTTTTTCAGCCCGGCGATCGCTTTGCCCAAGCGGCTGACTTCAAAATTGAAGTTGCCCTCGGGCAGATCGGCCAGGGTCTGCCCGCGATTGTCGAGCAGGCGCATCGGGAAGTCCGGGCCGCAGGCCAGCGCCGAGCCCAGCGGCAGACAGAGGCTCAGGCAGAGCAGATGGCGGGGCCAGTTACGGGTCAACATGCGAACCTCCTTGATCAATAAATGCACAGCGCGCCCAACCGATGGCGCGCTGTCCGTCCGCCGGCAAGCGGCCGTCGCGCAGGCGGGTGAAGGTAAGCAGATCCGGGCTCTGTTGCAATGAGTAACCGGCGAGCGTGTCGGCGCCTTCACAGTCGCTGACCTTCACGGTGATACGTGCGGGCCAGGCGCTGTCGAGGTTGCCGGGGTTGGCGAGTCGAATGTCATAGAGGTCATTGTGTTCACTGATGCTCAAACCGAGCTGGCTGATCAGCGTATCGCCGCGTGCCACGGCGCGCAGGGTCGTCAGGCTCCAGGCGCGGCGGTCGTTGGCCAGCGGCAAGCGAAACCAGATCAAACCGGCCAGATGCTTAGGCGGATTTTCACGCAGCGCTTGGCCGAGTTGGCGCAGTTGCAGCGGATCGGCCAGCAATTCACGACGCTCGCCGCCACGTTCTAGCGGTACCTCGCTTTCCACGACTGGTGCGTCACCCGTATCGGGCAGCAACGCGACGCCATAGGCCGGCAGTGCCAGATAGAAAGGCTTATCGGTGATGCCCCCCCAAGCCTCAGCCCAGCGCCGTGCTTGCTCGGCGTCGAACAAGCCGCGTCGCGGGTCGCTGACGGCATGCACTTGCAGCACGCTGCTGTCGACCGTCGCCAGCAAGTTTGGCAATTGCGCACTGTCGAGCCACGCCGGCAACGCGGTGATGCTCAGAGGCAATGATTGCGGGAGTGCCGAGCGTAGATGGGTGAGGAATTCAGCGTAGGCCGGCAGCCGCGCATTGCCCGCATCGTGGTCGATCTCCACGCCACTCAGGGTCAGGCCCTGCGCCTGCCAGTCATTGATGACCTGAAGAATCTGCGCCGTGACCTGCTGCTGATCCAGCGCCTTGAGCTGGCCGTCGAGACGAATCACCGCAATCAGCGGGCGACCATCGCCCTTGAGCAACGTCGCATCGATAAATGCCCGGCGCCATCCCGCCCCCGGAAACGCCTGCAACGCCAGCACCCGCAAGGTCGAGAAATCACTGCGGCTATCGCGCAACGCCGCCTCATGGGCCGACGTCCACTGGCGTTGCCAGATGTACAGCTGCTGATCGAGTGGCGCTGCGCTCTGCTGTTCACAGGCAGACAGCATGAGCAAAGCCAACAGACCGACGATAAAGCGCATACCTTGCAAACCCCTTACAGCACAGGGCTGCAAGGTTACACAAAACTCAGTTGCAAAAGCTTCAAGGCTTGCGGGCGATGATCACCTGACTTTTCGCCACGACCGCATCCAGCGCCTGCTTGATCTGCGCCCCGCGTGGCGAGTCCAGCACCGCTTGCCAGGTGTCGGCCCAATGATTGAGCAGTGGATGATCAGGGTTACTGAAATCGACCTTGGCTTCCCAGAACAACAACATCCACATCGACCAGTAAAAGCCGTACTGGCTGTGGCTGATGATCTCAAGGCCGGCCTCACTGACCATGGACTTGAACTGCTCTTCGCTGATGATCCGGATGTGGTTGGGTTTCTGAAAATACTCCGGCGCCGCGATGTCTTTTTGCAGGTCTTCGGAGCTGGGGTGCGGCACGCTCAACAGGTACAACGCGCCTGGCTTGCCGACGCGCGCCAGCTCGGCGAGAAACTGCGCCGGGTCGTCGACGTGTTCAATGACTTCGGTGGACACCACGCGGGTCGCTGTCGCGTCGGCAATCGGCAACGGATTGCAATCGGTGACATGGCATTCGATATCGCGCGCCGGGGTGTCGCTCAGTCGCTGACGCGTCGCCTCGACCTTGGCGCCGTCGATGTCGGCAATGATGATCTTCGCCCCACGCATACCGCAGAAATGCACGTTGCCACCATCACCGCAGCCGACATCCAGCAGCGTGTCGTCAGCACTCACGGGAAAGCCTGTGAACAGCTCGCCGGTTGCCTGGTTGAACCAGCCGCTGAGCATCGCGTCGTGCAGGCCGAGCATGTACGGATCAGTCTTCTCGGCGACCGCAACGGAAGGCTGTGCAGACGTCGCCGCCGTGAGTTTCTTCAAAAGGCTCAGCATGAGGTGGCTCCAGAGGATGGGACGGCGGTGGGTGACGTACCGAGGCGTTTGACCAGTGCTACGCCGCGGTTGCGCATAGGCATTTCGATGAAACGGTAATTGAGTTCGCTGAGCAGCGCGATCAGGCCGAAAGCGATTACCAGCGTCAGAATCGGATGGCCGGCAGGGCTTGGCAGACCGGCGCTCTGTAACCGGAAAATCAGTTCACGCACCAGTTGATAGGCCGGAATGTGGACCAGATAGATGCCGTAGGAGCGGCTGCCGATCCACGCCATCAGCCGTTGCGCATGGCCGGCGGGCAACAGATAGTTGCGATTGTAAGAAGCAATCCAGACCAGCACCGCGCTGAGCACCGCGATCGAACCGAGACGGTAATTGGCGAAGGTGAACCGGTCGGTAGCCATGAAACTCATCAGCAAACCGGTAGCGATCAAGGCCAAAATCCCGACCCAGGGCCTGCGCAGACACGTCGGCTGCCAGCGCTGATAACCCGGCTGCGCACTCCACATTGCCAACAGCACGCCGAGAGCCAGGGCGTCGGTGCGCACGGCCATCAGCAATGGCGTGCGCATCGTGAAAATCTGCACGGCGACCAGCGCCAGCAATGCCCAGACCAGATGCTTGCGACAGAGCAGAATCAACAGCGGAAACAGCAGGTAGAACTGCTCCTCCAGTGACAGGCTCCAGTAGACGAAACTGCTGCCGTACTCATAGTGGAAGAAGCTGTCTGCGAAACGGAAGTTGGCGTACTGCAACACACCCGCCAGCGTTGCTTGCAGGTTGGCGTACAGCGAACCGAACGCACCCGAACGATTGAGAAACACACACCCCAGCAGCATCAGAGCCAACCATAACCAGGCCGATGGCAACAGCCGAAAAGCCCGGCGCAGCCAGAAGTTGCGCGTCTGTTGCCAGTATTCCTGGCGGGTTGTACACCCTTGCAGCGCCGGGATCAGGCCACGGGCGATGACAAAACCGGAGATGGCGAAAAACAGATCGACGCCCCACCACGGCTGGGCCCAGGCGTGAATTTTTTCCAGCAGCGGCACCGGGTCGGCAAACAGGCTGCCCTGCAAGTGATGGAACAGCACCCCCAGCACCGCGATCGCACGCAGGACCTCAATGTCCATGATCCGTTTGCTGTTCATGCTCCGGGGATTTCCACAGTCACACCACGGCGCTCGAACAACTGCGCAAAGAAAAGCCGTAATCGCTGTTCAGCGACTGCCTGGCTGCAGAACGCTTGCAGGCTGCTGACCGCTTGCGCCGACATCCGGGCATAACGCGCCGGGTCGTTTTTTGCCACGGCATAACTCTCCCGATAGGCCGCGCATAACGACGCCCAGTTGGTCATATAGCGCAGCGTACGAAAGGCCTTGCGCGGATCGTGCGGCCAGGCTGTGAGCTCATCGGTCGACTCGATCAGGAACGCATTTTCGGCGCTCAGGTAATCAATCATCGCGGTGGTGCGCGGGGCCACCGCCGGTTTGCCGCACGACATGAACTCCATCAGCGGCAAGCATTGGCCCTCGCCGTATGACGTATTCACTACATAACGAGTGGCCTGGACCAGCTGCTCGTAGTCGGGATCGGCAAGGTAGCCGTAGATCAGCACGATACGGCAGCGATAAGACTGATTTTTGTACAGGTGATGCAGGATGTCGCTCAGCGCTTCTTCGGCATCGTGGTGCGTGAGCTTGAGCACCAGCGTGGCGTCTTCGATGTCGCGAAAACTCACGCAGAACGCGCTGAGCATGTCTTCCCAATTCTTGCGCCCATCACCGGGATTGAACACCGAGGTGTACACCACACCGTCAAGCAGCAGCTCCTGCTCGGTGAGGGGGGCCTCAAAGTCGATGCCTTTGCCACTGCGCAAATGCATCGGGCCGAAGGCATTCAGATCCAGTTTTCGACTGTCGGCCACCAGGCCTTTGATCTTCAACCGCACCGTAGCCACCAGCGACTGCCCTTGCAACTGCGCGCCGCGGGCTGCGAAGCGATCCCATACCGGCGCTGGTACCGCGACAATCGGGTAATCAGCCTCCATTGCTTCGCGCACGGCGTTGACCGTGTAGCTGGAATGGGTAATGGCAGCACCACAAGCGTGCAGCACGGTGCGCCAGTCATTACGCGGTTCACCGGCAAACGGTTCGTTGGGGATCGTGCTGAATTCCCATGCAAACACCGGGAGCGTCGGACACGCCAGGTTCACCGGCGTGCGATGCGGCGGGGAAAAGGACAAGAACACACAGGGCTCGCCCCGAGCCAGACACTCCAGATAGAGCGCATCGACTTCGACCTGCGGGTCTGCCACTTCCACCACGCGCCCGAGGCGCTCGAGTACCGGGCGATACTCCTTGAGCACGAAGTAGTAGCTGTATTCCGAACGGCCCAGGTTCTGAGCGATGGTGTGCTGGTTGGTTTCCGAATGAATGATGATCAGCATGAAGCGTTATCCGTCACTGGCGCAGCATCCAGAGTGCGCGGCACAAGTCCGAAAAAATCAGCCATGCGCTTTTGCACTGGCGCGAACGCGCAGTAATCGTGCATGCGTGCAATCGCAGCAGCGGACATGCGCTGGTAATCCTCAGGCTGCGTTTTGGCCATTCGATAGCTGCTTTCATAAGCGCTTTTCAGCGAGCCCCAATCGGGCCGATGACGCAGTGTGCGATAGATGATGCGACTGTCTTGCGGCCAGATGGTGAGTTCTTCACTGGACTTGACCACGAGCGCCACCGACTCATCGATGTAATCTTCCATGGCCGTGTGATCCGGTGCGATCACCGGTTTGCCGCTGGACAGGAACTCCATCAACGGCAGACAAAGCCCTTCGCAACGCGAAGCGTTGACGTAGAAACTGGCGGCTGCATAAAGCCTGGTGTACTGCGCGTCGTCCAGATAACCGTGCATCACCACCACCCGGCAAGCAAAGGGTGAAAGCTGCGCGAGCAAGGTCATCATTTCGCTGTAGTACGACGCCAGATCGTTCTGGGTGATCTTCAGCACCAGTGTCGCATCGGCTCTTTCGCGCAAGGCCCAGCAGAACGCGGTGATCAGTTGATGCCAGTTCTTGCGGCCATCCTTGGGGTTGAACACGCTGACGTAGATCACGCCGTCGACCGCTATGTCGACCACCGATGAGGTGTCCGGCAGGTTCAGCGGCTCGGGTTCGATAACCGGTACCGGTTGCGGGCCGCAAATGGTCGGCAGGCGTTTTTCGAGCCAGCCGTGCAATACGTCCGGGACACGATCGCGAACCCCTTCCCAATACCAGTTGTGCAAAAACTTCGACCGCGGCAACGGTGGTGCGTAGTCGCGTCCTGCATTCAGCAACCACAGACGCAGGTAATGCCGGGCAATGATCAGGCGGCGTTTGAAGGTCAGCGGTGGCGGTCGGGCTGCCTCGAGCTCGGCGGCCAGAATTGCTTCCTGCTCGGCGGTCAGAGGTGTCGGGATCAATGCATCGGCCGACAACCCGAGCATTCGGGTATCGAAGATGCAGCCCTTGATGGAAAGCACCGCGCCGGGATTGATCGGCCTACAGACGTGTTGCTCGCGAATCGCCGCAAAGTTCTCCCACAGCGGCGTCGGCAACACCAACACTGGAAAGTCTTCGCCCATGGCCCGGCGAATGGCTCGGGCAGTGTGGCTCGACAAGGTGATGACCCGGCCCTGACGCGCAAACATCTGCGTCCAGTCATGACGCGGATCGTTGTCCCACTGTTCATCCGGAATCGAGTCAAACTCCCATGCCAAGACGCAAATCGTCGGACACTCAAGTTCCGTGGGGGTTTTATGCGCAGGGGTGAACGACAGAAACACGCTGTCCTGGCCAGCCGCGCGCAGTTGCCGAAAAAGCGGATCGACTTCGGCGCTGGACGACACAATGTGCACCTGACCGAGACTCTCGAGTATCGGGCGATAGGCCTTGAGCACAAAGTAATAGCTGTATTCGGGACGTCCCAGGCTCTGGCTGATGGAGCGGTCGTTGACGTCCGAGTGAAGAATGAAATTCATGGCATCCCACGATGAAGCAGCCTTCCCGGCAGCCTCATGCTATGACGGCCCGGCGTCGGATCAAGTCGGCATCACTGGCGCTCGTCCTCCATCTTCAGGCACGTCTTTGTTCTTGTTTTAGTGGTCAGTTTCACCCCGTTGCACAATGCCCACGGCGAACCGACGGGAATGGCGACGAGGGGCATTCTAAACACATCCGTCGGGGATCCGTGAACCGCCCGGCGAGAATAAATCGGTCTACGCTTACGAGAACTGACCAGTCACGGTCTGGCCAGTTGAAATTGCTGTGCAATTGGCACAGATTGAAGACAAACAACTACAACAACTGACTTCGCCTGTCTTTTAGCCAGTTTTTCTTTTGGTCTGACAGATCTTTCCTCAAAGCCTGTGGGAAAGTGGCGCAAGTTCAAGACCAAGGGGTCGCTGTTTGAAAAAGCGTCTGTTCATCACGGGTCTCAGTGGCTTCGTGGGACAACATATACAGTCACGTCTGGCCTTGCCCGATTCGTCGTGGGAGCTGTTGCCTGCCGCATCGCCCTTCGACCTCACGGATGCCGGCAGCCTCAGCGACCTGTGGCCGCAGATGCCCGACGCGGTAGTCCATCTGGCCGGGCAAACCTTCGTCCCCGAAGCCTTCCGTGATCCGGCCCGCACCCTCGATATCAATGTTTTCGGCACCCTCAACCTGTTGCAAGCCCTCAAGGCGCGTGGCTTTACCGGCACATTCCTGTACGTCAGCTCCGGCGACGTCTACGGCCAGGTCGGCGAAAGCGCTCTACCGATCACCGAACAACAACCGCCCTGCCCGCGCAACCCTTACGCGGTGAGCAAACTGTCGGCGGAGTTTCTCAGCCTGCAATGGGGCCTGAGCGAACACTGGCCGGTGCTGGTGGCGCGCCCGTTCAATCACATCGGCACCGGGCAGAGCGACAGCTTCGTCATCGCCAGCGCCGCCCGCCAGATCAACCGCATCAAACAAGGCCTGCAAGCGCCGCAACTGGAAGTCGGCGACATCGACGTGACGCGTGATTTCCTCGATGTCGGCGACGTCATATCGGCCTATTTCGCCCTGCTTGAAAAAGGCCAGCCGGGCCAGGTCTACAACATCTGTTCGGGGCGCGAGCAAAGCATCCGCAGCCTCATCGAACAGCTGGCAGATCTGGCCGAAGTCCAGATGCAACTGGTTCAGGATCCGGCGCGCATGCGTCGCGCCGATCAGCGCCGCGTCTGCGGCAGCCACGCAAGACTGGCCAACACCACAGGATGGTCGCCAGCCATCACTACACAACAATCCCTGCGGACGATCCTGTCCGACTGGGAGATTCGAGTACGACAAGAATGACAAAAAGTGCACTGATCACAGGGATCACTGGCCAGGACGGCGCGTATCTGGCCAGACTGCTGCTCGACAAGGGTTACAAGGTTTATGGCTTCGTCGCCCGGCGCAGCAGCGATTCGCGCTGGCGCCTGCGCGAAATGGGCGTCGAGGCCGACATCGTCTATCTGGACGGTGACATGGCCGATGCTTGCTCGGTGCAGCGCGCGGTCATTCAATCGGCTCCGGACGAAATCTATAACCTCGCCGCGCAAAGCTTCGTCGCCGCCTCGTGGAATCAACCGGTAACCACCGGCATCGTCGATGGCCTGGGCGTTACCCACTTGCTGGAAGCGATCCGCCAGTTCAGCCCGCACACCCGCTTCTATCAGGCCTCGACCAGCGAAATGTTCGGTCTGATCCAGGCCGAGCAGCAGGACGAGAACACCCCGTTCTATCCACGCAGCCCTTACGGCGTGGCCAAGCTGTACGGCCACTGGATCACCGTCAACTACCGCGAAAGCTTCAACCTGCACGCCAGCAGCGGCATTCTGTTCAACCATGAATCACCGCTGCGCGGCATCGAATTCGTTACCCGCAAGGTCACCGACGCCGCCGCCCGCATCAAGCAGGGCAAGCAGCAGGAACTGGCCTTGGGCAACATCGACGCCAAACGCGACTGGGGTTTTGCCGGCGACTACGTCGAAGCCATGTGGCTGATGCTGCAACAGGACAAGCCTGACGATTTCGTGGTCGCCACCGGCGTCACCACCACGGTGCGCGAAATGTGCCGCATCGCCTTCGATCACGTCGGCCTGAACTACCGCGACTACGTGAAGATCGACCCGGCGTTTTTCCGCCCGGCTGAAGTCGAAGTGCTGCTCGGCAATCCGGCCAAGGCGCAGCGTGTGCTGGGCTGGAAGCCGAAAACCGACCTGGATACCTTGATCCGCATGATGATGGATGCGGACATGAAACGCGTCGCCAAGGAGTAGGCCATGCTGATCCCCGTGATTCTGTCCGGCGGTGCCGGCACCCGTTTGTGGCCGGTGTCCCGCGAGGGCCATCCCAAGCCGTTCATGACTCTGCCCGACGGCCAGTCGCTGCTCGGCAAGACCTACCAGCGTGCCGCCGCGTTGCTCGACGGCTGGGGCGACATTGTCACGGTGACCAACCGCGAATATTACTTCCAGAGCAAGGATCACTACTGCGCCGCCCACGTGTCACGCCATCGCGGGCACTTCCTCCTGGAGCCGACCGGGCGCAATACCGCCCCGGCGATTGCCGCTGCAGCCCTGTCGCTGCAAGCGCTGCACGGAGACGAGGCGATCATGGTGGTGATGCCGGCCGACCATTTGATCGTCAATCAGGACGCACTCAAGACGGCCGTCGAGCACGCGGTGAATCTGGCGAAGGACGGTTATCTGGTGACCTTCGGCGTATTGCCGACCGCGCCGGAAACCGGCTTTGGTTACATCGAAACCGGTGCGCCACTGGACGCCAGAGGCGCGGCCAAAGTGCAGCGCTTCGTGGAAAAACCCGACCTGCAGACCGCCACGCATTACCTGGAGAGCGGCAACTTCCTGTGGAACTCGGGCATGTTCTGCTTTACCACCGCGACCGTCATTGCCGAACTGCAATTGCACGCGCCAGAACTGCTGGAGCAGACCCGCGCCTGCATGGCCGCCAGCGCCCCGGTGGAGACCGTCGGCTGCCTGCAACAGGAACTGTCGCCTGCGCTGTTCGCTGAAATCACCGACATTTCCATCGACTACGCGTTGATGGAGCGCTCGGAAAAAGTTGTGGTGGTGCCCGCCGGTTTCGACTGGAGTGACATCGGTTCGTGGGGCGCGGTGGCCGCACTGGTGCCGGCCGACGCCGACAACAACCGCGCCAGCGGCGAAGCGATTTTCATCGACAGCCACAATAACTTTGTCCAGAGCGAAGGCCGGCTGGTGGCCACCGTGGGTGTGGATAACCTGATCATCGTCGACACCGCCGACGCCGTGCTCGTGGCCCATGCCGACCGCGCTCAGGATGTGCGGCGCGTCGCCAAGCAGCTCAAGGACAAATCCCACGAAGCCTATCGCCTGCACCGCACCGTCAGCCGGCCCTGGGGCACCTACACCGTTCTCGAGGAAGGCCCGCGCTTCAAGATCAAGCGCATCGTGGTCAAACCCGGCGGCAAGCTGTCCCTGCAAATGCACCATCACCGCAACGAACACTGGGTGGTGGTCGAAGGCATGGCCAAGGTCACCAACAACGGCAGCGGTACGACGCTGGTGGCCAAGAACGAATCGACGTTCATCGCCGCCGGCCACAGGCATCGCCTGGAAAACCCCGGTGTGATCGATCTGGTGATCATCGAAGTGCAAAGCGGCGAATACCTGGGAGAGGACGATATCGTCCGCTTCGAAGACCATTACGGCAGGACGGTTTGAATGCTGCTTTCCCTGTATCGCTCGCTACACAGCTACCGTGGATTCATCCTCGGTAGCGTGCAACGAGAGTTTCAAGCGCGTTATCGCAATTCGCTGTTCGGCGCGCTGTGGCCGATCTTCAATCCGCTGTCGATGATTGTCGTTTATACGGTGGTTTTCTCGCACATCATGCGCGCACGCCTGCCGGGTGTGGACGACAGCATGGCTTACAGCGTTTACCTCTGCGCCGGCCTGCTGGCCTGGGGACTGTTCTCCGAAATCACTTTGCGCAGCCAGACGATGTTTCTCGACAACGCGAATCTGCTGAAGAAAATCAGCTTCCCGCGGATCTGTCTGCCAGTGATCGTGTTGATCAACTCCGGGATCAACTTCGCGATCATCATCGCGCTGTTTCTGGGCTTCCTGCTGGTGACGGGACGCTGGCCGGGCATGGTCCTGCTGGCGCTGCTGCCGCTGGTCGCGCTGCAAATGATGTTTTGCGCCGGACTGGGCATGGTGCTTGGTGTACTGAATGTGTTCTTTCGCGATGTCGGTCAGCTCTTCGCGATCTGCCTGCAGTTCTGGTTCTGGCTGACGCCGATCGTTTACCCGATCACGATCCTGCCGGAATGGGTGCAACGCCTGTTGCAGCTCAATCCACTGACCAATTTGTTCAGCAGTTATCAGAACCTGTTCCTCTATGGTCAGTGGCCGGTCTGGAGTTCGCTGCTGCCGATCTTCGTCACCGGCATCGTGTTCTGTCTGATCGGGCTGCGCCTGTTTCGTCAACGCGTCGGCGAAATGGTGGATGAACTCTGATGGGCCATATTCGTGTCACCGGCCTGAGCAAGGCCTACAAGCAATACCCCAACCGCTGGGCTCGACTGGCCGAGTGGCTGATTCCCTTCTCGCCCATTCGTCATCACCAGCACTGGGTATTGCGCGATGTCGAGTTCGAAATCGCCCCCGGTGAAGCGGTGGGCATCGTCGGCGCCAACGGGGCCGGCAAAAGCACTTTGTTGAAGATGATCACCGGCACCACCCAGCCCACTGGCGGCAAGATTGAACTCGAGGGTCGGGTCGCGGCGCTGCTGGAGCTGGGCATGGGTTTTCATGCCGACTTCACCGGGCGCCAGAACGCGATCATGGCCGGGCAGTTGCTGGGCATGCAGCTCGAAGAAATCGAAGCGCTGATGCCCGAGATCGAACACTTCGCCGAAATCGGTGAAGCCATCGATCACCCGGTGCGCACCTATTCCAGCGGCATGCAGATGCGCCTGGCGTTCAGCGTGGCCACCGCGCGGCGGCCGGACATTCTGATCGTCGACGAAGCGCTGTCGGTGGGCGATGCCTACTTCCAGCACAAGAGCTTCGAGCGCATCCGCAGCTTCCGCAAGGCCGGTACCACCCTGTTGATCGTGTCCCATGACCGCTCGGCGATTCAGTCGATCTGCGATTCGGCGATCCTGCTCAAGGATGGGCGCATGGCCATGTACGGCAAGCCCGAAGCCGTGCTCGATTACTACAACGCCCTGATGGCCGAACGCGAAGGCCAGGTCGTGCGTCAGGAAATGCTCGCCGGGGGTGAAGTGCAGACCGTGTCCGGCACCGGCGAAGCGGCGATCCTCGGCGTGCGCATGCTCGACGAAAACGAACGCAGCATCGACGCCGCTGAAGTCGGCCAACCGGTGGTCCTGGAAGTGCAGATCGAAGTGCGCAAGGACATCGAGCGCCTGGTGCTGGGCTTCATCCTCAAGGATCGCCTGGGCCAGATGATGTACGGCATCAACACCCACCGACAGGGCAAAGCCCTGACCGATCTGCGCGCCGGCGAACGCTTTACCTACCGCTTCGCCTTCGTCATGGGCCTGGGCAAAGGTAACTATTCGGTGTCGCTGAGCCTGTCGCGTCTGGACTCGCACCTGGATCGCAACTTCGAGTGGCGCGACTACGGCATGGTGTTCCATGTCATCAACAATCGCCGCGAGGATTTCGTCGGCTGCTCATGGCTCAACGCCCAGACCACGATCATTCGGCAAACCGATGTCACGCCTGTCGAGCGCACGCCATGACCCGCTTGCTGGTGGAATGCACGCACGTGTTCAAGCACCCAAAGGTCAACTCGGGCATCCAGCGCGTAGTGCGCAACGTCATCAAGCAATTGCCTGCGAGTGTCGACGGCGTCGACTGCATGCCGGTGATTCTGCTCAATGGGCAACTCTATCGCGTGCAGCGTCTGGCACCGTTGGATACCCCAGTGTTCAACGCCCTGGCGACGTTCGGGGAACGCCTGCAACGTTTGGCTCATCGGTTCTGGCAATGGCACCAGCGCCTCCACAGCCGCTACAACGCCAAACCTGTGCGGCGTGTGTTGTATGTCGCCTATCACCTGATATCGTTCGGCCTGTTCGGTTTACCGCTGCGCTTGATTGGCGCCATCAATCACACTCAACTGCTTAAACGTTGCTCACCGCTGCAGCATCAGTCCGGCGATCAACTGGTGCTGCTGGATTCGTCCTGGCATTCGGATTTTTTTGCCTATGCCGAGCAACTCAAACGCGACGGCGTCGGCATGATCGCGGTGATCTACGACCTGATCCCGCTGACGCATCCGCAGTTCTATGACACACGACTGGTTCAGGTTTTCAGCGAATGGTTCGACTGGATCACCCGTACCGCTGACGGTTACATGACGATTTCCGCCACGGTGCGTGATCAGGTGCGCGAGGAACTGCAACGGCGCATCGGCCCCGAACAGGCTGACCAGCGCTGGTTCGATTTCTTCCACCTCGGCTCCGAACTTGACTTGCGCACCAGCGACGCCAGCGTCGAGCCGCGCCTGCACAAAATATTCGCCACGCCTGAGCCGGTGTTCCTGATGGTCAGCACCATCGAGCCGCGCAAAAATCACGGTTATCTGCTCGACGCCTTCGAACGCGCCTGGGCCGCCGGGTCGAACGCGCGGTTGTGCATCGCCGGGCGTGTCGGCTGGAAATGCGACGCCTTGCTTGAGCGGGTGCGCAGCCACCCCGAGCTGAATCAGCGCTTGTTCATGTTCAATGATCTGAGCGACACCAGCCTCGAACATGCCTATGGCCACGCCAGTGCGCTGGTGTTTCCGTCCTTCGTCGAGGGTTTCGGCCTGCCGCTGGTCGAAGCCATGCAACGCGGCTTGCCGGCGATGGGCAGCGACATCGCTGTGTTCCGCGAGATCGGCGGCGAGTTCATGGCGTATTTCGATCTGCAGGATCCGCAAAGCCTTGCCGACCTGATCAACTCTTTCGAAAACAGCGGCCAGTTCCCCGCCACCCGCGATGTGGCTGACTGGGACTGGATTGGCTGGCGCGAGGCCAGTGTGCAATTGGCCGAACGCAGTGTCCGCCATGTTCTGGAGGCGCCAGCGGCGCAAGCGAGGCAGCATGCGCATTGCCCTTAACGCGCGGATTCTGCAGGCACCGCGCACCGGCATCGGCCATTACGTCTCCGAACTGGTGAGCGCGTTGCGCAACGAGACCGATGTCGAGGTCACGCTATTTCACGGCTGGGGCTGGAGTTCGGTGCTGCCGGAAGCGGCTATGCCCGGTTATTCGCGCCTGACCCCGCTGCTACGGCAGATTCCCGGGGCTTATCAGGCACGGCGCTGGCTGGAGCAGAAACGTTTCGATCAGGGCAGCGCACAAGACATCGATCTTTATCACGAACCGAGTTTGTGGCCGCTGGCCTTCAACGGCCCGACTGTGATCACCCTGCACGACCTGACGCACCTGCATTTCCCCGACACCCAGCCGCCGGCGCGGCTCAGGGAAATCGAACGTCGACTGGCCACCGGCGTGGAGCAGGCGCGGCTGATCCTGACTGACTCGCATGCCATTGCCGACGAGGCGCAAGCCTATTTCGGTTTGCCCGCCGAGCGCTTTGCCGTCGCCCCCTTGGGCGTGGCGCAGCGTTTCCATCCGCGCGAGCCGCACACCCTCGACGCCGTACTCAAGGCGCATGCCGTGGAGTACCGTGAGTACTTTCTGTGTGTCGGCACCCTCGAACCGCGCAAAAACCTCGGCCTCGCTCTGCGTGCGCACGCCTTGTTGCCAGACGCCGTACGCCAGCGCTTTCCCTTGCTGATCGTCGGAATGGCGGGCTGGGAGCGCGAAAAATTCAGCGAACCGTTGCGCCAGGCGCTGGCGAGCGGGCATGTGTGTCTGCTCGGTTATCTGCCGGACGAACAGGTGGCTCAACTGCTGGCCGGCGCCCGGGCGCTGATTTTTCCTTCGTTGTACGAAGGTTTTGGCCTGCCGGTTTTGGAGGCAATGGCCAGCGGCACGCCGGCGGTCATCACCCGCTCTTCAGCCATGCCGGAGGTGGCGGGAGCTGCGGGCAACTATATTGAAGCTGACGATGCAGACGGCTTGCGTGATGCCATGCGCCGACTGATCGATGATCAAGCACATTGGCAGGCATGCCGAGAAGCCGGATTGCAGCAGGCACGGCTTTTTTCCTGGGAGCGTTGTGCACAGGCGACGGCCGGTGCCTACCGCCAGGCCATGGGAGGTTGAATGCGCGTACTTCATTTTTTCAAGACTTACCTGCCTGAATCATTCGGCGGCATTGAGCAGGTGATTTTCCAACTCTGCGAAAGCGGCGCGAATCACGGCATCGACGGCCAGGTTTTGACCCTCAGCGCCGATCCAAACCCGCCCGTGGTTCAATTGGGTCGCCATGAAGTGCATCGTGCAAAGCTGGATATTCACGTCGCCTCGACTGGTTTTTCCCGAAGTGTGTTCAAGCAGTTCCGCGAACTGGCCGCCGAAGCCGATGTGATCAATTACCACTTTCCGTGGCCGTTCATGGACCTGGTGCATTTTGCCAGCGCGCCGAACAAACCAAGCGTGGTCACTTATCATTCGGACATCATTCGCCAGAAGCACTTGCTCAAGCTCTATCGCCCCTTGATGAACCGTTTTCTCGCCAGCGCCGACCGTATCGTGGCGGCATCGCCGAACTACCTGCACACCAGCGATGTGCTGCAACAGTTCCAAGACAAGACCCGGGTTATTACGTACGGTTTGAACAAGGCAGGTTATCCACAGGCTGGTGCAGAACGCATGAACCGCTGGCGCCAGCAGCTTGGGGATAAGTTTTTCCTGTTTGTTGGCGTGATGCGTTATTACAAGGGCCTGCACATTCTGCTTGATGCTCTGAAGGATGTGCATTATCCGGTAGTGATTGTTGGCGCTGGCCCGCTTGAGCGAGAACTGCATGCTCAAGCGGCAGCGCTCGGGTTGCGCAACATTCATTTCCTCGGACGTCTGGGCGATGAAGACAAAGTCGCGCTGCTGCAACTGAGTTACGCCATCGTCTTCCCTTCGCACCTGCGTTCGGAAGCGTTCGGCATCTCCCTGCTCGAAGGCGCGATGTACGGCAAACCGATGATCTCCAGCGAAATCGGCACTGGCACCAGTTACATCAATATCCACAACGAGACGGGGCTGGTAGTACCGCCGAGTAATCCACAGGCGTTTCGCGAAGCAATGCGTACGTTGTGGGATGACCCGGTGCGGGCGGCCGCGATGGGCGTGAAGGCTGAAGCGCGATACCGGCAGTTATTCACAGCCGACGAAATGGGTCGCAAGTGGACGGAGTTGTATCAGGAGTTGCTGGAGGAGAAATCCTTGTCCTACGCCTGATTCCGTATTCAACTCCTTTCCCCTGTGGGAGCGAGCTTGCTCGCTCCCACAAGTTTGTTTTCGGTTACAGATCCAAGACCAGTGGCTGGCTGCTCTGCGCCGGCACCGCGCAACAAATCAGCACATGCCCGGCTTCCGGGATATCCGCCGGCACCTGTGGATAATTCACCGCACCGCTGACCAGTCGGGTCTTGCAGGTGCCGCACGACCCTCCCCGGCAACTGAACTCCGGACGTAATCCACGGCTTTCCGCCAGCTCCAGCAAACTGCCACCATCCGGCTGCCAGCGCGCCTCTTTCGCCGAGCGTTCGAACACCACCGGCACCGACGTCGTGGCGGCGGGCGGTTGTTCGATGACGATGGCGTCCGGGTCGGCCTGACGTTTCAGTGTCGAAGGGCCAAAGGTTTCTGCATGAATCTGCGCATCGCGCACATCCAGTTCGCGCAGGGTGTCGTACAGGCCTTGAGTAAAACCACCGGGACCGCAAAGGACGAAATCGAGCTGGTCGAAATCCTCGGCATCCAGCAGGTTTCTCAGCACTGCGCCGTCAATTCGGCCCGGCAGATCAAAATCCTCGCCCTCTTGCAGATCGGCTTCCGGCTGGCTGAGCAAACGCAGGACGCGTACGGAATCGCCTGACGTTTCGAGCAACCGGTCCAGCTCCTTGCGAAACGGCTGATCCGCCAGACTGCGCGAACTCTGCAGCAATAGCGTCGGACGAATCCCTCGCGTGCGTAAGCCTTGGTACACCACCTCGCGCAGCATCGATAGCAACGGCGTAATTCCCACGCCAGCGGCCAATAGCACCAGCGGGCGGTGTTCCAACGGCGCCACGGTGAAATGCCCTTGCGGCGCCCGCGCTTCCAGCACGTCGCCAACGCAAATCTGCTCATGCAGATGCGATGAAATCAAGCCTTCACGCTTGACGCTGATCCGGTAGAAACCATCCGATGGCGCGCTCGACAGGCTGTAAGTGCGGATATGCACCTCGCCATCGATCGTGAAGCGCAGCGGTAAATGCTGACCGGCGAGAAACACCGGCAAACCGGCGCCATCGGCGGGCTCGAGATAGATGGAACGGATGCTGCGGCTCTCTTCCTCAATCTTCGCCACCCGCAGCGGCCGCCATTGGTTGCCCAGTGCCTGCGCCTGCAAGCGTGCGCTCGCCTCGGCCCAGTTGCCGGTCAACAGACTGGTCGGCGACATGCCGTCGAAGCGCCAGCGCAACGCCAACGCTGCCGGGCGCCGCACCAGTTGCTCCACCTCGAAAGTCCACAAGCGCTCAGCCCCTTGAAACGCTTCGATCTGTGGGTCGTCGAGAAGGATCTCGGTGCGCCCGCTGAGTTGCAGCACATCGCCTGTGGAAAAGTCGATGAACAGCAATCCGGCCTTGGGGTTGAGCAGCAGATTGCCGAGGGTGTTGAAATGCAGATTGCCGGCGAAATCGGGGATGGTCAGACGATTGCCTTCCACCCGTACGAAACCGGCCTGACCACCGCGATGGGAAACATCCACCGCACGCTCGCCGTCGGTATCGACATAGCTGGCGACGAAGAAAGTATCGGCCCCAGTTATCAGTGCGGTGGCCGCCTCGTCGAGCGCATTCAGATGTTCAGCCGGGCGCGTCTGCGGATCCGTCAGCGGCACTCTTTGAAACTGGCGCAGTTGGATGTATTGCGGGCAGTTGCCGAAGGCCTGATCCACACTCACGTCGAAGCCCTGAGCGCTGAGATTGCCGACATGGCCGTTAAGCCGATTGCGCCGGCGTGTGTGCAACTCGATGCCGAGCAAACCGATCGGCTCGCCATTGCGCAGTTGCGCCGGGTCGTCCGCTGCGACCTGACTGGCGAAGTGCAGATGCTCGGGATCAGGCGAATGGGCAAACCCCGGCGCGCCTTCGAGCACACTGGCCCACGGGTGGCCGTCAGGATCCACCGCGCCGTACAACATGAAGGGAAGTTGCTGATAGAACTCACGGTGCTGGTCTGGCATCCAGGTGCGAATCACCTTACGCCCGAAGGCCTCCATGCGTTCGGCCACACCCACGTGCGCCTGCAACTGTTGCTCGCCAGCGTGCCACGGTGAACGTTCCATCACGACCTCTCCTCTGCCCCTACGGCGCAGTGTGGATTGCGAGCATCAGACTGAAGTTTGCAGACCGGCGACGGTGCGCGGCATGCCGACAAAACCGGGCAGTGCTTCAACCCGAGCCAGCCAGGCGCGCACGTTGCGGTAGTCATCCAGCGACACGTTGCCTTCCGGTGCGTGGGCGATGTAGCTGTAGGCCGACACGTCGGCGATGGTCGGCTCGCTGCCCGCCAGATACGGCGTGTTGCCCAGCTCGACTTCCATCACCTTGAGCAGGTTGTGCGCACGGGCAATCACTTCTTCAGCATTGAGTTTCGCGCCGAACACCGTGATCAATCGCGCCGCCGCCGGGCCAAAGGCAATCGGCCCGGCCGCTGCCGACAACCAGCGCTGCACCCGCGCGGCACCGACCGGATCGCTCGGCAACCAACGGCCCTCGCCGTACTTCTGCGCCAGATACACCAGAATCGCATTGGAGTCAGCCAGCACCACGCCATTGTCATCAATGGCCGGCACCTGACCGAAACTGTTGATGGCCAGATAGGCCGGTTGCTTGTGTTCGCCTTTGGCCAGATCAACCAGGATCAGCTCGGTCGGCAGTTGCAACAGCGACAGCATCAGCTCAACCCGGTGGGCATGGCCGGAACGCGGGAAGTTGTAGAGTTTGATCGGTTGCATGGTCGACTCCGCTGGATGATCGCGCCGCCCAAGGGGGGGGCAGCGCTGATGGAGGCCATCTTCTACCTATCCTTGAAGCAACCGAATCACCAGCATTCGCAATCGATTATTTCTTCTCGTGCAATAACGCTGCGTTTTTCAGCGCCGGATGCTCACGCAGAGCGTTCACCGTGAAATCAACAAAACTGCGTACCCGCGCCGGCGCCTTGCGCCCGCCCTGATACACCACATGAATCGGCAGCGGTGGCAGCTCGAAATCGGCGAGGATGATTTCCAGTTCGCCGGCCGCGACCTTGTTCGCCACTTGATAGGAAAGCACCCGCGTCAGCCCCAGGCCCAAACATGCGGCCGTGATCGCGGCTTGATTGGCGGTGACCACCAAACGCGGCTCCGGGCGCACGATCAGTGGTTCGCCCTGTTCCAGAAACGGCCAGTTGCGCATCTGGCCGGTGGCGGCAGTCGCCACTACGGGCAAACCAGCCAACGCCTTAGGATGGCTGGGCCGGCCATGCTCGGCCAAGTATTGCGGCGAACCGCAAACCACTCGCCGAACCTCACCGACGCGGATCGCATGCTGATTACTGTCCGCCAGCTCGCCGATGCGCACTGCGACATCGATGCCTTCCTCGACCATGCTGACGATCCGATCCACCAACACGGCGTTGATCGACACGTCCGGATACTGTGCGAGATAACCGGCCATGACTGGCGTAACGAACAACTCGCCAAACAACACCGGCGCCGTCACCGTCAATTGCCCACGGGGCTGGGCGTGGCTGCCTGCGGCAGAATCCTCGGCTTCCTGCACCTCGGCGAGAATCCGGCGACAGTCCTCCAGATAACGCTGCCCCGCTTCACTCAGATGCACACTGCGCGTGGTGCGAATCAGCAATTGCGTACCGATCCGCTGCTCCAGTGCGGCAACGGCGCGGGTGACGCTGGCAGCGGACAGGCCCAGACGCCGCGCGGCTGCGGAGAAGCCCTGGTCCTGGGCGACGGCGGCGAAGACCTGCATTTCCTGGAAGCGATCCATGGTTACCCTCGAATCAGATACAAAAATCGCAGCCGAAGCTGCGATTTTTTAGGGCGAACTCAGCTGTGGATAACTTATTCCACCGTCACCGACTTCGCCAGGTTACGCGGCTGATCAACGTCCGTACCCTTGAGCACAGCAACGTAGTACGACAGCAGTTGCAGCGGAATGGTGTAGAGGATCGGCGAGAGGATGTCGTGGATATGCGGCATCTGCACGACGTGGGTGCCTTCGCCGTTGGTCATTCCGGCTTTCTCATCGGCGAACACGATCAGTTCGCCGCCGCGGGCACGGACTTCCTGCAGGTTGGATTTGAGCTTCTCCAGCAGTTCGTTGTTCGGCGCCACGGTGACCACCGGCATGTCGTTATCCACAAGCGCCAGCGGGCCGTGTTTCAACTCGCCGGCCGGGTAGGCTTCGGCGTGGATATAGGAGATTTCCTTGAGTTTCAAGGCACCTTCCATCGCCACCGGGAATTGCGCGCCGCGGCCGAGGAACAAGGTGTGGTTCTTCTCGGCAAACAGCTCGGCAACTTTCTCGACGGTGCTGTCCAT
Organism: Pseudomonas sp. Irchel 3E19; assembly: GCF_900187585.1. Taxonomy (NCBI): domain Bacteria; kingdom Pseudomonadati; phylum Pseudomonadota; class Gammaproteobacteria; order Pseudomonadales; family Pseudomonadaceae; genus Pseudomonas; species Pseudomonas sp. Irchel 3E19. The sequence goes on from NZ_FYDT01000012.1 coordinate 63,995, forward strand.
CGCCAGCGCTTCGCCCAAGCGACTCGGCAGGCGGCGCAGTTCTTCCACCAGCGTGGCTTCAACGCCTTTCGCCAGAGTGCCACGCACTTGGCCCAGCGACAGAGTGAGCAGCAATAGACCGACCAGTTGCGTGGTGAATGCCTTGGTCGATGCCACGCCGATTTCGCGACCGGCCTGGGTCAGCAGGGTCAGATCGGATTCGCGCACCAGCGAACTGATGCCGACGTTGCAGATCGCCAGGCTGGCGAGAAAGCCCAGCTCTTTAGCGTTGCGCAGTGCGGCCAGGGTGTCGGCGGTTTCGCCGGACTGGGAGATGGTGACGAACAGGGTGTCCGGCTGCACCACCACTTTGCGGTAGCGGAATTCGCTGGCGACTTCGACCTGGCAAGGGATCCCGGCCAGTTCTTCGAGCCAGTAACGCGCAACCATGCCCGCGTGATAACTGGTGCCACAGGCAACGATCTGCACGTTGCGTACTTTGGCGAACAACTCGGCCGCTTGGGGGCCGAATGCCTGTACCAATACTTGATTGTTGCTCAGACGACCTTCCAGAGTGCGCTGGACCACCGCCGGTTGCTCGTGGATTTCCTTGAGCATGTAGTGGCGGAATTCGCCTTTATCGGCGGCTTCGGCACCGTCGTTGTACTGCACGGTCTGGCGCTCGACCGCAGCGCCATTAACGTCCCAGATCTGCACGTTATCGCGGCGAATTTCGGCGATATCGCCTTCTTCCAGGTACATGAAGCGGTCAGTGACCTGCCGCAGGGCCAGTTGATCGGAAGCGAGGAAGTTCTCACCCAGACCCAGACCGATCACCAGCGGGCTACCACTGCGGGCGGCAACAAGACGATCCGGTTGCTTGGCATTGATCACTGCCAGACCGTATGCACCGTGGAGTTCCTTGACGGTGGCTTTGAGGGCTGCGGTGAGATCAGGCTGAACCTTGAGCTTTTCGCTGAGCAGGTGGGCGATGACTTCAGTATCGGTGTCCGAAGTGAATACGTAGCCCAGTGCTTTCAGTTGCTCACGCAGGGCTTCATGGTTTTCGATGATGCCGTTGTGCACCACCGCAATGTCGCCGGAGAAATGCGGGTGAGCGTTACGCTCGCAAGGCGCGCCGTGGGTTGCCCAACGAGTGTGGGCAATCCCCAGACGGCCAACCAGCGGGTGTTCGGCCAGTGCGACTTCCAGCTCGCTGACTTTGCCCGGGCGTCGCATGCGCTCAAGGGTTTCGTCGTGGGTGTACACGGCCACACCGGCGCTGTCATAGCCGCGGTATTCAAGGCGCTTGAGGCCTTCTACCAGAATGGCGGTGATATTACGTTCAGCCACTGCGCCGACAATTCCACACATGCTTATTTCTCCTGACTGATAGCCGCGCAAATCAAGGTGATACCGCGGGCCTGAATCTGATCGCGGGCATCTAAGGGCAGGCGATCATCGGTAATTAGGGTATGGACGCTGCTCCATGGCAGCTCCAGATTGGGAATCTTGCGGCCGATCTTGTCGGCCTCGACCATCACGATCACTTCCCGCGCCACTTCAGCCATCACTCGGCTCAAGCCCAGCAATTCGTTGAACGTGGTGGTACCGCGCATCAGATCGATGCCATCGGCGCCAATAAACAACTGATCGAAGTCGTAGGAGCGTAGTACCTGCTCGGCCACCTGGCCCTGGAAGGATTCCGAATGCGGATCCCAGGTGCCGCCGGTCATTAACAGCACCGGTTCATGTTCGAGCTCGCTCAAGGCATTAGCGACGTGCAGAGAGTTGGTCATCACCACCAAGCCCGGCTGTTGGCCAAGCTCTGGAATCATCGCGGCGGTGGTGCTGCCACTGTCGATGATAATGCGCGCGTGCTCGCGGATGCGTTTCACCGCAGCGCGAGCGATCGCCTGTTTGTATTTGGAAATGCTCTGGGCGGTTTCCGCGACCAGTTCCTGAGGCATGGTGATCGCTCCACCGTAACGGCGTAGCAACAGACCGTGGCTTTCCAATGCGGCAAGATCCTTGCGAATCGTAACTTCCGAGGTTTCGAAGCGCTTGGCCAGTTCATCCACACTGACTTCGCCCTGCTCATTGAGCAAAGCGAGGATGTTGTGGCGGCGCTGCGGCGTATTGCGTTTCGACATGGCGGGCTTTAAGTTTCGATTCGAAAGATAACGGAAGCAATCAAAACCTATTGCCCATAAATCGTCAAGCACGATGCAGAGTTTTTTGAGAACGACACAAACAAAAATGTGGGAGCGGGCTTGCTCGCGAAAGCGGTCGATCATTCAACATTGATGTTGAATGACACGACGCCTTCGCGAGCAAGCCCGCTCCCACATTGGGTTTGCGTGGCTAAGTCAGGCTGTGGATAGCTCAGTCCTTTTTGATTTTCACCGGACGCTTCCAGCCATCGATGTTCTTCTGCCGCGCACGCCCAACGGCCAACTGCGCGTTATCTACATTCTGTGTGATGGTCGAACCGGCCGCGGTAGTTGCGGCGTTGGAGATATCCACAGGGGCAACCAACGAGTTGTTGGAACCAATGAACACATCTTCGCCTATCACGGTCTTCCACTTGTTGGCGCCATCGTAGTTGCAGGTGATGGTTCCCGCGCCGATGTTGGTGCGCGCACCGATTTCGGCGTCGCCCAGGTAAGTCAGATGTCCGGCCTTGGCGCCTTCGCCCATGTGGGCGTTCTTCAGTTCAACAAAGTTACCCACATGGGCACGCGCTTCAAGCACAGTACCCGGGCGCAGGCGAGCAAACGGACCGGCATCACTGCCTTCGCCGAGTATTGCGCCTTCAATGTGAGAGTTGGCTTTGATGACCACACCTTTGCGTAGGGTGCTGTCTTTGATCACGCAGTTCGGACCAATGATCACGTCGTCTTCAATGACCACGTTGCCTTCGAGAATCACGTTGATGTCGATCAGCACATCACGACCGACGGTGACTTCGCCACGCACGTCGAAACGCGCCGGGTCACGCAGTGTTACGCCTTGGGCCATCAGACGACGACCGGCGCGCAATTGGTAATGACGCTCTAGCTCGGAGAGTTGCTTGCGATCGTTGGCACCCTGCACTTCCATCGGGTCATGTGGCTGTTCGGTGGCCACTACCAGACCATCGCTGACCGCCATTTCGATCACGTCGGTCAGGTAGTACTCGCCCTGAGCGTTGTTATTCGACAGACGACTCATCCAGTCGGCCAGACAATTGGCCGGTACCGCGAGAATGCCGGTGTTGCCTTCAGTGATCGCACGCTGCGCTTCGCTGGCATCTTTATGCTCGACGATGGCGGCGACCTTGCCCTCGGCGTCGCGGACGATACGGCCATAGCCGGTCGGGTCATCCAGCTCTACGGTCAACAAACCCATCTGGCCAGGCACAACATGCTTGAGCAGACGCTGCAGGGTTTCGACTTCGATCAGCGGCACATCACCGTAAAGAATCAGCACGGTGTCGGCCGTAATGAACGGCACAGCCTGGGCTGTGGCGTGGCCGGTGCCCAACTGCTTGTCCTGCAGCACAAAATTCAGATCGTCTGCGGCCAGACGCTCACGCACCACATCGGCACCGTGGCCAATAACTACGTGAATGCGTTGTGGATCGAGTTGTCGGGCGCTGTGGATAACATGGCCCAACATGGAATTGCCGGCAATCGGGTGCAACACCTTCGGCAGTGCCGAACGCATACGAGTGCCTTGACCGGCCGCGAGGATAACGATTTCGAGAGACATGACTGGCTACCAATCCTGGGTGGTCAGCAACTGCGACCGGGGTTGTAAAAATCGGAAAAGAAAAAAGGGTAGCCGAGGCTACCCTTTTTTATCAATCACACAACAAGTGGCTGACGGATTAACCGCCAAACTTCTTGCGGATCTGCTGGACGGTGCGCAGCTGAGCTGCAGCCTCGGCCAGACGTGTGGCAGCGGCGCCGTAATCGAAGTCCGCGCCTTTTTCGTTCAGGGCATTCTCGGCAGCCTTGAGAGCTGCTTGAGCCTGAGCTTCATCCAGGTCGGCAGCACGTTGCACGGTATCGGCAAGTACCTTGACCATGTTCGGCTGAACCTCGAGGAAACCACCGGAGATGTAGAACACCTCGGCTTCCCCGCCTTGCTTGATCAGGCGGATCGGACCTGGCTTCAGATTAGTGATCAGCGGCGCGTGACCCAGAGCGATACCAAGATCACCCAGTGCACCGTGCGCAATCACCATCTCGACCAGGCCGGAAAAGATTTCCCCTTCCGCGCTGACGATATCGCAATGGACTGTCATAGCCATCTGATTGCCTCAACCTAAATTAGCGCCCGTTGCCGGGCGCCGGGATTACAGTTTCTTGGCTTTCTCGATCGCTTCTTCGATGCCGCCAACCATGTAGAACGCTTGTTCTGGCAGGTGGTCGTAGTCACCGTTGAGGATGCCTTTGAAGCCAGCAATGGTGTCTTTCAGGGAAACGTATTTACCCGAAGCACCGGTGAAGACTTCAGCCACGAAGAACGGCTGCGACAAGAAGCGCTGGATCTTACGAGCACGGTTAACCAACTGTTTGTCGGCTTCCGACAGCTCGTCCATACCCAGGATCGCGATGATGTCTTTCAGCTCTTTGTAACGTTGCAGAACGTACTGAACGCCGCGAGCGGTGTCGTAGTGGTCCTGGCCGATTACGTTCGGATCCAGCTGGCGCGAAGTCGAATCCAGTGGATCTACCGCTGGGTAGATACCCAGGGAAGCGATGTCACGGGACAGAACGACGGTGGCGTCCAAGTGGGCGAAGGTGGTCGCTGGCGACGGGTCGGTCAAGTCGTCCGCAGGTACGTATACCGCTTGGATCGAGGTGATCGAACCTTCCTTGGTCGAAGTGATACGTTCTTGCAGAACGCCCATCTCTTCAGCCAGGGTCGGCTGGTAACCTACTGCCGAAGGCATACGACCCAGCAGTGCGGATACTTCAGTACCGGCCAGGGTGTAACGATAGATGTTGTCGACGAACAGCAGAACGTCGTTACCTTCGTCACGGAACTTCTCGGCCATGGTCAGGCCGGTCAGTGCTACGCGCAGACGGTTACCCGGCGGCTCGTTCATCTGACCGTAAACCAGTGCCACTTTGTCCAGAACGTTGGAGTCCTTCATCTCGTGGTAGAAGTCGTTACCCTCACGAGTACGCTCACCCACACCGGCGAACACGGAATAACCGCTGTGCTCGATGGCGATGTTACGGATCAGTTCCATCATGTTTACGGTTTTGCCTACACCGGCACCACCGAACAGACCGACTTTACCGCCTTTGGCAAACGGGCAAACCAGGTCGATAACCTTGATGCCGGTTTCCAGCAGGTCGTTGCCGCCTGCCTGTTCAGCGAACGAAGGCGCTGGACGGTGAATGCCCCAACGCTCTTCGGTGTCGATTGGACCCGCTTCGTCGATTGGGTTACCCAGGACGTCCATGATCCGGCCCAGGGTCGCTTTACCGACCGGTACGGAGATGGCTGCGCCAGAATCGGTAACTTCCAGACCGCGCTTCAAGCCCTCGGTGGAACCCATCGCAATGGTGCGAACCACGCCGTCGCCCAGCTGTTGCTGAACTTCCAGAGTGGTTTCGGCCGCGCTCACTACTTTCAGCGCGTTGTAGATGCTCGGTACGCTGTCGCGTGGAAATTCCACGTCGATAACGGCGCCGATGATTTGAACGATACGTCCGCTACTCATAGCTGGATCCTCTGAATATTTGAACCGTTAAACCGCGGCAGCGCCGCCGACGATTTCCGAGATCTCTTGGGTGATCGCAGCCTGACGCGCCTTGTTGTAGATCAGCTGCAAATCGCTGATCAAATCACCGGCGTTGTCGGTAGCGTTCTTCATCGCGATCATCCGCGCAGCTTGTTCAGCCGCATTGTTCTCGACCACCGCCTGGTAGACCTGCGACTCGACGTAACGGACCATCAAGCCGTCAAGCAGCTCTTTGGCATCCGGTTCGTAGAGATAGTCCCAGTGGTGCTTGAGATCCTGATCCGGGGTTGCCACCAGTGGAATCAACTGCTCCACGGTAGGCTGTTGCGTCATGGTGTTGATGAACTTGTTGGACACCACGGACAGGCGATCAATACGGCCGTCCAGGTAGGCATCCAGCATCACCTTGACGCTGCCGATCAGATCATTGATCGACGGCTCTTCACCCAGGTGGCTGATAGCTGCAACGACGTTACCGCCGAAGTTACGGAAAAAGGCCGCACCCTTGCTACCAACGACACACAGATCAATTTCGACGCCGTTTTCGCGGTTTACCGCCATGTCCTTGACCAGGGCCTTGAACAGGTTGGTGTTCAAGCCGCCGCACAAACCACGGTCACTGCTCACGACGACATAACCAACACGCTTGATTTCGCGGTCGATCATGAACGGGTGGCGGTATTCCGGGTTGGCGTTGGCCAGATGCCCAATTACCTGGCGGATACGCTCCGCATAAGGACGGCTAGCAGCCATGCGCATTTGTGCCTTGCGCATTTTGCTGACCGCCACTTTTTCCATGGCGCTGGTAATCTTTTGCGTGCTTTTGATGCTCGCAATCTTACTGCGAATCTCTTTTGCGCCTGCCATGTAACACCTATCAGGTTAGCAAGCGGGAGCCTCGCGGCTCCCGCTGCGGCTTACCAGGTTTGGGTGGCCTTGAACTTCTCGATACCGGCTTTCATGCCAGCGTCGATTTCGTCATTGAAGTCACCTTTAACGTTGATCTTGGCCATCAAATCGGCGTGATCGCGGTTGAAGAAAGCAATCAGCGCTTGTTCGAAGCTGCCGATCTTGGCGATTTCAATGTCAGTCAGGAACCCACGCTCAGCGGCATACAGCGACAGCGCCATGTCAGCGATCGACATTGGTGCGTATTGCTTCTGCTTCATCAGCTCGGTAACGCGCTGACCATGCTCAAGTTGCTTACGGGTCGCTTCGTCCAGGTCAGAAGCGAACTGGGCGAATGCCGCCAGTTCACGGTACTGAGCCAGAGCGGTACGGATACCACCGGACAGCTTCTTGATGATCTTGGTCTGAGCGGCACCACCCACACGGGATACCGAAACACCGGCGTTCACTGCAGGGCGGATGCCCGAGTTGAACATGGCCGATTCCAGGAAGATCTGACCGTCGGTGATGGAAATCACGTTGGTCGGAACGAACGCGGAAACGTCGCCAGCCTGGGTTTCGATGATCGGCAGTGCGGTCAGGGAACCGGTTTTGCCGGTCACTGCGCCGTTGGTGAACTTCTCTACGTACTCTTCCGAAACGCGGGATGCGCGCTCCAGCAGACGGGAGTGGAGATAGAACACGTCGCCTGGGTAAGCTTCACGGCCTGGTGGACGGCGCAGCAGCAGGGAAATCTGGCGGTAAGCCACTGCTTGCTTGGACAGATCGTCATAAACGATCAGCGCGTCTTCACCGCGGTCGCGGAAGAATTCACCCATGGTGCAACCGGAGTACGGTGCCAGGAACTGCAGCGCAGGAGATTCCGAAGCACTGGCAGCCACGATGATCGTGTTGGCCAGGGCGCCGTTTTCTTCCAGCTTGCGAACCACGTTGGCGATGGTCGATTGCTTCTGACCGATTGCTACGTAGACGCAGAAAATGCCGCTGTCTTTCTGGTTGATGATCGCGTCGATCGCCAGAGCGGTTTTACCGATCTGACGGTCACCGATGATCAGCTCACGCTGGCCACGGCCGACAGGGATCATGGCATCGACAGCCTTGTAGCCAGTCTGTACAGGCTGGTCTACCGACTTACGCCAGATCACGCCCGGTGCAACTTTCTCGACCGCGTCGGTCTCGGTGTTGCCCAGTGGACCTTTGCCGTCAACAGGGTTACCCAGTGCGTCGACTACGCGACCCAGCAGTTCCTTACCAACCGGAACTTCGAGGATGCGGCCGGTGCACTTGGCGCTCATGCCTTCAGCCAGAGACTGGTAAGCGCCCAGTACAACGGCACCTACGGAGTCTTGCTCCAGGTTGAGGGCCATACCGTAGACGCCGCCCGGAAACTCGATCATCTCGCCGTACATTACGTCGGCCAGACCGTGAATCCGCACGATGCCGTCAGATACGCTGACGACAGTGCCTTCGTTACGGGCTTGGGAGGTCACATCGAGCTTGTCGATGCGGCCCTTGATAATTTCACTTATTTCGGAAGGATTGAGTTGCTGCATTGCTCTGCTGCCCCTTCAAACTCAAGATTTCAATGCTTCGGCAAGTTTCGCGATTTTGCCGCGAATCGAGCCATCGATAACCAGGTCGCCGGCGCGGATAACGACACCACCTATAAGGGCAGCATCCTCCGCAACTTGCAGGCGCACTTCCCGGTTGAGTCGTGCACTGAGAACCTTGGCGAGTTTGTCTTGCTGTTCTTGGTTCAATGCGAAAGCACTGGTCACTTCAACGTCTACCGACTTCTCTTGTTCGGCCTTGTACAGGTCGAAAAGAGCGGCGATCTCCGGCAGAAGCGGGAGACGGTCGTTTTCGGCAACGACGTTGATGAAGTTCTGTGCCTTGGCATCAAACTTGTCGCCGCACACGTCAATAAACGTGGCGGCCTTTTCTGCGCTCGTCAGTCGCGGGGCCTTGAGCACGCGCTGCATGGTGTCGTCTTGCGACACCGCTGCAGCCAGGCCGAGCATGGCTGACCAATTGGCCAGTTGCTGGTGGGCCTGAGCGTGCTCGAAGGCCGCCTTAGCGTAAGGTCGGGCCAACGTGGTCAGTTCTGCCATGATCGCCCTCGCTTAGATTTCAGCAGCCAGTTGGTTAACCAGCTCTGCGTGCGCGTTTTGATCGATTGTGGCACCCAGGATCTTCTCGGCGCCGCCGACAGCCAGCAAGCCCACTTGGGCGCGCAGCTTGTCTTTGACACTGTTCAGTTCCTGTTCGATCTCGGCTTGAGCCTGAACCTTCACACGGTCAGCGTCGACACGGGCCTTTTCAACGGCCTCTTCGACAATCTGGTTACCGCGTTTCTTGGCTTGCTCGATGATTTCAGCTGCCTGAGCTTTCGCTTCGCGCAGTTGCTGACCCGCTTTTTCTTGGGCCAACTCCAGGTCGCGAGCTGCACGGCTGGCAGCGTCCAGACCATCAGCGATCTTCTTTTGACGTTCGTGCAGAGCAGCGATGACCGGAGGCCATACATACTTCATGCAGAACAGTACAAAAATCAGGAACGCAACGGACTGGCCAATCAGGGTCGCATTAATGTTCACGCCAACACCTCGCAGTTACGTTGTCCATCACATCAAATTACTCGGAAGAATCCGGGTAATTAGCCAGCGATCTGACCAACGAACGGGTTCGCAAAGGTGAAGAACAGAGCGATACCAACACCGATCATGGTTACGGCGTCGAGCAGACCGGCAACGATGAACATTTTAACTTGCAGCATTGGAACCATTTCTGGCTGACGCGCTGCGCCTTCCAGGAACTTGCCGCCCAGCAGGCCGAAACCAATTGCGGTACCCAGTGCGCCCAGGCCGATCAACAGTGCAACAGCGATAGCGGTTAGACCAACTACAGTTTCCATCTTTCCTCCCGACTTTTACGTCGTATGGTTTAGGTTTTTTAGATTAAAGCGGTAAAACAAATCGTTTCAGGTGCCCTGTGAAGAGCCCCTTCCCGTTTGACCGGGAAGGACATCAGACTAGTCGAAACTGGTCTTAATGGTTTTCTTCGTGCGCCATCGACAGGTAGACGATGGTCAGCATCATGAAGATGAACGCCTGCAGCGTGATGATCAGGATGTGGAACACAGCCCACGCCCACTGCAGAACAACGCCCAGGCCGCTCAGCCAGAGCAGGCCGCTGCCGAACATCACAGCGATCAGAATGAACACCAGCTCGCCGGCATACATGTTGCCGAACAGACGCAGAGCCAGGGAGATCGGCTTGGCGATCAGGGTCACGAATTCCAGCAGGAAGTTCACCGGGATCAGCAGGGCCTGAACGAAGATGTTCTTGCTGCCGAAAGGGTGCAGGGTCAGTTCGCCGATGAAGCCGCCGATGCCCTTGACCTTGATGCTATAGAAAATGATCAGTGCGAAAACCGAGAGCGCCATGCCCAGAGTCGCGTTCGGGTCGGTAGTCGACACGGCGCGGAACGGGATGTGCTGGTCGCCGGAGATCAGGATGGCCAACTGAGGAATCCAGTCGACCGGAATCAGGTCGACGGCGTTCATCAGGAACACCCAGACGAAGATGGTCAGTGCCAGCGGTGCAATCACCGGGCTACGGCCATGGAAGCTGTCTTTCACGCTGCCATCGACGAATTCGACCAATACTTCAACGAAGTTCTGCAAAGCACCCGGCTGACCCGACGTTGCCTTTTTTGCCGCCATGCGGAAAAGAAGGACGAAGATCAGACCCAACGCAACCGACCAGCCGAGGGTATCGACGTGGAAAGCCCAGAAGCCCATTTCTTTGGCTTCTGCTGCGGTATGGGCAAAGCCCCAGCCGCCGTTAGGTAGCTGACCGAAGGTCAGGTTCTGCAAGTGGTGCTGGATATAGCCCGAAGCGGTTGTTTCTGCCATGGTTGCCTCAAACGCCCTAAGGTCTCGAAAGTCTTGTTCTCATCAGCAGGGGAGCGAACCAGCTGACCGACTGAGTCAGCACGAACGCGCCGAATACAGCTATCGGCGCCAATGGCTTCACACCTGCAAACACCAGAGCAAAAAGCACTGCTGTCAAAATCAGTTTGCCTGCCTCGCCGGCATAAAAAGACCGGACGATGGACTGGGCTGCTCGGGCGCCGGAAAACCGAAATGCCTTGTGAGCGAAATATACATTGGGCAGCAAGGCTATCAGGCCTCCGCAAAGTCCCGAGTATCCGGCAACGACTCCGTGCCATTGCCAGAGCGCCAAAGCGGCAATGAGCAAAATCACGAATTGAGCCATTAACACCGGAAAAACCGCCAGGCGATGGAACGGCAGGCGGTTTGGCTTGCGGGTTTCCATCACGTTTGCTCTCCAATGGTCGGCTGCCAGAATTCAATAACTTGGCATAATTTGTGCCGACAAAATGCGCGCAGAGTATAGGGGCGGTTCTGCCCCTATTCAACTGTCAGGTAGTGATTTCCGACTGCGCGCTACATGAGGAAATGTTTCAGCGGATGTGCGCGAGCACACCTTGAAGCTCATCGAGGGAGTTGTAACCGATCACCAACTGCCCTTTTCCCTTCTTCCCGTGGCGAATCTGCACCGCAGAGCCTAGGCGCTCGGCCAGACGCTGTTCGAGGCGGGCGATATCCGGGTCGGGTTTGGTAGCTTCCACAGGCTCCGGTTTACCACTCAACCACTGGCGAACCAGTGCCTCGGTTTGGCGCACGGTGAGGCCGCGTGCGACAACATGTCGCGCCCCTTCGACCTGCTGATTGTCCGGTAAACCGAGCAAGGCACGGGCATGACCCATTTCCAGGTCACCGTGCGACAGCATGGTCTTGATGACTTCCGGCAGCGCAATAAGCCGCAACAGGTTAGCCACAGTGACGCGGGACTTACCCACAGCGTCGGCGACCTGTTGCTGAGTCAGTTGGAATTCCTGCTGCAAACGCTGCAGGGCGACCGCTTCCTCGATCGGGTTGAGGTCTTCGCGCTGGATGTTCTCGATCAGCGCAATGGCAATCGCGGTTTCATCAGGGACATCGCGAACCATCGCCGGGATGGTTTCCTGCCCGGCTTGCTGGCTCGCGCGCCAGCGGCGTTCACCGGCAATGATCTCAAAGCGGCCGCCACCGATCGGGCGCACCACGATCGGTTGCATCACGCCTTGTGCCTTGATCGACTGCGCCAGTTCTTCCAGCGCCTGCGGATCCATATCCCGGCGAGGTTGATACTTGCCGCGCTGGAGCAGGTCCAGTGGCAGGTGCTGCAACTCACGGGTGTCCGCTTGCGCGGCTTGTTCTTCCAGCGAGCTGACGGTCGGACCACTCAGCAGTGCATCCAGTCCACGTCCGAGACCTCGTTTCTTGACGGCCATGGGGATTCCTTAAGTTGCCTGAGCGGCGGCGATGCGTGAATTTTTGCGCTGACGACGAACCATCTCGCCCGCCAGGGCCAGGTAGGCCAGCGCACCACGCGATTGCTTGTCGTAGGCCAGCGCCGGCATGCCGTAGCTCGGCGCTTCGGCCAGGCGGATGTTGCGCGGGATCACCGTGTCGTACAGCTGATCGCCGAAATGTTCCTTGAGCTGAGCCGAAACATCGTTCATCAGGCTCAGGCGCGGGTCATACATGGTCCGCAGCAGACCTTCGACTTTCAGGTTCGGATTGAGCAGTTCAGCGATGCGCTTGATGTTATCCACAAGGTCGCTCAAGCCTTCGAGTGCAAAATACTCGCACTGCATCGGGATGATCACCCCGTCAGCGGCGACCAGTGCGTTCAGCGTGAGCATCGACAGCGACGGCGGGCAGTCGATCAGAATGTAATCGTAGTTTTCACGGATCGGCGCCAGCGCGCTGCGCAGACGGCTTTCCTTCATCTGCATTTCCAGCAGCACCACTTCAGCGGCCGTCAGGTCGCGGTTGGCCGGCAGCAGTTGATAACCGCCGTGCTCGGAATAGTGCATGGCCTGAGCCAGATCGCATTCGCCGATCAGCAGGTCGTAGACCGAATTTTCCAGGCCGTGTTTATCCACACCGCTACCCATGGTGGCGTTGCCCTGTGGATCGAGATCGATCAACAGCACCCGGCGCTTGGTCGCGACCAGGGATGCTGCGAGGTTGATGCAGGTGGTGGTCTTGCCCACACCACCCTTCTGGTTCGCTATCGCGAATACCTTAGCCATTCTTGCTTGTGTTCCCAATCATGCCGTGCGGCGCAGTATCAGCAGATGGCGTTGGCCTTGGCAACCGGGTACGGCCAGGGCGTGTTCGCTATCGAGTTTGAAGTCTGCCGGCAATGCTACCAGCTCATCGGCTGGATGAACGCCCTTCATTGCCAGCCAGCGTGTGTCGGCGTCGCCCAGATGGCGAGTCCAGTTGGTGAAGTTTTCCATGCTGCTGAACGCCCGGGAAATGATTCCGTTGAACGGCTGAGCAGGCTGGAACGCTTCGACGCGACTGTGGATAACTTGCAGGTTATCCAGTTTGAGTTCAAGTTTGACCTGAGTCAGGAAGCGGGTTTTCTTGCCGTTGCTATCCAGACAGGTCACTTGCGCGTCCGGATACAGGATCGCCAACGGAATCCCCGGCATGCCTCCGCCGCTGCCGACGTCGAGCCAGCGACCGTTTTCGATAAACGACATCACGCTCAGACTATCGAGCAAATGACGCGAGACCATCTCGTCCGGATCGCGCACAGCGGTCAGGTTGTAGGCCTGGTTCCATTTGATCAACAGGGCCAGGTATCCCAGCAGTAATTCGTGCTGGGTTTCAGTGAGGTTGACACCGAGCTCGCGGGCTCCTGTGGATAACTCTTCGGCGTGTTGCGAAGTGACCTTAGAACTCAAGCGCTTTGCTCCAACTGACGGCCCGCGCCGCGTTTTTTCAAATGAATCATCAACAGCGAAATGGCTGCCGGGGTCACGCCCGGGATGCGCGAAGCCTGGCCAAGCGTCTCTGGACGAGTCGCGCCGAGCTTGCTCTGGATCTCCTTGGAGAGACCGGAAATGTTGGTGTAATCGATATCCACAGGCAGTTTCGTGTCTTCACTGGCGCGCAGACGGGCGATTTCGTCCTGTTGACGGTCGATGTAACCGGCGTATTTGGTCTTGATCTCTACCTGTTCGGCGACTTGTGGGTCTTCGGCACCGTCGCCAGTCACTTCGACCAGACCAGCGTAGTCGATTTCCGGACGGCTCAAGAGGTTGAGCAAGTTGTATTCGTGGGTCAGCGGCGTGCCGAATTTTTCCGCAATCGCATCGCCCTGCGGCGTTCCCGGGCGAACCCAGGTGCTTTTCAGGCGCTGCTCTTCCAGTTCGATGCTTTCGCGTTTCTTGCAGAAGGCCGCCCAACGCGCGTCATCGACCAGCCCCAGCTCACGACCTTTTTCGGTCAGACGCAGGTCGGCGTTGTCCTCGCGCAGGATCAGGCGGTACTCGGCGCGGGAAGTGAACATGCGGTACGGCTCTTGAGTACCGAGGGTGATCAGGTCATCGACCAGAACCCCGATGTACGCCTCATCACGGCGGGGACACCAGGCTTCTTTGCCTTTGGCACGCAATGCAGCGTTGGCCCCGGCGAGCAAACCCTGGGCCCCGGCTTCTTCGTAACCGGTGGTGCCGTTGATTTGCCCGGCGAAGAACAGACCGCCGATGACTTTGGTTTCGAGGCTGTACTTCAGGTCGCGCGGATCGAAGTAGTCGTACTCGATCGCATAACCCGGACGCATGATGTGCGCGTTTTCCATGCCGCGGATCGACTGCACGATCTGCAATTGCACGTCGAACGGCAAGCTTGTGGATATCCCGTTCGGATACAGCTCATGGGTGGTCAAACCTTCCGGTTCGATAAACACCTGATGGCTTTCCTTGTCGGCAAAGCGGTGAATCTTGTCTTCGATCGACGGGCAATAACGCGGGCCAATGCCTTCGATCTCGCCGGCAGCCGAATACATCGGCGAACGGTCGAGGTTCGCGGCAATGATTTCGTGGGTTCGGGCGTTGGTGTGGGTAATCCAGCAACTGACTTGGCGTGGATGCTGTTCTTTGTTGCCCATGAACGACATCACCGGGATCGGCGTATCGCCTGGCTGCTCGGTCATCACCGAGAAATCCACAGACTTGCCGTCAATACGCGGTGGCGTACCGGTTTTCAAACGACCGACACGCAATGGCAGTTCGCGCAAACGGTGGGCCAGGGCAATCGATGGTGGATCGCCGGCTCGACCGCCGGAAAAATTCTGCAAACCGATGTGGATAAGTCCACCAAGGAACGTACCGGTGGTCAACACCACGGAATCGGCGAAGAACCGCAGACCCATTTGCGTGACAACACCACGGACTTGTTCCTGCTCGACGATCAGGTCATCAGCAGCCTGTTGAAATATCCACAGGTTCGGCTGGTTTTCGAGAATTTCGCGGACAGCGGCTTTGTAAAGAATGCGGTCGGCTTGTGCACGGGTTGCACGCACGGCTGGGCCTTTACGGCTGTTCAACACGCGAAACTGGATGCCGCCCTTATCGGTAGCCATGGCCATCGCACCGCCGAGGGCGTCGATTTCCTTGACCAGATGGCTTTTGCCGATGCCACCGATCGCCGGGTTGCAACTCATGGCACCGAGGGTTTCCACGTTATGCGTCAGCAACAGGGTTTTTGCCCCCATACGTGCTGAGGCCAGTGCTGCCTCGGTACCGGCATGACCGCCGCCGATGACGATCACTTCAAAACGGGAAGGGAAATCCACCACGCACCTCGTGCCTGCTTAAGTAGGTAATTCAGGAATAGTTTGAGATCAGGTTTCTGAACCTGGTCGGCAAGTATAGGGACTTCGCCCTTCCTAAAGAACCCTTTGCACAAAATTTAACCAGCTGTGGAGAACTCGCGGTTAAAAAAATAAAAAAGAAAGAAATTTATAGAATCTTTGTTTTTATGTTTATTCTTACTGCCCCACCTTTCTGTGGATAGATCACTACAGACCTTTATATTCAATGTGTACAGAGATTCAAAACCCTGTGCTCATGTACCAATGAGGCCCTTGGATAACCAGTGTAAGCCTGTGGATGAAACGGGCAGTTATCCACAGAGGGGTTTATATCCAGTTTTCCGGCCCTGTTATCAACTGACCTCAGTGGCAGTTATTCACAGGGCTTAATCCACAGAAAATCGATGACCGGATGAATTCCGGGCACGAAAAAACCGCTCGAGCTGGAGAATCAGTCGGGCAATTGAGGCTGGTATTAAGAAAGTAGAAACAAAAACGGGCCACGAACGGGCCCGTTTGAATACAGCGGCGGATTATTTACCGATGCAGAAACTGGAAAAGATCCGTCCCAGCAGATCATCGGAGCTGAAGGCCCCGGTGATTTCCCCCAGAGAGTGCTGGGCCTGGCGCAGATCTTCGGCCAGCAGTTCACCTGCCCCCGCCAGAGTCAGCTGCGCGCGACCGTGTTCCAGCGCCGCACTGGCATGGCGCAAGGCTTCCAGATGCCGGCGACGAGCACTGAAACTGCTTTCCGAGGTTTGTTCGTAACCCATGCAGGCCTTGAGATGATCACGCAGTAATTCCAGACCTTCGCCTGCCGATTTGGCGCTCAGGCTGATGGTTACGTGGCCATCTTCGCTGACTTCCAGGGCAATGGCTTCGCCCGTAAGATCAGCTTTGTTACGAATCAGGGTGACCTTCGCCGGATCGGGGCGTACTTCAAGAAATTCCGGCCACAAGGCGAATGGGTCCAAGGCTTCTGGCGCCGTCGCATCGACGACCAGCAACACTTGATCCGCTTCACCGATGGCTTTCAATGCTCGCTCGACGCCGATCTTTTCTACCTGATCGTCGGTATCGCGCAGACCGGCGGTATCGACAACGTGCAGCGGCATGCCGTCGATGTGGATATGTTCGCGCAAGATATCCCGCGTGGTGCCGGCAATCTCGGTAACGATCGCCGCTTCGCGCCCGGCCAGAGCATTCAGCAGGCTGGACTTGCCGGCATTCGGTCGGCCAGCGATCACCACAGTCATGCCATCGCGCAACAAGGCACCCTGCCCGGCCTCGCGCAGCACTGTGGATAATTCATTGCGGACCTTGTCGAGCATGCTCAACACATGGCCATCAGCGAGGAAGTCGATTTCTTCTTCCGGGAAGTCGATAGCCGCTTCGACGTAGATGCGCAGGCCGATCAATTGTTCGGTGAGGTTATGCACACGCTGGGAAAACGCACCCTGCAAAGAACGCAGGGCGTTGCGCGCGGCCTGTGCAGAACTCGCTTCGATCAAGTCGGCGATCGCCTCGGCCTGGGCCAGGTCGAGTTTGTCATTGAGGAAGGCGCGCTCGCTGAACTCGCCCGGCCGTGCCAAACGGCAGCCCAGTTCCAGGCAACGCTTGAGCAACATGTCCAGAACGATCGGGCCACCGTGGCCCTGCAATTCCAGCACGTCTTCACCTGTGAATGAGTTCGGCCCCGGAAAGTACAGCGCCAGACCTTCGTCGAGCACCTGCTGGTCGTCACTGAAAAAAGGCCCGTAATGGGCATAGCGTGGTTTCAGTTCGCGGCCGGCGATGGCTTTGGCCGTAACACTGGCCAGCGGTCCGGAAATACGGACGATACCCACACCGCCGCGACCTTGGGCGGTGGCGACAGCTGCGATGGTTTCACGAGGTGCGCTCATAAACCGGAATCCAGACAAAAGTGGCAGATAGCAAAACGCCCCACTAGGGGGCGTTTTGAGTGGTGTTATCCACAGAGTAAGTTACGCCTCGGCTTTTTTCGTCGCCGCTTCGATCTTACGCGTGATGTACCACTGTTGTGCAATCGACAGGCAGTTGTTCACAACCCAGTACAGCACCAGACCAGCAGGGAACCAGAGGAAGAAGAAGGTGAAGATGATTGGCATCATTTTCATGACCTTCGCCTGCATCGGATCCGGAGGCGTCGGGTTCAGCTGCTGCTGGATGAACATGGTTGCGCCCATGATGATCGGCAGAATGAAGAACGGATCCTTGATCGACAAGTCAGTGATCCACAGCATGAATGGCGCCTGACGCATTTCCACGCTTTCCAGCAGAACCCAGTACAGCGAAAGGAAAACCGGCATCTGCACGAGGATCGGCAAGCAGCCGCCCAGCGGATTGATCTTCTCTTTCTTGTACAGCTCCATCATGGCTTGCGACATTTTCTGCCGGTCATCGCCATGTTGCTCTTTCAGTGCAGCCAGTTTCGGTGCAACGGCACGCATGCGCGCCATAGATTTGTAGCTGGCAGCCGACAGAGGGAAGAAAATACCCTTGATCAGCATGGTCAGGAAGATGATCGACCAGCCCCAGTTACCGACAATCGCGTGGATATGTTGCAGCAGCCAGAATATTGGCTGGGCAATGAACCACAGAATGCCGTAGTCGACGGTCAGTTCCAGACCTGGGGACAACTCTTTTAGCACAGCCTGGCTTTTCGGACCTGCGTACAGCACAGCGCTGGTTTCAACTTTGGCACCCGGTGCAGCGGTCAGAGTAGGACCGGTGTAACCGATGATGTAGTTGCCTTTGCTGTCTTTACGGGTCTGGACGATGTTGTTTTCGCCTTTTGCCGGAATCCATGCAGTCACGAAGTAGTGTTGCAGCCACGCTACCCAACCGCCGGTGACGGTTTCTTTCAGTTGGGCCTTGTCCATGTCCTTCATGGACACTTTCTTGTACGGCTCCGAACTTGTCCACAGGGCGGCGCCCAGGTAAGTCGCGGTGCCAGTCGCAGTAGTGGACGAAGGATCGGCGCTGCTATCACGCTTCAACTGGGCGAACATTGCGCCATTCCAGGGCTGAGCGCTCTGGTTATCCACAATGTAGGAAACGGCTACGTCATACAGGCCGCGTTTCACGGTGAAACGCTTGATGTAATTGACGCCGTCCTTGCTGAACTTCAGGTCGACAACCAGTTGGTCCTGACCGTCAGCCAGTTGATAAGTCTTCTTCTCCGAAGAGTAAACCGGACGACCGGCCGGATTTGCGTCCGGGCCATTGGTGCCGATCAGACCGCTTTGCGCCAGATAAACACGCTCACCGCCGTTATCGAACAGCTGGAACGGAACATCAGGACGATCCTGACGACGTGGATACAGAGGCAAGGTCAGTTGAGCAACGTCACCACCTTGTGGATCGATCGCAAGATCGAGCACGTCGGTTTTGATCTGGATCAGATCCTTGCTGGCGGCTACCGGTGTTTCGGCAGGTGCGCTGGTATCGCTAGCGGCGCGCGGAATATCGTCACTGGCGGCAGCATTATTGCCAGTGGCGGGGTCCGGCAAACCGGATGTAGTCGTACTGGAAGCAACATTCTGAGTCGGCAGGGCAGCCTGACCATAGTCCTGGTTCCATTTAAGAACCATAACGTAGGACACGATTGCCAGGGCGACGATCAGGATCGTGCGTTTGATATCCATGATTACTCGGCCATCGAAGAAGAACGGGAGGTAGGGATAGGTGGAACCGGGTCATAACCACCGGGATTCCACGGATGACAGCGACCTAAACGACGAAAGGTCAGCCAGCCACCGCGCAGAAGGCCATGAGTTTCAATGGCTTCATACGCGTAGCAGGAACAACTGGGGTAGAAACGACAGTGACTGGCCATCAAAGGACTAATGGCGTAGCGATAAAACTGGATCGGAACGAGGGCCAGTTTACGCATCTGGACTGTCTACCCCTACAGTTTCGGTGTTGACTGCTGGAACTGGCTTGTTACGGGCCAGACGCTTCCAGAGCTTGCCGAAATGCTGAATCAATTCGGGGTTTTCTACATCACCCAAACCTTTGCGCGCGACGATAACGATGTCCCAGCCGACCAGTGAATCCTGGTGCAGACGGAACGATTCGCGCATCAGACGTTTGAGGCGATTGCGCTCAACGGAGAGCTTTACGCTCTTTTTCCCGATAACCAGCCCGAGACGGGGGTGATCAAGATCGTTGTTGCGTGCAAGGAGCAGGAGATTTTTCCCCGGAACCTTGCCGGTAGGGGAGTCAAAGACTGCCTTGAAATGCCGGGGGGTAAGCAAACGCTTTTCCCGACTGAAGTCCTGACTCACCTCCAGTACCGGATTATCAAACTGCCAGACGCGCACGACCTTTGGCGCGACGACGCGACAGGACTGCGCGGCCGTTCTTGGTAGCCATGCGAGCACGGAAACCGTGGGTACGAGCGCGTTTGATAGTGCTTGGTTGGAAAGTACGTTTCATGTCGTGTTACCTGGTTCGTCCACAACGGGCCGGAATGGCCCCCGTTTTAAGAGACCGGGGATTCTAGAGAAAGCAAGCCTTCAGGTCAATTTCCAACCAACGTTTCCTTATAAATAGATCTCAGGGGCTTCTTCTTCTGAACACCTGCTCGCCATACATAAAAATAAAGAAGGGAATTATTTAAAGCTTTTCTGTAAAGCTTATAAAAGCTAGAGCGGCACTCGTCTGTGGATAACTGCCTCCAGACCATATTTCACTTGATGTACAGAGAATGACAACTACAGTTGGAAACCGTGGTCAGCCTGTGCTGCGCTGTCGGATAACCTGTGTGTGGAATGGTCTGTTATCCACAGGCAGGTTATCCACCGAGTTTTACCCCCACTTGTCCAGTGGCCTTAGTGGCGGTTATCCACAGAGCTTATTCACATACCGTTGGTCGCCTTTTCCCCGGTTAACGCATTGATAAATCATGAGCAGCGGGCAACCTGCATGTGGATAAGTGGGCGGCTCGCCGCTACAATGGCCGCTTGTTTTTGCCTCACCGGCTTTCAACTTAGGGGATATCCGTGTCAGTGGAACTTTGGCAGCAGTGCGTGGAGCTTTTGCGCGAGGAGCTGCCTGCCCAACAATTCAACACCTGGATCCGTCCACTACAGGTCGAAGCCGAAGGCGACGAGTTGCGCGTCTACGCACCGAACCGTTTTGTGCTGGACTGGGTCAACGAAAAGTACCTGGGGCGTGTCCTTGAACTGCTGGATGAGCACGGTAACGGCATGGCGCCAGCGCTTTCCTTATTAATAGGCAGCAAGCGCAGTTCGGCACCACGTGCAGCGCCAAATGCTCCGTTGGCGGCCGCGCAGGCTTCCCAGGCTCAGGCCAATGCCGCGCCGGCAAGCACACCAGCGCCTGCCCCGACGCCAGCTCCTGCCAAGCGCTCCACGCAGAAAACCGCCGAAGTCAGCCAAGAGCCGTCCCGTGACAGCTTCGATCCGATGGCCGGGGCCGCGTCGCAACAAGCCCCGGTTCGCGCCGAACAGCGCACCGTGCAGGTCGAAGGTGCGCTCAAGCACACCAGTTACCTGAACCGCACATTCACTTTCGAAAACTTCGTCGAAGGTAAATCCAACCAGCTCGCCCGCGCGGCGGCCTGGCAAGTGGCGGACAATCCCAAGCATGGTTACAACCCACTCTTCCTTTATGGTGGCGTTGGCTTGGGTAAAACTCACTTGATGCACGCGGTGGGAAACCATCTATTAAAGAAAAACCCGAATGCCAAGGTCGTGTACCTGCATTCCGAGCGTTTCGTGGCCGACATGGTCAAGGCGCTGCAACTGAACGCAATCAACGAGTTCAAGCGTTTCTACCGTTCGGTGGACGCCTTGCTGATCGACGATATTCAGTTCTTCGCCCGCAAGGAGCGCTCCCAGGAAGAGTTTTTCCACACCTTCAACGCCCTGCTTGAAGGTGGCCAGCAGGTCATTCTCACCAGTGACCGCTACCCGAAAGAAATCGAAGGCCTTGAAGAGCGCCTCAAATCCCGATTCGGCTGGGGCCTGACGGTTGCCGTCGAGCCGCCGGAGCTGGAAACCCGCGTAGCGATCTTGATGAAGAAGGCCGACCAGGCCAAAGTCGACTTGCCACACGATGCCGCGTTCTTCATTGCCCAGCGTATTCGCTCCAACGTCCGTGAGCTGGAAGGCGCGCTGAAACGCGTGATCGCCCACTCGCACTTCATGGGCCGCGACATCACCATCGAGTTGATTCGCGAATCGCTGAAAGACTTGTTGGCGTTGCAGGACAAGCTGGTCTCTGTGGATAACATTCAGCGCACTGTCGCCGAGTACTACAAGATCAAGATCTCCGACTTGCTGTCCAAGCGCCGTTCGCGCTCGGTCGCGCGTCCACGTCAGGTCGCCATGGCGTTGTCCAAGGAACTGACCAACCACAGCCTGCCGGAAATCGGCGATGTGTTTGGCGGCCGCGACCATACGACTGTTTTGCACGCCTGCCGCAAGATCAACGAACTTAAGGAATCCGACGCGGACATCCGCGAGGACTACAAGAACCTGCTGCGTACACTGACCACTTGATGAACACCAGCGCAGCTTATTAAGGCAAGGGACTAGACCATGCATTTCACCATTCAACGCGAAGCCCTGTTGAAACCCCTGCAACTGGTCGCAGGCGTTGTCGAGCGCCGACAGACCTTGCCGGTACTCTCCAACGTGCTGCTGGTTGTCGAAGGCCAGCAACTGTCGCTGACCGGTACTGACCTTGAAGTCGAACTGGTCGGTCGTGTGCAACTTGAAGAGCCGGCTGAAACAGGTTCCATCACCGTGCCTGCGCGCAAGCTGATGGACATCTGCAAAAGCCTGCCCAACGATGCGCTGATCGACATCAAGGTCGACGAGCAGAAGCTGGTGGTGAAGGCCGGCCGTAGCCGCTTCACCCTGTCGACCCTGCCGGCCAACGATTTCCCGACTGTTGAAGAAGGCCCGGGCTCGCTGACCTGCAGCCTGGAGCAAAGCAAACTGCGTCGTCTGATCGAACGCACCAGCTTTGCAATGGCCCAGCAGGACGTGCGTTATTACCTCAACGGTATGCTGCTGGAAGTGTCTGAAGGCATCATCCGCGCTGTGGCCACTGACGGTCACCGTCTGGCCATGTGCTCGATGAAAGCCGATATCGGCCAGCCTGATCGCCACCAGGTGATCGTGCCGCGCAAAGGTATTCTTGAGCTGGCACGTCTGCTCACCGAGCCGGACGGCAACGTCAGCATCGTGCTGGGCCAACACCACATCCGCGCCACCACCGGCGAATTCACCTTCACCTCTAAATTGGTCGACGGTAAATTCCCGGACTACGAGCGCGTTCTGCCGAAGGGCGGCGACAAGCTGGTGCTCGGCGATCGTCAGGCGCTGCGTGAAGCGTTCAGCCGTACCGCGATTCTGTCCAACGAGAAGTACCGTGGTATTCGTCTGCAACTGGCCAGCGGTCAGTTGAAGATCCAGGCCAACAACCCGGAGCAGGAAGAAGCGGAAGAAGAAGTAGGCGTTGAATACAACGGCGGCTCTCTGGAAATCGGCTTCAACGTGAGCTACTTGCTCGACGTGCTGGGCGTGATGACCACCGAGCAGGTTCGTCTGATCCTGTCCGACTCCAACAGCAGTGCGCTGGTGCAAGAGTCCGACAACGACGATTCGGCTTACGTCGTCATGCCGATGCGTCTGTAATCAGCTGACCCTGGATGTCCTTAAGTCGTGTTTCGGTCACCGCGGTGCGCAATCTGCACCCGGTGACCTTCTCCCCCTCCCCCCGCATCAATATTCTTTACGGCGCCAACGGCAGCGGCAAAACCAGTGTTCTGGAAGCCATTCATCTGCTGGGGCTTGCCCGTTCGTTTCGTAGCACGCGTCTGTTGCCGGTCATTCAGTACGAGCAACTTGCCTGCACCGTGTTCGGTCAGGTCGAATTGGCCGAGGGTGGTCAGAGTGCGCTGGGGATATCACGCGACCGTCAGGGCGAATTCCAGATCCGCATCGACGGCCAGAACGCCCGCAGTGCTGCGCAACTGGCGGAGATCCTGCCGCTGCAGTTGATCAACCCCGACAGCTTCCGTCTGCTGGAAGGTGCGCCGAAGATTCGCCGGCAGTTTCTCGATTGGGGCGTATTCCACGTTGAACCGCGGTTCATGGCCACTTGGCAGCGCTTGCAGAAGGCCCTGCGCCAGAGAAACTCTTGGCTGCGGCATGGTACACTTGACGCCGTTTCGCAAGCGGTTTGGGACAGGGAACTGTGCCAGGCCAGCGCTGAAATCGATGAATACCGCCGCGCCTACATCAAAGCCTTGAAACCAGTCTTTGAACAAACCTTGAGCGAGCTGGTTGAGCTCGAAGGTTTGACGCTCAGCTATTACCGAGGCTGGGACAAAGATCGGGAGTTGAGTGCCGTACTTGCCGGGTCCCTGCAACGGGATCAGCAGATGGGTCACACCCAGGCCGGGCCACAACGAGCTGATTTGCGTCTTAGATTGGGCGCACACAACGCCGCGGACATCTTGTCCCGGGGTCAGCAGAAGTTGGTGGTCTGCGCATTGCGGATTGCCCAAGGGCATCTGGTGAGCCAGGCCCGACGCGGTCAGTGTATTTATCTGGTGGATGACTTGCCGTCCGAACTGGACGAGAGCCATCGCCGTGCGCTGTGCCGTTTGCTGGAAGACTTACGCTGCCAGGTGTTTATCACCTGTGTAGATCACGAATTATTGAGGGAAGGCTGGCAGACGGAAACGCCAGTCGCTTTGTTCCACGTGGAACAGGGCCGTATCACCCAGACCCACGACCATCGGGAGTGAAGGCATTGAGCGAAGAAAATACGTACGACTCAACGAGCATTAAAGTGCTGAAAGGCCTGGATGCCGTACGCAAACGTCCCGGTATGTACATTGGTGACACCGACGATGGCAGCGGTCTGCACCACATGGTGTTCGAAGTGGTCGACAACTCGATCGACGAAGCCCTCGCTGGCCACTGCGACGACATCAGCATCATCATCCACCCGGATGAGTCCATCACCGTTAAAGACAACGGCCGTGGCATCCCGGTAGACGTGCACAAAGAGGAAGGCGTTTCCGCCGCCGAGGTCATCATGACCGTCCTCCACGCTGGCGGTAAGTTCGACGACAACTCCTACAAAGTATCCGGCGGTCTGCACGGTGTAGGTGTTTCGGTAGTGAACGCGCTGTCCGAAGAACTGGTACTGACCGTTCGCCGCAGCGGCAAGATCTGGGAACAGACCTACGTCCACGGCGTGCCTCAGGCACCGATGGCCATCGTTGGCGACAGCGAAACCACTGGCACCCAGATTCACTTCAAGCCATCGGCTGACACCTTCAAGAATATCCACTTCAGCTGGGACATCCTGGCCAAGCGTATTCGTGAACTGTCCTTCCTCAACTCCGGTGTCGGCATCGTCCTCAAGGATGAGCGCAGCGGCAAGGAAGAGCTGTTCAAGTACGAAGGCGGTCTGCGTGCGTTCGTTGAATACCTGAACACCAACAAGACTGCGGTCAACCAGGTGTTCCATTTCAACATCCAGCGTGAAGACGGCATCGGCGTGGAAATCGCCCTGCAGTGGAACGACAGCTTCAACGAGAACCTGTTGTGCTTCACCAACAACATTCCGCAGCGCGACGGTGGTACTCACCTGGTGGGCTTCCGTTCCGCACTGACGCGTAACCTGAATACCTACATCGAAGCTGAAGGCCTGGCGAAGAAGCACAAAGTCGCCACCACGGGTGACGATGCGCGTGAAGGCCTGACCGCGATCATTTCGGTGAAAGTGCCGGATCCGAAGTTCAGCTCCCAGACCAAAGACAAGCTGGTCTCTTCCGAAGTGAAGACCGCGGTCGAACAGGAAATGGGCAAATACTTCTCCGACTTCCTGCTGGAAAACCCGAACGAAGCAAAGCTCGTTGTCGGCAAGATGATCGATGCAGCACGTGCCCGTGAAGCAGCGCGCAAGGCCCGCGAGATGACCCGCCGCAAAGGCGCGCTGGACATCGCCGGCCTGCCGGGCAAACTGGCCGACTGCCAGGAAAAAGACCCGGCGCTGTCTGAACTGTACCTCGTGGAAGGTGACTCCGCGGGCGGCTCTGCCAAGCAGGGACGTAACCGCAGGACCCAGGCCATCCTGCCGTTGAAGGGTAAGATCCTCAACGTCGAGAAGGCGCGCTTTGACAAGATGATCTCTTCCCAGGAAGTGGGCACCTTGATCACCGCGCTTGGCTGCGGCATCGGTCGCGACGAGTACAACATCGACAAGTTGCGCTATCACAACATCATCATCATGACCGATGCTGACGTCGACGGTTCGCACATCCGTACTTTGCTGCTGACCTTCTTCTTCCGTCAGTTGCCGGAGTTGATCGAGCGTGGCTACATCTACATCGCTCAGCCGCCGCTGTACAAGGTCAAGAAAGGCAAGCAAGAGCAATACATCAAAGACGACGACGCCATGGAAGAGTACATGACGCAGTCGGCCCTGGAAGATGCGAGCCTGCACCTGAACGAAGAAGCGCCAGGCATTTCCGGCCCGGCGCTGGAACGTCTGGTGAATGACTTCCGCATGGTGATGAAGACTCTCAAGCGTCTGTCGCGCCTGTACCCACAGGAACTGACCGAGCACTTCATCTACCTGCCGGCCGTCAGCCTTGAAAAACTCGGCGACCATGCTGCGATGCAAGACTGGCTGGCTCAGTACGAAGTCCGTCTGCGTACCGTCGAGAAGTCCGGTCTGGTCTACAAGGCCAGCCTGCGTGAAGATCGTGAACGTGGCGTGTGGCTGCCAGAGGTCGAATTGATCTCCCACGGCCTGTCGAACTACGTGACGTTCAACCGCGACTTCTTCGGCAGTAACGACTACAAAACTGTCGTCACCCTGGGCGCTCAACTGAGCACCCTGCTCGATGACGGCGCGTACATCCAGCGTGGCGAACGCAAGAAAGCGGTCACCGAGTTCAAGGAAGCCCTGGACTGGCTGATGGCCGAAAGCACCAAGCGCCACACCATCCAGCGATACAAAGGTCTGGGCGAAATGAACCCGGATCAGCTGTGGGAAACCACCATGGACCCAAGCTCGCGTCGCATGCTGAAGGTCACCATCGAAGACGCCATTGGCGCAGACCAGATCTTCAACACCCTGATGGGTGATGCGGTCGAACCTCGCCGTGAGTTCATCGAGAGCAATGCGCTGGCGGTTTCCAACCTGGATTTCTGATCCTGTAGGTTCACACAATAGTTGATCATTTTCACAAATACATGATCGACGGACTCAAATGCAAAAAGGCCAATTCATTGAATTGGCCTTTTTTATTTCCTCGAAAATTCGATTTCTATCCTGCTCTCCCGGTTAATTGGCGACCAAACTCATGGGGCGGAAGCGGAGGACTGCCTAGATATAGGCGTGTTCAGAGCTGATTGGCTGTCGTGAGATGAGCACGTCTGTAGTGGTGGAGTACTTGAATTGGAAGGCTGCACATTACTGACAGCGCACCCTTGGACACAGTGAAAACTTGGGTTATTGGTTCTGCCGTCCTACGCTTATCCCAGATGTAAATGGCCAGTTTGGACACTGTCCAGGCTTTAGGCTCGGAGTCTGCAGCTAGTATTGCTGTGACTGCCGCTTGCCCCATCTGGGAATCTCCTTCAGTTGCCATTCTATATAGATCGGCTGAATATATCGCGATATGTGCCGCTTGGTGCGCTACTACGGAATGACCCCTTTCCTTGGTCAGTCACGGCGCCCAAAGGAATGATTGTCCAGACTACATCTGCTTGTGTAACTCAATTGAGCGATTGAATGCGATAGAGGCCGGAGTTCCGCATAAGGAAACGCATTAACGCCTCATTGCCATCCTGCGCAAGAAGTTGCGCAGTACTGCGCAACTTCTTGCGCACTTTCCTCCCTTTATCTCGGTGAAAAACGAGCTGAGTGACGATCCATGCCGTTTTAGGCCCCGGTTCCCGGGCACTTCGAAAAACCTGGCACGGTCATTGATGGCAGTCGGCCACCCATCGGGCGATTTCGCCTCCCGGGCACCCTAAATTTATCCGCAAGGAGAGCACACCCATGGCTACACCAGCGTACATGTCGGTTACCGGCGAAAAACAAGGCCTGATTACTGCAGGCGCCTTCACCGCCGACTCCGTTGGCAACACCTACCAGGAAGGCCACGAAGACCAGGTCATGGTTCAGGCGTTCACCCACGACGTGATCATCCCACGTGACCCACAATCCGGTCAGCCAACCGGTCAGCGCGTGCACAAGCCAGTTGTGATCACCAAGGTCTACGACAAGGCTTCGCCTCTGCTGCAAGCGGCTCTGACCTCCGGCGAGCGCATGAGCGAAATCGTTATCCAGTGGTTCCGTACTTCGGCTCAAGGTACCCAAGAGCACTACTACACCACCAAACTGGAAGACGCGATCATCGTCGCCATCAACAACAAAATGCACAACTGCCAGGATCCAGGCAACGCGCACTTCACCCACCTGGAAGAAGTGCAGTTCACCTACCGCAAAATCACCTGGACCCACGAAGTATCCGGTACTTCGGGTTCCGATGACTGGCGTGCTCCAGTCGTTTAATCATGGCTGATGGTTGTCCCGCCCCGGCCAGTGCGGCTGGCCGGGGCGGCTTTGACCTACAGAATTTTTTCGTGCGCCACGCTCCACGGAACCGGCGCCCGTCGCAGCATTGCGCGAGGAACAAGGGATGTTCTCACCGGCCAATCAGCCTCATTTCAACCTGACCGTCGATGGCGTGGAAAACGATTTCCAGGTCTTGTCGTTTACCGGCCGGGAGGCACTCAACACCCCCTTCGAATTCGAGCTGGAACTGGTCAGCGAAAAGGCTGCGATCAACCTCGAAAGCGTGCTGCATAAACTGGCGTTTCTTCAGCTGTCGCCGACCGGTACCGGCATTCACGGGCTGGTCTACAGCATCGCTCAGGGCGAGGCCGGCAAGCGTCTGACGCACTACAAGATCTCCCTGCGCCCGCAACTGGCGTACCTCGCGCACCGGGTCAATCAGCGGATCTTCCAGCAGATGACCGTGCAGCAGATCATCAGCAAGGTGTTGGAAGAGCACGGCATCCTCGCCAGCGATTACCACTTCCAGCTGAGCGCGATTTACCCAGAGCGCATCTACTGCGTGCAGTACGACGAATCGGATCTCGATTTCATCCAGCGCCTGTGCGAGGAAGAAGGTATTCACTACCACTTTCAGCACACCGCCAGCGGCCACAAACTGACCTTCGGTGATGACCAGACGGTGTTCCCGAAACTCGCGCCTGTGGCCTATCAGCAAGACTCCGGGCTGGTCGCGGAAAAACCGGTGGTCAAGCGTTTCGGCCTGCGTCTGGCTACGCGCACCAGCCGTACCACACGGCGCGATTACGACTTCGTCAAACCGAAAATCGAGCTGGAAAGCGATGCCAAAAGCAGCGCTCAGCCGGACCTGGAAGATTACGATTACCCGGGCCGATTCGTTGACCGTGACCGCGGCAAACATTTGGCTAATCGCGCGCTGGAACGTCATCGCAGCGACTACCGTCTGGCCGAAGGTAACAGCGATCAGCCGATTCTGGTCAGCGGACATTTTCTTGCCCTGACCGAACACGCAAACCCGACGTGGAACGACCTGTGGCTGCTCACTGAGATCTTCCACGAAGGCAAGCAGCCGCAAGTGCTGGAAGAGTCGGTAACCAGCGACACCACGGACAACAAGGACGATTTCCATCAGGGCTATCGCAACCGCTTCAGCGCGATTCCGTGGGATGTGCCATACCGTCCGCCGCTCGATCACCCGAAACCGAAAGTCCTCGGCACGCAAAGCGCTGTGGTCTGCGGCCCCGAAGGCGAAGAGATCTACTGCGACCAGTACGGTCGGGTGAAGGTGCAGTTCTTCTGGGACCGCGAAGGCAAGCACGACGACATGACCAGTTGCTGGATGCGTGTGGCGTCGAGCTGGGCAGCGGAAACCTTTGGTTCGATCAATATTCCACGGGTCGGCATGGAAGTGCTGATCACCTTCCTTGAGGGGGATCCCGACCAGCCGCTGATCACCGGTTGCCTGTACCACGGCGCGAATTTGCCGCCGTACAAACTGCCGGATTTCAAGACCCTCGCCACGGTCAAGAGCAAGGAATACAAGGGCAGCCGCGCCAACGAACTGCGCATCGACGACACCACCAGCGAGATCAGCATCGCGCTGCGCAGTGACCACGGTGCGAGTGCGATCAACCTTGGTTATTTGACCCATCCGCGCCCGAGCGGTGGTCAGCCGCGGGGCGAAGGTTTTGAATTGCGCACCGACCGCCACGGCGCAGTGCGTGCCGGTGCCGGCTTGCTGATCACCACCGAGCCGCGCCCGAACGAATCGAAACACCACAAAGACCTGCCGGAAACTGCCGAGCGCCTCGCCACTGCGAGCGATCAGCAAGACGGTTTTGCCGTGCAGGCCAAAGAGCTGCAAGCGCAGGAAGCCGGTGATCAGGATGACGTCGCCAAGGCGCTGCACGCCCAGCACCAAGGCGTACTCGGCTCGGGCCCTGCGAACCTCACCGCCAACGAATTCCCCGAGTTCACCGAACCGCATCTGGTCCTTGCCAGCCCGGCCGGCATCGCCCTGACCACCCCGCGTTCCAGCCACATCGCCACCGGCGAACACCTGGCGCTGAGCAGCACCGGGCACACTAGCCTCTCCATCGGTAAACGCCTGCTGGCCAGCGCCAGTCGCGGCATGCGCCTGTTCGTGCAAAGCATGGGATGGCGCCTGGTAGCCGCGTCCGGTGACATCGACGTGCGGGCGCTCAAGGACAGCATCAACCTGCTGGCCAAACTCAACATCACCGCCAATGCCGACCGCATCACCATTACCGCGAAAACCGAACTGGTGATCCAGGGCGGCGGCAGTGCAACAACGTACAACGCGGGCGGCATCACCCACGCCACCACCGGCCCGTACACGGCGCATGCGGCGAATTTTGCCTATACCGGGGCGAAATCCCTGGCCGGTGTATTCCCGGAACCGCCGAAACCGGGCAAGGGCAATCTGGAACTGTTCAACCAGTACGCCGGGCGCCAGGGCATCAAGGAAGGCGATTACGAAGTCATCGACGCCTTGGGCAAAAGCATCAAGGGCAAGCTCGACGCCAAGGGTTTCGCCAGCGTCTCTGGCGCCGCACCGGGGCCAGCGCGCGTGTTGTTCGGCAAGGATCCGGCAGACACCTGGAGCGATGGCAGCTACATCGGCAAACCCGAATGGCCGTTGAATCCGCCAGGCGCTGCAGAGGTGCCAAGCCAGGTGCAAGCGATGGTCGCTCAAGTGTTGCCAACCAAGAACTGGGACATGCTGGAGAAGGGCAAGGCAATGGCACAAACAGGGATGAGTGCGATGCAGACCGCGCAGGGCGCAATGCAAACGGCTCAGCAGGTGAAAGGCGCAGTGCAGGGCGGAGTAGCCGGACTGCCGAAACTGGCGAGCGCGGCGATGCCGAGTGCGTCGAGCATCCTCGGCGCCGCGAGCAAGGCAGGCAAGTTGCCGAGCCTGCCGGCGGTATCGCTTCCTGAAACATCAGTAAAAAAACTCGCCCCTGGCTCCGTTTCCAGTCTGCTGCCCGGTGAGGTGCTGTCATGACTACGCCGACATCCGCTGAAAAAAAACGTGAAGCGCAAGTGGCAGTGGTTCCGCTCAACACCATCGACATCAAAGACGTCGGGCGCGGGGCCGCCAAATTTGATGCATGGCTGCAATCCATCAGCGGCGGGGTGGTAACGCTTGAGCGCGTCAAGAACGTTGCCGGTGCGTTGCCTGTGGTCGGCAACATCATGGCCTTGGTTGACGCCCTTGGCGACATCGTCACGCTGGCCAAGAGCAAGCAGCGGCAAATCCTCGACTGGGTCAGCCTGGGCATCAACCTTATTGGTGTGTTGCCGGCGCCGCCAACGATGGCCTCGGCGCGGATGACGTTGCGCCCGACCTTGGGTCTGGTGCGTCAGGAGCTGCGCAACAGTGCAAAGATGTTGCTGGGTGACTCTTTGATCGAGGTACTGATCGGGCATTTGAATGCCAACATCGTCGGGACGATCGACAATTTTGTCGAGCAGGCCAAACCCAAGCTGGCAAGCATTCTTGACGATGCGGGTGAGCTCGGCCAAAAAGCCGTGAACGAGATTGCCAAGGGTCTGGAAACCGTGGTCAATGGCAAGCTCGACGCCAAAGGCGACCTCAGTGCAGCGGGCTCGAAAATGAGTGCGGCCGGAGGGCAGCTGTTACATAACCCCAAGGCGGCCATTGGCAATATTTTCGGCGCGGCCTTCAGTGCTTATAAAGCAGCAGGTAAAGGCGTAGCCAACAGCGCGGCGCAACATCTTCTGCCGGACCGCGCCAAGGCCCTGGTGCTCAGCAACACGTCGATGTTGCGCACATTGGGTGTTGAGCTGCGAACCCAGTTGAAAAAGCTTGGCGACCCCTCTGTGCAGCATTCCATCGGTTGGCTGTTGCAGATGCTCGCCGGATCCGTCGTGACGTGGCGCAAGCGCCGCAAGCATGGCCAGAGTGCCAGTGTCAAACCCGGGGCCACCAGCAAGGCAGAGCAGCGCGCCGGCAAAGGTCAGTTGGAGCTGCAGAGTAACCAGGCGCCGGCGCGGGCGGACGCCAGTGGCTGCAAGAATGGTGTGCCGACGGGGACGACCCGGGACATCAGTTTTGCACGGGGAACGGAAACCCTGACGCACACGGATTTCAGTCTTCCGGGGGTTTTTCCAATCAAATGGAACCGCACCTATTACTCAAGTCTGGGGGCTTATGACCACAGCGAACTGGGTGCCCGCTGGTTAACGGAGTTCACCACGCGCTTCGATTGCGTGGACGATGGTTTGTTGTTTCATGCCGCGGATGGACGCAGTCATGCGTACGCCTTGCCGAACATTGGCAAGGCCCACTACGACCCTGTTGAAAACCTGACACTGATTCGTTCCGGTGAACATCAGTTACTGCTCTGCAGCGGCCTCGGGCGCAAGGAGTCTTACGTTCGCTGCGGATCGCGCTACGTACTCAGCGGGATCGAGTTGCGCAGCGGTGCCGGGATCATGCTCCACTACGAACACCGCCATGCTGATGAACCGGTACTCTCGGACCTGATCACTTACCAGGGCGATGTCAGCAAGGTTCACTTGCATCTGGGGACTTTGATTGATGATTGCGGGCGCGTGATCGGTCTCTGGGAAATCCGTGACGGCGCGCCCCAGCGACAGCTTTGCGCTTATCGTTATGACGCGGCGGGTGATCTGGTTCAGGCACAGGACGAATTCGGTTCGGCTTGGGATTATCAATATTCGCGCCACTTGATTACGCGTTACACCGACCGGACGGGACGCGGCATGAACCTGCAGTGGCAGGGGGACGGAACCGACGCCAGAGCGGTGCGCGAGTGGGCAGACGACGGTAGTTTCGATACCCGCCTGGAGTGGGATGAAAACATTCGTCTGACCTACGTGACAGATGCTCACGGTAATGAGACCTGGCACTACTACGATATTCTTGGCTACACCTATCGTATCCGTCATCCGGATGAGCGCTCGGAATGGTTGTTCCGTGACGAAGCGAAGAACCTCGTGCGTCACGTGCATGCCGATGGCAGCGTTGACCGCTTCAGTTACGACGAGCGCAGCAATCTTGTCGAACACCTGCGCGCCGATGGTTCGACCGTGCATTACGCCTATGACGATCAGGACCAGTTGATCAAAATCAGCGATGCCGAGGGTGGGCTGTGGTCAAGGGACTATGACGACTGCGGCAATCTGGTGGAGGCTGTCGATCCGCTCGGCAACGTGACCGAGTACGCCTATTCCCCAGCCGGCTTGCTCGAAGCGGTCACAGATGCCAACGGTGCGCAAAACCGGCTCGAATACAACGAAGCCGGTCAACTGACCAAATACATTGACTGCTCTGGCAAGGCGAGCGAGTGGGCGTACAACAGTCTTGGGCAGATCATCAGTTTCACCGACGCACTTGGGTACAGTACCGAATATCGGTACGGCAGCGGTGAACTGGAACTGATCATTCACCCGGACAAGACCGAAGAACGCTTCACTCGAGATGCCGAAGGCCGTTTGCTCGCGTACGTCGATCAACTGGGTCGCTGCACGACCTGGTGCTACAGCGCTGCCGGACTGATCAGTGAGCGGGTGGATGCAGCCGAGCAGACCTTGCGCTTTCGTTGGGACCGTCTCGGCAGACTGACCGCCCTGGAGAACGAAAACGAGCAGCGCGCACAGTTCGACTATGACCCTGTAGGTCGCTTGCTTCAGGAAAGCGGCTTCGACGGGCAGGTCACACGTTATCGCTACGATGCCGACAGCGGCAAGCTGGCCTCGGTCATCGACGGGCAAAGGATTACCCAGGTCGAATTCGACCCGATGAATCGCTTGATTACCCGTCGCGCGAGTCAGGCAGGCCAGACGCAGGAGGAAACCTTTTCCTACGATGGAAACGGCAATCTGATTTCAGCCTGCAACGCCGACAGTCGCTTGCAGTGGTTTCATGACGCGGCGGGCAATCTGCTGCGTGAGCACCAACATTATCTGCACCTCGAACAGGCCAACGTTGCAGTCTGGCAACACGAATATGATGTGCTCAACAGGCGTGTGGCGACGCGGCGTCCTGATGGTCATCGGGTCAGTTGGTTGACCTACGGCAGCGGCCATGTCCTCGGTATTCGGGTCGATGAACATGAGTTGGTCAGTTACGAGCGAGATGACTTGCACCGTGAGGTCACCCGCTATCAAGGCAACCACCTGCAGCAAACCCAGAAATGGACGCCGGTCGGCTACTTGCAGGAGCAGGTACTCGGCCGAGCAGACGACAAGCGCACGTTGCTCAAGCGTGAGTACCGATACGACGCCGCAGGACAGTTGATTCACATCGATGATACGCGGCGCGGTCCACTGGACTACCAATATGATCCCGTGGGACGTTTGCTCAAAGCGCAGAGCCGGTTGGCTGTCGAGACTTTCGCCTTCGATCCGGCTGGCAACCTGCTCGACGAAAGAGCCCAGCAGGTCCGACGTCCCCTTGATCAGGATCCGTTGCAGGGCAGGCTGGCGGGCAATCTGTTACGTCATTGCGCAGGCAGCCATTATGAATACGACGAACGTGGCAATCTGATTCAGCGTTGGTGCAACGAAAGCATCAGTCGTTTGCGCTGGGATCTATTCGACCGCCTGGTGCATTTCGACGATGCACGCCTGGAGGTCGATTTTGCTTACGATGCGTTGGGACGACGTCTGTACAAACACTCCAGAGCGCACTTCAAGGAGCATGCCGAAGCCGGTTCGCTGTGGAATCTGAACGAATATGCACGCCGCCAGCGCGACTTGCGCTGCGGGTTCACGCTCTATGGCTGGGATGGGGATAACCTGGCCTGGGAAAGCAGTCCGGGTCAAGGCGACGGTGACGCGGGTCGCACCGTTCATTACGTTTATGAGCCAGGTTTGTTTGTACCCGTGGCGCAAGCCAGGCGACACCAGTACATCGCGTTGTCCAGCCTGGCTGATCCATCGGGCGACTACCGTCTGGAAGACGATCCGCTGTGGAGCCGCACGCCAAAGGCACCGCCAGTAGACGGGCTTGCCTGGTACCAGTGCGACCATCTGGGAACTCCGCAGGAATTGACTGACGAAAATGGCGACATCGCCTGGAGTGCCCAATACAGTGCGTGGGGCGAGATCCGGGAGCAGAGCCAGGCGTCAGGGCGACAACCCGGGCTGAGTAACCCGATCCGATTCCAGGGGCAGTACCATGACCATGAAACCGGCCTTTATTACAACCGTTTCCGCTATTACGATCCGGCGGTGGGACGCTTTATCTCCAAAGACCCGGCGGGTTACGAAGGTGGGCTGAATCTTTTCGTTTATGCGCCCAACCCCCTGGGCTGGATCGATCCACAGGGACTGGCGCGATGCCCTTGTCTGGACGGGGGAAGTTTCCGTGATATGGACGCCAAACGGCAGGCTGACGAAGTCGGCCACCACATGCCTCAGAATGCCTATAACAAAACCATCGGCGTATCGCGCAACGATGGGCCGGCCGTTTTGATGACAACGCAAGCGCATGCGCAAACACGCACGTTCTCGGGAAGAGGCAAAGCCTCGATGAGAAAGGACGGTGAGGATAATCTATTGGCTCGCCAGCGCCTGGCACAGGACGTAAGAGACCTCAGAGCGCTTTATGGCACCAAGTGCAACAGCGCCTCGTTGAAGGCGATTGCCTACGCGAAAACAAGACCCGAATATCAAAAGAGAAAGCCATTATGAATGTCAAAGATCTGGTCCTTCCGAAGGCTTACAGCGCCTTCGCTTCCAAGTATCAAACGGTAGACGGCTTTTGTAATCTCAGGCTGAAAAACCAGCAAGATGCGTTCGACGAGACGCTGGAGACCGAGCTCGCGCAGGTGTATGTGAGCGAGTCACAGTTGCGGGAAAAATCCGAGGCGCTCAATAAAGATTTTGTCTGTGATGGTTATTACGGTGAACCTGGCGATGTCAGTGATGAGCCGGGTGCCATTGCCGACATCACCGACTTCTCAAACATTATCTGTTTTGGCATGGCGGGTGACGG
Organism: Pseudomonas sp. Irchel 3E19; assembly: GCF_900187585.1. Taxonomy (NCBI): domain Bacteria; kingdom Pseudomonadati; phylum Pseudomonadota; class Gammaproteobacteria; order Pseudomonadales; family Pseudomonadaceae; genus Pseudomonas; species Pseudomonas sp. Irchel 3E19. Next base: position 100,006 of record NZ_FYDT01000012.1, read on the forward strand.
CAGTGCGTTTTGTTTCGACTACAGGGGCGATCGCAAGCATCCGAGCGTCATCTGGTGGGAAGATGATCATTGGCGAAAAATCGCCGACAGCTTCGAAGATTTTATCGCCCTGTTTTCGTGATTCAAAGTTGAGCAACTGAAAACTCGCAGCGGCGGTCTCGCTGCCTGTCGGGTTTGAAGTCGAGATCGGCGACCCGTTCGACCGTCAAAGGAGTGACAACATGAAAGATGCAATCCGCTTGGGCGACTCCACTACGCACGGTGGCAAAGTCCTCGAAGCGTTCTCCCGGACCGACCTCAACGGCAAACCGATTGCCGGGCTCGGTCACAAGGTCAGTTGCCCTTTGTGCAAGGGAATTTTCCCGATTGCCGAGGGCAGCAGCACCTACACCGTCGATGGCACTCCCATCGCGCTGGACGGCATGAAAACCGCTTGCGGGGCCGCGCTGATTGCCAGTGGCCCGAAAGGTGCGGTCATTAGCTGAACCGGTGAAATTCAATAGGGAACCAGATCTGCGCTCCGGGACGTGTGTCCCCCGGTTGCCGCAGGTCTGCGTCTTCAATAATTGCCCGAGGCATGCTCGGGCCTGTTGGACGCTGTCATGACGACTCAAGCTGCTGCGGTAAAACGTGAATCCCAGGTTGCGGTAGTCCCGCTCAATCAGATCCAGGTCGTGGACGTCGGGCGTGACGCGGCGAAGTTCGATGCCTGGCTGCAAGAGGTCAGCGGCGGCTATGTGACCCTGGAACGCATCAAGTATGTCGCCGGGGCGTTGCCGATCGTGGGCAACATCATGGCTTTGGTGGATGTCCTGAATGACATCGCGGTCTTGTCCCGCAGTGCGCAACGCGACCCGCTCGACTGGGTCAGCCTGGGTATCGATCTGATCGGGGTGATCCCGGTGCCGGCCAACATGGCCGCCGCTCGCATGAGCTTGCGCCCCATGCTGTATCTGATACGCGAGGAAATGAAGATCGCCGGCAAAGCGGTGCTCGCGGATGCCGTGATCAATGTCGTCACCGGGCACCTTAACGCGACCATCGTTGGGGAAATCGATCAGTTCGTGAAAACCGCGCAGTCCTCGTTGCCCGACTTGCTGGACAAGGCAGGGCACAAGGGGGAAGAGTTCCTGAAGCAAATCGCCAAGGGCCTGAACGCGGTGGTCGACGGCGAGTTGGATGCGGCACAAGACCTCGACAGAGCGCAGAAAAGGGTCAGCGGCGTAGGCGGGCAACTGCTTCACGACCCCACCAAGGCCATCAGCAATATTTTTGATGCGGCCTGCGATGTCTACAAGGCTGCGGGCAAAGGCGCGGTCAACAGTGCGGCGAAGCTCCTCGTGCGCAAGGATGCGCAGAAGCTGGTGCACCGGCAGACGGCGCAACTGACCGCCATGGGGCCTGAGCTGCGGGCGCAGTTGAAAAAGCTGAGCAATCCGAATATGCAGTTTTCCATCGGCTCGCTGCTGGTCATGCTGGCCAAAGCCGTCGAGGTGTGGAGGGCGCGCAACCGGCGTGGGGTGCCCGGCAACGTCAGGGTCGGCGGTACCACTCAGGCCAGGCATCAAGGTGCGGCCGGCAGGGTCGAGGCGAGGAAAACTGAAGTGCCGGTCAGAGCAAGACCCAGCGCTGACAAGAACGGTACCTGTTCCAGTACGTGCAAGAGCATCAGTTTCGCCACGGGTTCTGAAAGTCTGACCCACGCTGACTTCAGTTTGCCCGGCCCATTCCCGATCGACTGGATCCGTTGCTACAGCTCGGATCTGCACGCCTACGATCAGGAGGCGCTGGGCGCGCGCTGGATTACGCCTTTTTCGACACGCTTTGAGAGGGTCGATGAAGCCCTGTCGTTCTACGATGCCGATGGTCGCAGCCATTCCTGGCCGCTACCCAAAGTCGGGCTGTTTCATTACGACGCTATCGAAAACATCACGCTGGTGCGCAGCAGTGAAGATCAGCTTTTACTGTGCCGCGGGTTTGAGCGCAAGGAAACCTACGTCCGCCATGGCCAGCGTTATGTGCTGAGCAATGTCTCGATGCGCAGCGGTGCCGGGATCATGCTGCATTACGAGCACAGCCACGGCGGGCAATCGGTGATTTCGGACCTGATCACCTATCAGGAAAACGACGTCAGTAAGGTACATTTGCACCTCGGTACGATGCTCGATGACCAAGGTCGACTGGCAGGCATCTGGGAGATTCGCGACGGCGTTGCGCAACGGCAACTCTGTGCCTATCAGTACGACGCCGCTGGCGATCTGATTCTCGCTCAGGACGAGAACGGGGCGGCATGGTCGTACCAGTATCAACATCATCTGGTGACCCGATATACCGACCGCACGGGTCGCGGCATGAACCTGCAATGGCAAGGGGTCGGCGCCGACGCGAAAGCCATTCGCGAATGGGCCGACGACGGCAGCTTCGACACGCGCCTGGAGTGGGATGAAAACATTCGTCTGACTTACGTCACGGACGCACTCGGCAACGAGACCTGGCATTACTACGACATCCTTGGCTACACCTATCGCATTCGGCATGCGGATGAGCGTTCGGAATGGCTATTGCGTGATGACGCTAAAAACGTCATTCGACATCTGCACACCGACGGCAGCACTGATCGTTACAGCTACGACGAGCGGGGCAATCTGCTCGAACACATTCGCGCCGATCACACCGTGCTGCACTACGCCTACGATGATCAGGATTTACTGATCAAGACCCATGACGCCGAGGGTGGCCAATGGCAGCGCGAGCATGACGACCACGGCAACCTCGTTGAAACGGTTGATCCGTTGGGTAACAAAACCCGATACGCCTATAACAAGGCGGGGCTGCCAACGGCGATCAAGGACGCCAACGGCAATGAAAAAACCCTGGCCTACAACGCTGCCGGGCAAATGGTGGAGTACGTCGATTGTTCGGGTAAATCCAGCGTCTGGGACTACAACGAACGGGGGCAGATGGTGTGTTTCACCGACGCCGCTGGAAACGTCACAGAGTACGAATACAAGGCCGGGCATCTGGCGCTGATCAAACACCCGGACAAGACCGAGGAACGTTTTGAGCGCGATGCCGAAGGTCGGCTGTTGGCGCATGTCGATGGTCTCGGTCGCTGTACCACGTGGAGCTATAGCGCTGCTGGTGCGGTTGCCGAGCGAGTTGATGCAGCGCAACAGACGCTGCGTTATCGCTGGGATCGGCTGGGGCGGTTGCAGGCACTGGAAAACGCCAACGGACAACGCGCACTTTTTCACTACGACCCGGTAGGCCGTCTGCTGCAAGAAACCGGCTTTGATGGTCGTGATACCCGTTACCAATACGACCCCGAGACAGGACGTCTGGCCCAGGTCTTCAACGGCGAACGCGTGATTTCCTTGAGCTTCGACGCGATGGGGCGGTTGACCGAACGCCACGCCAGCCTGGGCGACCAGTCGCAAAGCGAAACCTTCGATTACGACGGTAACGGCAATCTGATCATGGCCATCAACGCTGACAGCCGGTTGCAGTGGTTTCACGATCTGGCCGGCAATCTGTTGCGTGAACACCAGCACTACCTCGCACTGGAAAAGCCTGCGGTCGCGATCTGGCAGCACGAGTACGACGCGCTCAACCAGCGTGTTGCTACCGTTCGCCCGGACGGCCACCGCGTCAGTTGGCTCACTTATGGCAGCGGACACCTGTTGGGGCTGCGCCTCGATGAGCATGAATTGATCGGCTACGAACGCGATGCGCTGCACCGTGAAGTCGCCCGCCATCAAGGCAACCGCTTGCTGCAAACTCAGCAGTGGAGTCCGACCGGACGTCTGCAAGAGCAATTGCTGGGGCGCAGCGAGGACAAGTCCACACTGCTCAAACGCGACTACGCTTATGACGCCGCCGACCAATTGACCCGTATCGATGACAGCCGTAGAGGGGCCCTCACGTATCGCTATGACCCTATCGGGCAACTGCTCAGCGCGACCACTCGGCGAGGCCTGGAAACGTTCGCCTTCGACCCGGCGGGCAACCTGCTTGATGCTCATGTCAGCGAAGTCCGCCGACCGTTGGACCAGACTCCCGCGCGTAGCACCCTGTTGGATAATCGGCTGCGTGAATTTGTCGGCAGCCACTACGACTACGATGATCGCGGCAACCAGATCCGGCGCTGGCATAACGGTCAGCGCAGCGACCTGCACTGGGACCTGTTTGATCGGCTGGTGCATTTCGAAAACCCGCAGCTGAGCGTGGATTTCGCCTACGACGCGTTGGGCAGACGTCTCCACAAAAACTCCCGCGCCCATTACAAACAGCGGCCTGAGGCCGGTTCACAATGGAATCGCAATGAACATGCGCGCCAACAACGCGAGCTTGGTTGCGGCTTCACACTGTATGGCTGGGACGGTGACACTCTGGCGTGGGAAAGTAGCCCGGCACACCTCGATGGCGGTGCCGGTCGCACCGTGCACTATATTTTCGAGCCCGGATCCTTTGTTCCGGTTGCTCAAGCCCTGCGCCATCAACCGATCGACCTGATCGGTCAGGTGCATGACAGCGACGAGTACAGCGTTGAAGATGATCCATTGTGGAACCACAAGCCGATCGCTCATCCTTTTGATGTGTTGGCGTGGTATCAATGCGATCACCTCGGCACACCACAGGAACTGACTGACCAGCAGGGCGACATTGCCTGGAGCGCCCACTACAAGGCCTGGGGGGAAATCGACGAACATCGCTCGGCACTGGCGCAGCGTCATGGGTTGACCAACCCGATCCGCTTCCAGGGCCAGTACCACGACCATGAAACCGGCCTGCACTACAATCGGCATCGCTACTATGATCCAGGCGTCGGGCGTTTTATCAGCCAGGACCCGATCGGTCTGGCGGGCGGATTGAACCTGTATGCCTATGCGCCGAACCCGGTTGGCTGGGTCGATCCGTCAGGGCTGACGGCGAAAAAAGCTGCCTGCTATGCGAAATTGGCAAAAATCGAGGCGAAAACCCAGCTTCTTAGCCATGAGTTCAGCAAATACAATCCGATTGAGGATGCCAAGGGCGGACATGTGCATAAGCATGGCGTGACTGTTCCGGGCGGGCACTACAAGGAAATTCGAGATCTTCAGAGAGGGATTAAAAATTCCTTGAAAGACTATTCAGACAGCGAATGCAATTGCCAATGCCTGGGCATCAAGGCCAAGCCGGTGCTCGATCGGGCAGAAGGCTACGCGAACAGGCATGTCGTCGTTCCGCCAGGCGTGGCGCCGATTCGTATAGGGAGCAACCGATGATCAATGAAGAACAGCTAGTGGATCTTTATGAAGCCGGCGATGCGCTGGCTGGCGGAGATAGCAGTGCAATGCAACGTTTGCTTGCGCACATAAAAAACGGCGAGTCGTACAGCGAAATCCCGGTGTTGTTCTACGTCGCTGAAAACGTGAAGACACTCGATTTTCTCGCGGAAAATGGCGTGGATTTTTTTCAGAAAAGCAACCTCGGCGGTGGCAGCCTGCTGCATCGCGCGGCGCTGGAAAGTGATGATTCTGTCTTCGCCTGGGTGCTCGACTGGTACAAGGCCCATAACTTGATCGACACCCCTGATGACGCCGGCGTCACGACATTGTCGGCGCTTTTGAAACTCGGCCCGGTAGAGCGTGCACGTCGATTGATCGACGCCGGAGCAAGCGTTGACTCAGTGGCAGACAACGGTCTGACCCCGGCGCGACAAGCGGTTTTCCATATGGGAGAAGACGCGCAGGCCATTGAAGGTCTGCAGATACTTGTAGCGCATGGATGGACCGTGGGTGCGGACGAGGCCGCCTATTTGGCGGACGCAGCGCGAAGCATCGAAAGGCCCGTTCTTGCCCAGTGGATTGAAGACAATCTGCACGCTCGGTGATGTGCTTGTTCACCTGATGATTGACTGACCCAGGCTCTTTCTTTTAAAGGAATAAACATGAAAAACACTGCTTTGATCCTCGCAATGACCGCCGCTTTCGGCACCTTCAACGTCGCCCACGCAGAGGGGCCGGACGCCGCCACTTTGAAAGGAATGTACGACACCGGGCGCAACATGTCCGGGCTGATCAAGCATTGCGTCGACAAGGGCTTCCTGAAAGCGGACAGCACGGAAAACGCCAACAAAATGGTGGCTTACGTGGCCGGTATTCCAGGGGGGATGGACAAGAGTGGGGGCGACAAGAGCGAAGCCCAGGGTCGCAAGGGTGAAGTATTGACCGAAGGTGAATACAAAAACCTGGAAGCCAGCCTGCCAGCGAATCTGGATCTGAAACAGTGGTGCGAACAGGCGGACCAAGGCATGCGTCAGGGGTTGAAGCAAATCGGTTTGTAATCCCGTGTTGATTTGACTCAGCGCATTAGAAAGACGCTCGCAGATCGCGAGCGTTTTTTATGTCATCGACCGCTTTGCCTCTCCGGTCAAGCCAACAGCTCGGCAATCCATTGCGCCTCGCGAGCAACTTCTTGCACTTTCGCCTCGGGCAAAGCCTGCTGCGCTCGAGTGAAGTGACTCAACGTCTGCTGCTTCAGACGTAGCTTGCGTTGCCATTTGTTCAGGAACGCCGGGCTGCGAGCCTGCATCTGCAAGGGGCCGAAGTACAACTCCTGATCGGTGTAGCTCACGGATTCTGCGCGTTCGGCGACAATGATTTCATAGTCGAAACGGTTCTCCCGCAGCACTTCCTCGCTGAGGATGCGGTAGCCGTTATTCATCAGCCATTGGCGCAGTGGCTGCTCGCCGCCGTTGGGTTGCAGGATCAGGCGTTCTTCGCCGCTCAAACGCGCTTTGCCGCTGTCGAGGATGTCGCGGATCGTCTCGCCGCCCATGCCGCAGATACTGACGGCGGTGACCCTGTCGCCAGGCTCGATCGCCGCCAGCCCATTGGCCAGACGCACGGTAATGTGTTGCTGCAGATCGTTGTCGCGCACCGTGCGCTGAGCCGAATGAAAGGGCGTCAACGCCACCTCACCGGCCACCGCCGCTGCAATCACGCCACGCCGCATCAACGCCACCGGCAGATAGCCGTGATCCGAGCCGATATCGGCCAGCCGTGCGCCGGCTGGCACATGCGCCGCCACGCGCTCCAGGCGCGTGGACAATGTTTGTTCGTTCAACGACAACCCCTGTTTTGCCCAAACCTGCGGCGTCGATAGCCGCAAAAGGGGTGCGACTCTGGCGAGCAACACGGCGCCTGTCAAATTCCGCCGACAAGGGTCACGGCGCGCAGCCCTTATCCGGCCAGCGTCGCGTTGTCGATCACGAAGCGATATTTCACGTCGCCCTTGAGCATGCGCTCGTAGGATTGGTTGATCTGATCGGCGCGAATCAGTTCGATGTCGGAAACGATGCCGTGCTCGGCACAGAAATCCAGCATCTCCTGCGTCTCGGCAATGCCGCCAATCATCGAACCGGCAATCGTGCGGCGCTTCATGATCAGGTTGAACACGTTTGGCGAAGGATGCGGCGAGGCGGGCGCCCCCACCAGCGTCAACGCACCATCACGCTTGAGCAGCACCAGAAACGCATCGAGATCATGTGGCGCTGCGACGGTGTTGAGAATGAAGTCGAAGCTCTTGGCATGCGCCGCCATCTCTTCGGCATTGCGTGACACGACAACTTCATCGGCGCCCAGTTGTTTGGCCGCTTCGCGTTTCGATTCGGAAGTGGTGAACGCCACGACATGCGCGCCCATGGCATGGGCCAGTTTGATGCCCATGTGACCGAGACCACCGATGCCGACCACGCCGACCTTCTTGCCCGGCCCGGCCTGCCAGTGACGCAGCGGCGAGTAGGTGGTGATGCCGGCGCACAGCAGTGGCGCGACGGCCGCCAGTTGCGCCTCGGGATGGCGGATGCGCAGCACGTAGCGTTCATGCACGACGATGTTTTGCGAATAGCCGCCGAGGGTCCAGCCGGGGGCGTCCGGCGTCGGGAAGTTGTAGGTGCCGATCATACCGTCGCAGTAGTTTTCCAGGCCGGTTTCGCAGTCATCGCAATGTTTGCAGCTGTCGACGATGCAACCGACACCGACCAGATCGCCGACTTTATAATCCGCGACATGCGCGCCGACGGCCGAGACGCGTCCGACAATTTCATGGCCCGGTACGCAGGGGAATTGCGTGCCGGCCCATTCGGCGCGCACCTGATGCAGGTCCGAATGGCAAATGCCACAGAAGGCAATGTCGACCTGCACATCATGGGCGGCGGGCGCGCGGCGATTGATCTGCATCGGCTCAAGGGGTTTGTCGCCAGCGTGGGCACCGTAGGCTTGTACGAGCATGGGAACGTCCTCAATGGATTTGTCGGAGGACTATCTTTGCGGTTTCGCGCGGCGTTGGAGTAGTGCATTCCTGTGCAATGCTTGCCTGATCCTGCGGGCCGTTGTGACGTTGAGTTGACAGACGACCGCGGTGTTTGCAGGTAATCTGCCGGTTCGCTGACTAAAACAAAAACAGGAGTCATTGATGCAACCGATCCGTCTCGGCCTGGTGGGCTACGGCAAAATTGCGCAGGATCAACACGTGCCGGCGATCCTCGCCAATCCCGGCTTCCAGTTGGTGTCCGTCGCCACGCAAGGCCAGCCCTGCGCCGGTGTAGAGAATTTTCAGTCGTTGAGCGAGTTACTCGAACACGGCCCGCAGGTTGATGCGATTGCGTTCTGCACGCCGCCGCAAGGGCGTTTCGCACTGGTGCAACAAGCGCTGGCTGCCGGCAAACATGTGCTGGTGGAAAAACCGCCGTGCGCCACATTGGGTGAGGCGATGGCGTTGGCGACGCTGACTGAGCACCAAGGTGTCAGCGCGTTGTTCGCCTGGCATTCACGTTACGCCCCCGGCATCGCCGCCGCCCGCGACTGGCTCGCGACCCGCACCCTGCAAAGCGTGCAGATCGACTGGAAGGAAGACGTGCGCAAATGGCACCCCGGCCAGACCTGGATCTGGCAACCGGGTGGCCTCGGCGTTTTCGATCCGGGCATCAATGCCTTGTCGATTGTCACGCACCTGCTGGCGCTGCCGTTGTTTGTCGAATCCGCCGAACTGCGCGTGCCGGGCAACTGCCAGTCACCGATTGCCGCGTCGATCAAAATGTCTGACACGCGCCACCTCGATGTGCGCGCCGAGTTCGATTTCGACCATGGTCATGATGAGTTATGGAGCATCGAAATTCGCTGCGCCGAAGGTGTGTTGCGACTGGATAACGGCGGCGCGTTGTTGAGCATCGACGGGGTGCGTCAGACCGTGTCGGAGGAGGGCGAATACGCCGCGGTGTATCGGCATTTCCAGCAGTTGATTGGCGACAAGGCCAGTGATCTGGATCTGCAGCCATTGCGGTTGGTGGCGGATAGTTTCTTTGTCGGCAGTCGCGTGTCGGTCGCGCCGTTCTACGACGCCTGAACCCGCTGCGGTTCATCGTCACCCCCCTGTAGGAGCTGCGGCACGCTGCGATCTCTTGCTCTTGAAAGCCCGGACAGCAAAAGCGTCCGGGCTTTTTATTGCCCCGCTCAAACGTATATCAGCGGAGCTTGCGACTACTCGGGCAAGCGCAGCTTATCCAGCAGTCGATTGGCCAACAGCTCGTTCAACATGATCACCTGCTGCAGCGCCAGCAGCGGTTTGCGCTCCGGGCCGCCCACCGAGTTGGCGATATTGCCGGCCATGGCATGGGCGTATGAAAGCGATTCACAGGCCTCGACCAGCAGGGTTTCGTCATCCAGCGTGGGGTCGACGAGGAACACAGGGCGAAACCTGGGCGAGCCTGGCGGGGCTCCCAGTGCTTCGGGTCGGAGGTAGTAGTCGAGGGCGCGGTCGGTGGCTTCTTTGACCTTTTGCGGGTCGAGTGCGGGATCGTGGGGGATTGCATCGGTTTGTGGTGGGTTGGGTGTGATTTTGAACATGATAAAGGTCCTACTTAATAAATTAAGGAACCATCACTCTCGCTACCAAACGAGGGGTGGTGGCCATACGCGGGTTGGTAGACCGGTCTAAGTAGGAAACCCGGCGCTCACGAGTGAGCCCCACGCATGGCCACCATAAAGGGTGGTGCCATACGACTACTATAGAAGCGGGCTACCAAACCCGATCACTGTTATGCAGTGACAGGGAAACGATATAGCCCGCCCCATAGCCGTGTAAGCCGGCGGATTCTGGCGTACGCGTAGGTAACGGCGCAAGGCGTTGTAGGCTCTGTGGCGTAACGGATTGTGTAAATTAAACGCGCTAGCAGGATTGCGTTTACGGACCGAGCATCGCGCAGTCCATCCGCTGTTTTGAGGTTGTCTGACTTACCGCTTTCGCGAGCAGGCTCGCTCCTACAGCTGGAGTGCATACCTCCGAAAGAAAATGATCGCATCGCAGCTCCCGCAGGGGAGGTTCAGCCACTCACGCGCCAAAGTTGAACGCTATGGAAATCCTCGGCCTCGTCCCCTCAAAGCGCTGCACTAAATGCATCAGCCACGACGGGAGCATCAGGAAGGTTCCACTTTGGGCGGCACAGGTCGTGCTGAAACCAGCGGTCAGGCAGTCTTCGACGCGCATACGCAGGGCAGGGTTGTAGGTTGAGGCGACCATGCCACGCGGGTCGAGGAATTCCAGATCACCGCCGACGGCCGGGTCGTCTTCGCGGCCGCCAGCATCGACCCAGTAAACCCCGGACCAGAATGCACCGGGATGGCCATGCAGTGAGTTGCTGTGGCCGGCCTGATTCACGTTGGCCCAGGCGTTGAGTTTCCATGCGAATGCCGGTTCGGTCAGGCCGTATTGCTCGCTGTGAACGGCGGTCAGTTGCCCGGCGAAGTCGGTGGCGAAGCGCACCAAGGCATCACAAGCGTCGCCACCCCATGTCGAGAAGTCGTTGCTGGACTGCCAGCCACCTTCATTGCTGCGCTGCGTGCCGCACAGGTCTTGCGCCATGCGCTGGGTGATGAGGGTTTTCAGCTCGGCGTTGAGGGTTTCTGCATGGGGGTATTGGAGACTGGCCAGAGGTGTTGCGAACAGCCGGCGGATCTTGATCAGCTCAGGATCCACCAGAGTAGTGCTCGACTGCATTGCGTGATTTCCAGATCGTGGCAGGTGCAAAAACTATATCGGGGGGCCTGCCAAAGCGATGTAAACCATTGTTAAAAATCAGGGTATTGATGTTAAAGGCCTTTGAGCGACTATGGCTTGATCACAGCCAGCAGACGATCATTGATCGCGTCAGTAACAACCATTGATTCAATGCAGTTCTCATATCGGACCGGCGCGACGTACACCGAGTATCCAGCCGATCCGGCAATTGCGCTTTAAGACCGGTTTTTCCCTGCCTGCAATTCCTGCCGCTGGCGAAATAGAGTGCCTGCGTTACGCCCGACACTCTCAGGATTGCGCACCTGATCGCCGGTAACGAAAATGTTCTACCGGCTATCCTGACCTTCGTTCAACGGACGTTTAAGAGGGCGTATCGTCTCCATCTTGTGGTGCTGCTGTTGAACTGTGGGTCTTTAAATTGGCGAGAAGTTCAGCGATGTCTACATCGGGAAGCAAGTCAGCTCCGATTAAGTATTCCTTGAGCTGGCGCGAGTTCGGCGTGCCATAAAGCATGTGCTTGATGTGCGTCGGGTCGAAGCCTGTCAGGTTGAGGATTCGCAGTAGGTAAAGGGTGGAAAGTGCATCAGTTTTTTTCAGCAATTCACTGATGAAATACTGATAATCCCCCGGCTTCCTTTCACCACCGTGATGAGACAGGTCATTTCGAAGGTCGGCGCAGGCGCGGGTAAATTTTTTGAGTTTTGTGTCATCAAGCCCGATAGCCACCGGCTTTAACAGGTCGTAGAGCCTGTCTGCCAGCGGCCGTTCCGCGCTACGCTGCTCTAAAAGCCCCGTTAACCATTTACGATCACTACGGTTGAGTTGTTTGCCGTTTTCTGCAACGAACTTCTTCAGTCGCTGAATTTTTTCTGTAAGTTTCGGGTCGTCACAGCTTGAAGCGTTGACGCGGCGATCCAGCGCTTCCAGCCCCCACACAAGATTGACAAAGCGATGCTCTACATAAAGGGGCTTGTTTCGGCGGGTTCCCAGATAGAGGCTGATGCCGGGGCCTAAACGTTTTCGTTGGTCTATCCAGTTTTCCAGCAGGGTTGCAAACGTCTCGCGGATCATAATGAACGGCAGTAGCATTTCATGCCATTTTACCGGGCTGTCGGCCGGTGCGTTGCGGCGAAAATAAAAAACGGCCGTAGTGAGTTTTCCATGCTCTTCCCAGAATAATTTAGGCCACCTGAGCGTTAAATTTGAATTCGTAAGAATCAGCAATAAATCCTGGACGGCACGGTACCAGTCCAGTGCCTCCTCGCTTGTCATCGCTGTTGTTGGCGTGAACGCCAGTCTTGAAGACATGCCGGCATTGATTGAATGGGCCCACATGTCGGGTTCGTAACCGGTGAAGTCATGAATAACTTCAAGCGTTCCCGATGAGGTGATCAACGACTCATCCGGATTTAGCGCCAGTCTGGCTTCGATTGCCTCGCCACCACCATCACTACCCTTTGGTCGATCAAAGGTGATTTTCCCGGGGCGTATCCACTGCTGTAGATCATCCAGGGACACACTGATCTTATTGATGCTTTTAAAGGTGGGTGGCCTTTGGGAGATAAAACATTCACGGGCTATAAACGTTTCATGTGAATTGTGCCCCGTGCGCCCACCGACGGCAGCCAGTCCCTTGAGCAATACATATTGGCCGCTGGCTTTCAAACAGCCCAACAGGGAAATGGAGTCGGCAAGGTTTTGACCAAAAACTCCGCCGAGTCCGCTTCGCCCTGGCAACGTCTCGTGCAGTTCAAGTTTGATCAGACCGCTTGAGTCTATCGTTAATAAGCCGGCGGTCCTCTGCGTCTCAGAATCATCATCTGCCCACCAGAAGAACCCCTGGTCTTGAATTTCCATGTGCATATACTTTTCCGTAACTGGACCGAAATGGGCACGCCAAGTGCTCTCGTCGGCTGGGTAAAAGGCCGCGCGCTGCAACGCAGAGAATGATTGCTTCAGGTGCTCTGCGCCACCGTTGCAGGGCGTACACGTTACCAGCGATTGTTCTTGCGAGTTACACCGACCTGAAACATCGAGTCGAACTCAGTTTTGAACGCGCTATAGATCGGCTCCCTTTACCCTCGCCCCCTCGGGGGGCGGTCGGATGTTTCGGGAGGGCTGGGGTGAGGGGGCAGCCATCTACCTGACACTCCACGCACCTGCCAAACACCCTCAACCCAAAAAGCATCCGACCTAAGCTAATGCAAAAAAGGTATTTGTTAGCCGTTTTATATATCGATTAGTTTTGATTCGCCAACGAATCAAAGCATCAAACCGATAGACCTCCGATTGCCATGACGGCACACGCTGAATCGATCAAAGGCTCTTCAGGTTTGGTTCACACGGGAGTGAATCATGCCGCGTACCCTGGACATCACTGCATTACCGACGCTGGACCTTTCGTTGTTCGAAGGCACGGCGCAACAGCGTTATGAATTTCTTGAAAACCTGCGTCACGCCGCGCGCGACGTCGGCTTCTTCTATCTTACCGGTCATGGCATCGACAGCGCTTCGCTCAAGCAAGTGCAGGATCACGCCCGGCAATTTTTCGCCTTGCCCGACAGAGAAAAAACCGCCGTCGGCATGATCAACTCGCCGCACTTTCGCGGCTACAACCGCGCGGCTTCCGAGATCACCCGCGGCCAACCTGACCAGCGCGAACAGTTTGATCTGGGCGCCGAGCGTAAGGTCTTGCCGTTGCAAGCGGACAGCCCGTTCTGGGCGCGGCTGCAAGGCCCGAATCAATGGCCGGCGGCGCTGCCGGAACTCAAACCCTTGCTACTCGATTGGCAGCAGGCGATGACGCGCATGTCATTGCGCCTGCTGCAAGCGTTCGCTCAGGCACTGTCGCTACGGGCAGATGCGTTTGATCAGTTATACGGCGACAAACCCAATGAACACATCAAGCTGATGCGCTATCCGGGCCAGGCGGTCGATGCAAGCAATCAGGGCGTCGGCGCGCACAAGGATTCGGGTTTCCTCAGCTTCCTGTTGCAGGACGAACAGGCCGGTCTGCAAGTGGAGATCGAAGAGGGCCGCTGGATCGATGCGCTGCCCCGGGAAAACACGTTGGTGGTGAACATCGGCGAATTGCTGGAGCTCGCCACCAACGGTTATCTGCGCGCCACCGTGCATCGGGTTGTCTCGCCGCCCGAAGGCAGCGAACGCCTGTCCATCGCCTTCTTCCTCGGCGCGCAACTCGACGCCACGGTGCCGCTGTATCCCTTGCCCACCGCGTTGTTGCGTGAAGCGCGCGGGCCGGCCAGTGATCCGCTCAACCCCCTGTTTCGCGATGTCGGCTGGAACTACCTCAAGGGTCGTTTGCGCTCGCATCCCGATGTGGCGCAACGGTTCTATGCCGATGCGCTGCTGCCGCCAGCACCCGCTCGCAAAACCGCCTGATTCATCACTCGCTCAAGGATTTCGCCCATGTTGAAAAAAGCAGGTTTGACCCTGGCCGTCCTCGGCGCGCTGGTGACCTCGTTTGGTGCTCAGGCGCTGGAGCCATTACGTGTCGCTGCCGACCCGGTGCCCCATGCGCAGATTCTGGCGTACGTGCAGAAGATCGACCCGCAACTCAATCTGAAAATCATCGAGATCCCCAACGGCGTGAACTCCAACGAGCTGCTGGTGCATGGCGATGTCGACGCCAATTACTTCCAACACCTGCCGTATCTGAAGTCTCAGGAGCAGGCCCTCGGCGAGAAACTCGCCGTCGCGGCCACCGTGCATATCGAACCGTTGGGCATCTACTCGCACCGGCATAAAAGTTTCGCTGATGTGCCGGCAAAAGGCACCGTCGCCGTGCCCAACAACGTCACTAACCTGAGCCGTGCGCTGTACCTGTTGCAGGACAACGGCCTGATCAAACTCAAGCCCGGTTTCAACAATCCGGCAACGGACCAGGCGACGCCCAAGGACATCGCCGAAAACCCGAAACAGCTGAAGATCCTCGAGATCGAATCACCGCAGATTCCGCGCTCGCTGGACGATGTCGATCTGGCGGTGATCAACGGCAACTATGCGCTGGACGCCGGACTGGTGCCGGCCAAGGATGCGCTGGGCCTGGAGAAGGCCGAGCACAACCCCTACGCCAACATTCTGGTGACCACACCGAACTTGCAGAGCGACCCGCGCATCGCGCAACTGGCCAAAGACCTGACCTCGCCGCAAGTGGCCAAGTACATCACCGATAACTTCGCCGGCTCGGTGATTCCGGTGGCGGACGCGAAGCCATGATCATCGTCGAGCAGTTGAGCAAGACCTACCCGTCAGCGCCGGCGCCTGCCCTGGATCAGGTGTCGCTGAGCATTCCCGACGGTGCGGTCTACGGGATTCTCGGGCGCAGCGGGGCGGGCAAATCGACGCTGCTGCGTTGTCTCAATCTGCTCGAACGACCGGACAGCGGTCGGATTCTGCTGGACGGTGTCGACCTCAGGGCGCTGTCCGACAAGGCGTTGCGCCAACAACGGCAACGCATCGGCATGATCTTTCAGGGCTTCAACCTGCTGCACTCGCGCAATGTGTTCGACAACATCGCCGTGCCGCTGGAAATCGCCAACGTCGGCAAGCCGTGGCGCCATGTGCGGGTTCGCGAATTGCTGGCGCTGGTCGGCTTGAGCGACAAGGCGCAGGCCTTTCCCTCGCAATTGTCCGGTGGCCAGAAACAGCGGGTGGGCATCGCCCGGGCCCTGGCGGCGGAACCGGCGTATTTGCTGTCGGACGAAGCCACCAGCGCCCTCGACCCGGAAACCACCGAATCGATTCTGGAGCTGCTGCGCGATATCAACCGGCAACTGGGCCTGACCATCGTGCTGATCACCCATGAACTGGACGTGGTCAAGTCGATCTGCGATCACGCAGCGCTGATGGCCAACGGGCGGTTGATCGAGGCCGGCCCGGTGCCACGGCTGCTGGCTGATGCGCAATCGACACTCGGCCGTTCGCTACGGCCCACCTGCGGATTGCCTTTGGGTCATGACTCGCCCGGCCTGAGCTTTCTCAAGCAATACGGCGCGCGGGCGGCGCAGTCATGAATCGCTCGATCAATTGGGATGAAATCCTGCAACTGGTGCTCAACGCCACCGGTGAAACCGTGTACATGGTCTTGCTCGCCGGGCTGTTCACGCTGTTGATCGGCCTGCCGCTGGGCGTGTTGCTGTTCATCAGCCGTCGCACCGGACTGGTGCCCATGCCGCGCTTCAATGCGGCGCTGAGCGGGCTGGTCAATCTTGGGCGTTCGTTGCCGTTCGTGGTGATGCTGATTGCCCTGATCCCGCTGACCCGGTTGGTGGTTGGCACGACACTGGGCAGCACCGCTGCGGTGGTGCCGATCACCATCGGCGCGTTTCCGTTCTTCGCCCGCATCGTCGAAAACGCCCTGGACGAAGTCGACAAGGGCCGCATCGAAGCGATCCTCGCCATGGGCGGTGACATTCACCATGTGATTTTCAAAGTGCTGTTGCCCGAAGCGCTGCCGGCGTTGTTGGCCGGGATCACCCTGACGCTGGTGATGCTCATCGGTTTTTCTTCGATGGCCGGGGTTATCGGTGGCGGCGGGCTCGGCGATCTGGCGATTCGTTACGGCTATCAACGGTTCAACAATGAAGTGATGGTCGCCACCGTGGTGGTGCTGGTCATTCTCGTTCAGGGCGTGCAAAGCCTGGGCGATCGGCTGGTGCGTTCACTGGCCCATCGACGTTAAGGAATTTTATGAGTGCACCTGTCGCTGTGGCCCCTGAGCCGCTGATTCGGGTACGTGAGGTCAGTAAGGTATTCGGTTCGAACCGGGCGCTGGATCGGGTCAGCCTGGAGATTTATCCCGCTGAAGTGGTGGCGCTGCTCGGGGCCAACGGCGCGGGCAAATCGACGCTGGTGAAGATTCTGGCTGGCAGTCAACGCGCGGATGGCGGCGAGATTCTGGTGGACGCTCAGCCGCGCCATTTCAGCTCGCCGTTGTCGGCGCGAAGGGTCGGAATTGTCGCGGTGCATCAGCAGATCAATGAAGGCATTGCACCGGGTTTGAGCGTGGCGGAAAACCTGCTGCTCGATGAGCTATGCCGCCCTGATGCCGACTTCTGGCTCAATCGCAAACGTCTGCTGGAGCGCGCCGCGAACATTGCCGCAGGGCTTGGGTTGAGCTTGCCGCTGGAGCAGCCGATCGAGCATCTGGGCCAGGCCGAACGGCAACTGGTGGTGCTGGCCCGGGCGTTCGCTTTGCAGCCACGCTTGCTGATTCTGGACGAGCCGACCGCTGCCTTGTCGGATGCCGAAGCGCAGCGCTTGTTTCGCTTGATCGATACGTTACGCAGTCGTGGCGTGGCAATTCTGTACATCTCCCATCGGTTGTCCGATCTGCAGCGGGTGGCGGATCGCGCCATTGTCCTGCGTGATGGGCGGCTGGCGGGGGCGTTCACGGCGCGGCAATTGCCCGAGGCGGTGCAGGCGATGCTCGGGCAGGCGCTTGCGCAACACACTTACGTGCCGCGTGTGGCCGGGCGGGCCGTGCTGAAACTCAGCGCGATGAAAATCCTGCCTCGGTCGAGCGCGTTTGACCTGAGCCTGCACGAAAACGAAATAGTGGTGCTGACCGGGTTGCTCGGCGCCGGGAAAAGCGAGATTGCCGAGGTGCTGTTTGGCCTGCGATCCGCTGTCTCAGGCACCGCGCAACTGGAGGGCGTTGAGTGGCTGGCGGGCTCACCCCGTGCGGCGATTCGCAGCGGGGTGTTCTTGGCCGCCGAAGATCGCGCCAGTCAATCGCTGGTGCCTGATTTTTCCTTACGTCGCACCCTGACTATGCCGTTTCTTGAACGCTTCACTCGCGGCGGTTTTATCCGCAATCGCGCTGAAGCCGCTGCGGTCGAGGCGCAAGTGGCGGCGCTGGGGATCAAGACCGCGGGCATCGATGTGCCGATGACCGCGTTATCCGGCGGCAATCAACAGAAAGTCGTGTTGGGCCGCTGGTTGCTCGGGGAAGGGCGGGTGCTGATCCTCGACGAGCCCTTTCAAGGTGTAGACGTGCGCGCCCGTCGCGAGATCGGCCAGTTGCTGCGCGACAGCGCCAAAGGCCGCGCGACGCTGGTGATTTGCGCCGATGTTGATGAAGCCCTGGAAATTGCCGACCGCATCCTGCTGGTGCGCGATCACGCGGTAGTCGCCGAATATCCGCGTGCCGGCCTCAACCGCGCCACGCTGGTCGCCGCACTGGCCGGCACCGACGCTGTTGAAAATCCCCTTCAAGCCACGCCAAGGAGCAGAGCGAGTGCCTGATTCGAGTTCACTGATATCGACCGTGCCGGCCCCCGCCGAGCGCTTGCTGCAAGCCTTGATTCGCTATGGCCTGTTGTGGCTGCTGGCGCTGATCGTGGTGTTTTTCAGCGCTGCGGAGCCTGCGTTTCTGCGCGTCGGCAATCTGTTCAGCATCCTGCAATCGGTGTCGATCGTGGCGCTGCTGGCCCTTGGGGTGACCCTGACCATGGCCGTCGGCGGCCTGGATTTATCGATTGGCGCAGTGGCGGCGATGAGCCTGATGATCGCCAGTTACGTGATGGTCGTGCTCGGTTGGGGCGCGGTGCCCGCGGTGTTGATCAGTCTGGCGGGTGGCGCACTGGTCGGGCTGCTCAACGGCTGGCTGATCGTCAAGCTGCGGGTGCCAGACATTCTCGCGACGCTGGGCAGCATGTTTCTGGTGATCGGTGTGCAACTGATTCCAACGGGCGGCCGTTCGATTGCGGTGGGCATGACCTTGCCCAATGGCGTGGAAACCGAGGGCACCTTCAGTGCGGCGTTTCTGGCGCTGGGACGCGGGCGATTATGGGACGTGGTGCCGGTACCGGTGCTGATCACGGCGGTGGTGGCGCTGGCGGTGTGGCTGTTTCTGGAGCGCACGCGAATTGGTCGATTGTTTTATGCCATCGGTGGCAACGAGCAAGCGGCGCGACTGGCCGGCGCACCGGTGCAGCGCTTCAAATTATTGGCTTACGTGCTCTCGGCATTGCTGGCCTCGCTCGGTGGTTTGTTGCTGGCGGCGCGGCTGGGACGCGGCGATGTCAGTTCGGGCAACGGCCTGGTGCTGGATGCGTTAGGCGCGGCGCTGATCGGTTTTGCCGTACTCGGCGCGAAGAAACCCAACGCCTTTGGCACCTTGATCGGCGCGCTGCTGGTGGCCTCGCTGCTTAACGGCCTGACCATGCTCAACGCGCCGTATTACGCACAGGATTTCGTCAAGGGACTGGTGCTGGTGCTGGCCCTGATGTTCACCTTTGGCCTCGCGCATCGGGCGCGTTGAGCCGCTTTCAGTCAAGGAAGTTGTATGCACGGTTCAATCAGACAGTTCGCCCGCCATTGCCTCGCGGGGGCCTTGCTCTCGGCGTTGGCCCTTAACGCCCAGGCCACGGCATTGCCCGGCGCGCCGGCACCGTTCGATAAAGGTCAGGTGCAGATCGCACTGGTGGGTTATCTGTTTTCCGGGGATTTTCCCGAGGCGTATTTGCGCGGGGTAGAGCAGCAGACCAAAGCGCTGGGCGCCAGTCTGCGTGTATTCGATGCCCGGCAGCAGGCGGCGAGTCAGGGCGAGATGATCGATCAGGCGATTGATCTGGGCGTGGACGGGATCATCGTGCAACTCGGTCTGGCGGAAACCCTCAAGGCGCCGATTGATCGGGCCATCGCCAAAGGCATCAAAGTGGTCGCGTTCGATGTCGATCTGAATTCGCCGCAGGTGACTCAGGTCGAGCAGGATCACCATGCGCTGGCGCGGCTGGCACTGGATCAGGCGCTGAAGGACAACGGCACGCAGTTCGATGCCGGGTATGTGTACATCAGCGGGTTTACCCCAATGGAGCGCCGCGACGAGATCTGGAGTCAGGTCAAGAAGGCCAATCCGGGCATCGTCGAGAAGGCGCGCTTCGGCACACTGAACCCGCCGATTGCCAACTCGGTGGCGGATCAGGCCAGCGCCGTGCTGCGGGCGAATCCGGGGATCAGCGTGATATTTGCGCCGTTCGACGAGTTCGCCAAAGGCGCAAAAATCGCCGTCGACGAGGCGGGGCTGGCGAGCCAAGTGAAGATCTACAGTGCGGATATTTCCACCGCCGATATCCAGATCATGAAAGAGCCGGACAGCGCCTGGGCGGCGACAGCGGCGGTCAATCCGCAAGTGGCCGGGGCGATCAGCGTGCGCAGTCTGGCGATGTTGATTGCCGGGGAGAATCCGGGGCACCAGGTGCTGGTTCCGCCGACGCTGATCACCCGCCAGCAGTTGCTCGATCTGGATGTGAAGAACGTGCGCGATCTGGCACAGAAACTCCCGGCGTTCGGCGATACCGCCAATGTGGCGCGGGCTGCGTGGATACCGGTGGCCCAATAAAAATCAGATGACAGATCCGCCGCCTTCGTGAGCAGGCTCGCTCCCACACAGGATATGTGGCGGTCGCAGAAGTTTGCTCACCACAATCAAAACTGTGGGAGCGAGCCTGCTCGCGAAGGGGCCGGAACCTTCACCACTTCGGTGACTGATCCACCGCTTTCGCGAGCAGGCTCGCTCCCACAGGGTCAGGTTTCACTTTTGAGTTTGGGGTGAACATGCACAACAAAGCTGCGCGATTGCGCAAAAGCCGTTCGCCGAAAGCAGATCCTGCATTCGGCGGGCGGTTGCCTCCCGGTCAGGTGCTGACCGAGCGCTTCCCGATCCTGCATGAAGGCGACGTGCCGGAGTATGACTTGGCGAACTGGTCGCTGCGTCTGTTCGGTTCGCTGAACAGCGCGGTCGAGCTGCGCTACACCGACCTGCAAGCGCTGCCGCAACGCCAACTGCAATGCGATATCCACTGCGTGACACGCTGGTCGAAGTTCGACACGCAGTGGCGCGGAGTGCATCTGCAAGACCTGTTGCAAGCCTTCGATATCCAGCCGAAGACGGCGTTCGTCATGGCCCACGCCGATCACGATTACCAGACCAACCTTCGGCTGGCCCCTGCGGCTGGTGGTGGCGGGGCGGTACTTCTGGAAGAGTGCCAAATGGCTGCGGGGGCTTGAGTTTGTCGAACACGAGCAAGCGGGTTTTTGGGAGCGTAACGGCTTTCATCTGCAGGCCGATCCGTTTGCTCAGCAACACTTGTGTTGAACTAAAAACACTCCTTTAGAGCGATCTAACCTAAGTGTTATTGGTTCTTTTGCGAAAGCCATCCGCTCCTCTAGCATCGGGCTTCAAGGGGAAAATATTCACTCTGGGGGGTACTGCGCTTCACCGCTATTTAACGTTTCAACAGCCTTCGCTGCCTTCCGCTATCTAAAACTACAGCAGACATTGCCGCGCTTTGATTGCCGACGACTTATTGCCGGTAACGGCCGGGTATTAGCTGCGATTCAAGGAGCTGTTACATGCATTACCGTTCCCGTTCATTACTGGCCGCTGCAGTTGTCAGTGCAATCTGGCAACTACCCGCAAAAGCCGAAGATACTTCCACTAGCGTCGAAAACGAATCCCGACTGGGCACTGTTCTGGTCACCGGTACGCGCGGTACTTCGCGCACGGTGCTGGACTCCCCCGTGCCGGTGGATGTGCTGACCGCCGAAGACCTGAAAACTGCCGGCGCGGCTGACGGCGAACTGGGCGCGGCGTTGCAGACATTGCTGCCATCCTTCAGCCTGCCGCGCCAATCCAACTCCGGCGGCGCTGACCATATCCGCGCCGCACAACTGCGCGGCATGAGCCCGGATCAGGTGCTGGTGCTGGTCAACGGCAAGCGCCGCCACACCTCGGCGGTGGTCAACGACTCTTCGAAAATCGGACGCGGCACCGCACCGGTAGACTTCAATTCGATCCCCATCAGCGCGATCAAACGCATCGAAGTGCTGCGTGACGGCGCGGGTGCGCAGTACGGCTCTGACGCGATTGCCGGGGTGATCAACATCATCCTCGACGACGCCCCGGAAGGCGGCGAAGTGTCCACCAGTTATGGCGCGTTTCACACCCGTCAGGACGCCATCGGCAAGACCACCACCGACGGCCAGAACAGCGTGACCACCGCCAAGCTCGGCACGCGCCTGGGCGAGGAGGGCGGCTTCATTCGCGGTGGTACCGAGTACAAGGATCGCAACCCGACCAACCGTGCAGGCTTCGACGGTTTCGCCGACACACCCGGCCAGCGCAACTACGTGATGGGCGACGGCCTGGCGCGGGACGTCAACCTGTGGTTCAACAGCGAGCTGCCGCTGACCGGCGGCAAGGCCTACAGTTTCGGCACCTATAACCAGCGCCATACCACGGGCGCCGCGTTCTATCGTTACCCCTACGAACAACCGCAGTTCTATCCCAACGGTTACTTGCCACAATCGCTGGGTGACAACCAGGACATCTCGGCCACCGCCGGTTTCAAAGGCTTGATCGGCGATGAGTGGGATTTCGACAGCAGCATCACCCATGGCCGCAACCGCTTCGAATCGTCAACCCGACGCACCCTCAACGTCAGCCTCGGTGAAGACTCGCCGACGAAGTTCGACACCGGCGAATACGAGTTGCGCCAGACCACCAGCAACCTCGATTTCAGCCGCGAGCTGCGCCTCGGCGAGCGCTCGTTTGTCCTCGCGGTCGGCGGTGAGTATCGCTATGAGAACTACCTGACCTATGCCGGCGACGAGGCGTCCTACATCGGCTCCGGAGCGGATGGCGCCAACGGTCTGCGCCCGAGCGAAGAGTCGGATCTGGATCGCAACGTGTTCGGCACATACGCCGAATTGTCGGGCGACGTCACCGACCGCTTCTTCGTCGACGCCGCCACCCGTTGGGAACATTACGACGACGCCGGCAGCAAACTCACCGGCAAACTTAGTGGTCGCTATAAACTCACCGAGCAATGGGCGCTGCGCGGCGCGGTGTCGAACAACTTCCGCGCGCCGTCGCTGGCGCAGAGTGGTTTCCAGAACACCACCAGCAACTTCGGTGATGGCGGCACGCTGACCGACATCCGCGTGCTCTCGGTCAACGACCCGATCGCACGCGCCCTTGGTGCAGAAAAACTCGACCCGGAAACCTCGAAAAACTTCAGCCTCGGCCTGACCTTCCAGTTGAACGATCGCTTTGATGCCTCGCTCGACGTCTTCCGCATCGACGTCAAAGACCGCATTACGCTGTCCCAGCGCATCGGCAGCGACGCCCTGGAAACCTTCATCAACGATAACTACGGCGTCGCCGGCGTCCATGACGTCAACTTCTTCACCAACGCCGCCGACACCCGCACCCACGGCGCCGAATTGGTGCTCAACTACCACCAGCCGTTCTACGAAGGACAACTGGGCCTGACCACCGCGTACACCTACAACCACACCAAAGTCACCAGCACCAAAGGCACGCCGTCGCAACTGACTGCACTGGGGATCGGCAACGATGCGCTGGTCGGCGTTGAGGAAACCAACACGTTGACCGACGCCGCGCCGAAGGATCGCTTCATCTTTTCCGCGAACTGGGCGAGTGAACACTGGGGCCTGCTTGGCCGTTTGACTCGCCAGGGCGAAACCACGCGGGTGTTTGATTTCGGCGATTCGCAACCGGAGCAAACCTACGGCGCGGTCTGGCAACTGGACGCCGAAGTGACCTACAAATTCACCCCGAAATTCAATGTCGCCGTGGGCGGCAACAACCTCACCGACAATTACCCGGAGCGCTCGGGCTCGGCCATCAACTACGGCGGCAACCTGCCGTATGACGTGCTGTCGCCGATCGGCACCAACGGCGCGTACTACTACGCCCGCGCGACCTATGGGTTCTGAAAAAGGGCAGGGGCCGGGCCGGCATCTGCCGGTGTTTGATCACGCTGGGTAGGGTGATCACCACCGACATCCTGAAAACCGCGCCGACCGTGGCGCTCAACGTCGGGCCCTCTCTCCAGCCCTCTCCCAGCGAGAGAGCTGGAGAGAAGGGCTCTTAAAAAGACACCGCTGCCGGTTGCGAAAGACGCAACACCGACAAATCCCCGGTAATCCGCTTGTACGCCAACCGAATCGCCTCAATGCTGCCCTCATGCTTCGCACTGTTCTCATGCAAAACCACAATCACCTTGGTGCTCAGCCGCTCAGGCTCTCTCGCCCCATGATCCTTCCACTGCCCGTACGCATCGAAAACAGTGAACCCGTCGGGAAAGCGCGGCGTGACTTCCTTATCGAGGAACTCGCGCCAGCGCGCAGGGCTGACTGCACCTTTCTTGCCATCCAGCGAACCCACCGAAAAGTACAACTCGGTACGCGTCCACTGCGCCTGCGCCGGGCGCGTGGCGTCGCCTTGCAGGGTTGAACTGGCGGGATCTTTGGTATGTACGGAAACGGCCGGGGGCGTGGCACAACCGGCGACTGCAACGAACAGTGCCGCCAGTAAAAGACGTTGAGGCATGTAACTTCCTTATTGGACGTAGAGGTGGCGTCCTGAGTATAAGGCCGCCCTCTGACCGGCAATAAAGACCTAAAAAGCAGGCTGATAGGCGCTTGCGGAATAACCCCTTCATGCCGGCGGCGGCGTCGCCAAGGCAATCCCCGCCGCCCCCAATCGCTTGAGAATCTCGAACAACAAATCACTCTTGGTCACCCCGACAATCCTTGGGCTGCCCACATATCCCGTGATGGTCAGCGTAATTCCCTCCGGCGACAATTTGCTGAAGCGCACAAACGACGCCGGTTTATCGAGGATGCTTTCGTTCTCTCGATACGTGTTGAGCAGCAGCTCTTTCACCTCCTCGGGATCGATATCCAGCGGGAACACCAACTCAAGCGATGCCACCCCCTGAGCACTGCCGCCCAGGGTGACGTTGCGCAGGTTCTGCGAGATCAGTTGTGAATTGGGCACGATCACGATCGAGCGGTCACTGAGCTGGATCTCCGTGGCGCGCACGTTGATCCGCCGGATATCTCCCTCGACCCCGCTGATGCTGATCAAGTCGCCGACCTTTACCGGTCGCTCCGTCAACAGAATCAGGCCCGAGACGAAGTTCTTCACGATCTCCTGCAAACCAAAACCGATCCCCACCGACAGCGCACTGACGATCCACGCCAGATTGGTCCACTGCACGCCCAGCGACGACAGCGTCAGCAGAATCACCGCCGCATAACCGATATTGGAAAACAGCGTGCTCAACGACGCGCACATGCCCGGATCCATATCGGTCTTGGGTAGAAACTCATTGTCGAGCCAACGGCTCAAGGCGCGGATCAGGTAGATGCCGATCAACAACGCCAGCACCGCGTTGAGCACATGCCCAGGCACGATGTTCAACTTGCGCAACCCGGCGCCGCCGAGGATCGCCATGATGTTGCTCAGTAACTGGCCGAACGTGGTGCCGATACCGCCGACAAACAGCGCAATCACCGCTAGCAGCATCAGCCCGGCGCGACTGAAACCGGACAGCAGAATCGAGATCTGATCCAGCCGCCGATCCCCGATCCCCAGCAGCTGCTTGAGCGCCTTGCCGCTCGAATGTTTGGGCGAAAACACATACTCGCAGCCATCCTTGATGACCTGGATCAGCAAGTAAAAACCCGACAACACAATGTAGCCCCACACCACCTCATAAGTGATAAACCGCGCCAGCGACACATAACCCGTGAGCAGCGCAATCGTTGAAACAAACATCGAAACGCTGACGACGGTGTAAATCACCCCGGCAAACGTGTTGCCTGCCGCCGAGGGATCGTTGGCCGCGATCAGCGCCTTGCGCACTTTGCTGACGCGCAGCAGCATCGTCACGATGATCGCCATGACCACCATCGCGATCACGCCACGCCCGGCCAGCACAATCTGACTGCTCATGCCGGTGGCGTTGCTGACTTGCACCAGTGTCACCAACACCAGTAGCGCGCCGGAGATAATGCGCGGGTAGGGCTCCAGCGCCAGCGCCACCGGATCGGCAATCGCCGGCAGCCGCCACGACGGATGCTTGGTCGACAGCAGCGCACGGCTCAGCCCGGTGATCAGCACACAGGCATACACAACCTTTTCAAACTCCTGGGAAAACGTCTCCAGCATCGGCGGCAACGGTGCATGCCGAGTGCAGGCATAGAACAGGATTTGCAGGGCAATCCCCGTGGTGACAATGGTCGCCAGCGCAGAAGCTGCCGCCAACGCACTGCGCCGCACACGCCCCTCCGGCATGCGATGAATACACAGCCACGTCAACCCACGCTCCGCCAAACGCCGCCCGAACGTCCAGATCGCCAGCGCCAATAACACCAGCACGCTGGTAAAAAAACGCTGCCCCGGCGCCCAAACCGTGGCCCACGTGTTGCCCACCTGACCGATAAAAAAGCTCAACCGCTGCCGATCATCTTGCCGAGGCTTGACCAGTGGTGACCAGAAATCCGGGCTCAACACACTGTTGGTGCGCAGCGTCAGCTCACTCTCCAGCAACGTGCGCCGAATCCCCGCAATCTGCGTAATCAGGTCCGCCGCACTTTGTTTCAACGCCGCCAGATTCTTCAGCGTCGTATCCACCTTGTTCTTTTGCTCCGCCAACAACGCCCGCTGCGCGACGATATCCGCCTGCTCCGACGCCACCCCCGTATCCGGCGCCGCCCCTAATACCCCCAACTGCACCGCCAGTTGCGCCTGCTGCGGCAACAACGACGCCGACAACCGATCGACATCCAGAATGAACGCCTGCACCCGATCCTGCGGCCCTTCGAGCTGGTTGTAATTATTCGCCGACGAGATCTGTTGCTTGAGCCCGTCGAGGCGCAGTTGCAGGGCTTGCAGATCACTTTGACTGATCACCGGCAGCGGCGCGGCCGCCGCCTGCGAAGGCGCCGGCAGATCCGCCGCCCACAGCGAAAAACCGCCAGGAATCAGCAGCGTGAGCGCGATAAACAACAGCGACTTCAATGTGTTGCGCATGGACGGGCGGGCTCGAATTGATCACACAGTCTATGAGGTTAGGTGATCAGGGCGCCGCAAGAGGAAAAGTTTCAGGGCAGCAGGTGGATTAGCTGGGGTTCCAGCGCGTCAGGGGTGACGTCGAGCAAAGCCAGCGTGACCGGCAGTTTGAAACGCCGGCGGCCGGCGCTGCCGGGGTTGAGGTACAGACGATCACCGCGCCATTCGATCAGCGGTTTGTGGGAGTGACCGGTGATGATGAGTTTGACGGTGCTGCTGAGCAGGGCCGGGACGTCGGCGATGTCGTGGGTGAGCAGGGTTGGCCAACCGTTCAGGGTGAGGGTCAGGTGATCGGGGAGGGTGGCGGCCCAAGGGAGGTGCAGGTCGTTGTTGCCGCGTACGGCGTGGGTGGGGGCGATTTGGGAGAGTTGCTCCAGGATTTCGGGATTGCCGATGTCACCGGCGTGGAGGATGAGGTCGACGCCCTGGATCGCGGCAATGGCTTCGGGGCGGAGGAGGCCGTGGGTGTCGGAGATGATGGCGGTTTTCATGGGGGGGAGATTAGCAGGGAATGAGGGGCTGCTTTCGGCCAAAAGCGGACGTTTGAAAGCGGCACCTTCCGGCCCAGAGTGTGTAAAACGCTGATCCAAAATTGAAGTTGGCGCTTCTATGCCAAATCTTAAGTTTATCGGCTGGGTTGCAGACCTAGATTTTGCGTAGAAACGCGATTTGCTGTTCTACTTTGGATACCAATCGCGCTGAAAAACGTTTTTACACACTCTGGGCCAGAAGCGGTCATTCCCAAAGTGACTACGATTCTGGTGTCGATTCAATGTACCCTGATAGGGTCTCGGATGAGGATTTCGTGCAGGAGTCTTTTCAGTGGTATTTCGAGATGATCAACAGTATTGGCGATTTCGGTCAGGCATTTGAACAGGTAGCTGAAAAAATAGCCCTTGATGGAGGGCGGCGCGCAATGAGGCCGAGGTTCTGAAATAGCCAGGCGGGCGTCTGTCAGAAATGCACCTTGTTTTTGCTAACAAAGATTCTGGCCGCACGCTGGCTGTACCACTTGCACCGAACCATTGCCGGGCTTCGTCACACTTGAACACCCGGCCGCGGCGGTGTTTGAAAAAATTGCCCGCTTTAGGTTGGCACCTTCAGTGTTGGCGAGGAGTGCGCTACAAGGATGTCGAATTTGGCACCTTTGAACATCTGCATTACAGCGAAGAATTCCTTGAGTGGCAGCAGTGCCCGTGCAGTACCTTGGTGAGCATCCCCGAAATCCATCATGGCCAAGGCGCGCTGCTGATGGACGAGCAGGGGTACTGCTACGTCTTGAGCCTTGACATGATGGATTCTGGTTACTGGGCCGGACCTTTGTCCAAACCACGGAAACCCAGTTATTTGGGCGCAAAGCTGGTGAGCCGGTGCAACTTCACAAATAACAAATCTGCATTACGATAGATACCAAGTCAGGAACTCAAAAAAACCGCTCCATTTTTTCTGCACTGTGCCAGCCAAGAACTCATCTCGCTTAGCTAGGCTAAAATCTAAAACCTCACCACTTTTTTTTTCGTACAGGTAGCATCCCTCGCCCTGAACATTTGTAAGGCAAATGAAATTTTCTGGAAGCTCCCACACCTCCTGAATAAAATCTGTGCCGACCTCTATTTCGTTACTGGGATCGGCGATGTCACATAGTTCCTCATCTGAAGAACTGCTTTTGAAAAAAGTTATGGTGTAGTTTAAAAAAAACTCGGCCAGTTCACTGCTCGGGTCTATACCTAACACTGCCAGTTCTTTCAAAACGGATTTTTTATCTTTCCGATGAATGTCACCAGGTTGTTTCTCAATAAGCTTTACTAGTTCATTAGGGATCATTTCGAAGCCTCGGCTGCTCGGTCTTTCCAGTATTGTGGAACTTCTTTCTTGAAAAGTTCCCTATCTACAGGCTGCTCTGGGTGTTGGCTGTGCCCATAAGGATGCACCGCTTCTCGTCCTCGTCCCTTCAAAGTGGTCAGGTGAGTTTTTCGACTCAACTCAAAAAGCGGACCCTTTCCATTTTGCCTTGAGTGGTGTAACTGAAGCTGCTGAGGAACTCCATCCTTCATAATGTAAGGTGCACCACCATCTTTCGCTCTATCCAAATTAGACACGCCTTTGTGTTCTAGACTCCAGTCAATGTCCTGCTGGAAGACTTTATATTCATTACCCGTTCCTTTTCCGCTTGCTTTCCATGTGGTTTCAGTCTTGAAAAACTCAGGATTCTTACCATGCTCAGGTCCCGGAGCCTTCGGTGCACCCTCATTTACCGTAGCGGCAGTTTCAGGGGGCTTTAATAGGGACTCTTGCCCATCTACCTCGGGAGGGGGGCAGTTGTTTAGCCCCAACGGATCCACCCACCCTGTAGGGTTAGGCACGTACTGGTAGCTGTTCAAGCCACCCGCAAGCTTGATTGGATCCGGAGTCAGAAACCGCCCAGTCCCCGGATTGTAGTAGCGATGACGGTTGTAGTGTAGGCCTGTCTCCGCATCAAAGTACTGACCCTGGAACCGCAACGGGTTGTCAATTTCGCTGACGTCCAGCGCGGCAAGATTGCCGTAGGCGCGATACTTCGCGGACCACATGATCTCGCCACTGTAGTCAGTGAGTTCCTGCGGTGTGCCCAGATGATCGAGCTGGTAGTAGAACGGCGTTGCCCTGCGCGGGCCTTCGCCGTCCAGCATCGCCAGTGGACGGAAACTACCGGGTTCGTAAATGTAAGTGCGATAACGGTTGTCGCCACTTTCGGCGATCATGCGTTCGCCTTGCCACAAGAATTCGGTGGTATGGCCATCAACAGTTTTCTCGATGCGGCGACCGAAGGCGTCGTATTTGTAGGACGCGGTGCTGCCACCCGGCAGGCTTGCGCCGATCAGTCGATGTTGGCAGTCGTAGCGATATTCGGTGACGAGTTTCTGGCCGGTGCCGCGACGCTCCCGGATCAGGTTGCCATAAGCGTCGTAGTCGTAATGGCGGTCGCCTTGCATCAGCAGGCGGTTGCCTTTGACGTTGGCGAGGTTGGCTGTGCCTTCGTTGTTCTGGCCGAGCAGGTTGCTGGCTGGGTCGTGGGCGAAGGTTTCCGGTGTCGCGCCACGCACGCTGGTCAAGCGGTTCAGCGGGTCGTAATGGAAGCTGCGGTTACCCTTGTGGCTGTCGTCGATGCTGGCGAGGTTGCCGTTGGCGTCGTAGTTATAGCGACGCTGGAACAGGTTTTTTTCACGCTGACTGACGCTGTGCGCTTGCAGGCGACCTTGTTCGTCGTACTGGTATTGGCTGAGCAACAGGCCCTGCTGGCGCTGCTGTTCGCGACCGGCGTTGAATTGGTGGCTGGTGAGGCGTGAGCCGTTGAGGTCGATGCTGCTCAGGCGTCCACCCGAGAGATGACGGTAGTCGAGTGTGCTGCCGTCGGGGAGGCGGCAGTGACTCAGCTGTCCGACGCTGTCGTATTCATAGCGCGTGGTGCCCCAACCCTGGTGCTCGGTGATCAGCCGATCCTGCACGTCGTATTCGTAGGCGAGCGGCCAGTGTCCGTCGTCGACATTCACCAGACGACCCAGGGCGTCGTAGTTGTAGTGAATCTCTTCGCCATCGGCGAGGGTTTTCACCAGCAGTCGACCAGCAGCATCGCGCTGATACTCGGTGACCAGTTCGCTGCCGTCGTCGCCGAATTCGGTTTTCTTCAGCAACTGGCCTTTGAGGTCGTATTCGTATGCGGTGCGGCGGCCGTCGAAACCGGTTTCCTGTTGGATCAGGCCGTTGCTGTAATAGTCAAGGTGGTAGTGCTCGCCGCGTTCATTTTCGATATCAGTGAGCAGCAGGCCGGCATTGTCATAGCGGTAGCGCAATTGGCTGCCGTCCGGGTTGATGCGGCGGCTGAGCAGATGCAGGTTGTCGGCGTATTCGTAGCGAGTAATACGACCGAGCTCGTCACGTTCGGCGGTAACGCGACCATACGCGTTGTAAGCATACGTACGGCTCGCGCCACCCGGTAGGGTGACCTGCGTTAGACGGTTGGCGGCGTCCCACTGGTATTGAGTGATGGCGCCGAATTCGTCCTGTCGGGTGATCTGCCGACCCAGCGCATCATAGCGGTACTTACGCTGGCCACCGTCGGGCAAGCGCTCTTCCAGCAACTGACCGAGGTTGTTCCAGCCCAGTTGATGACGGCTGCCGTCGGGGTGACGAATTTCCAGCAGGCGGCCATGGCGGTCGTAGCTGTAGTGGGTTTCGTTACCCTCAGGGTCGATTTGCTGGGTGATGTCGCCTTGACGGTTACGGATGTACTGCCAACGTGCCTTGCCACATTGAACATCAACAAGCTGGCCGTTGAAGTAGTTGTACCGTGTAGGCTCGTCTTCCTGGGGAGTTACCGCAATTAGGCGGCCAGCTTTACTGTATTGGTACTCGACGACAGCGCCCAACGGATCCTTGACCGCAACCAGTCGCCCATCATCGTCATAGGCCTTCTGTGTTTCACCACCGTCTGCTGCGGTTTCGCTGACCAGGCGTGCATTTTCGTCATGCACATAGATTTGCTCGCTGCCATCGGGGTTGTATACGGTGACCGATCCGTTATCGTCCCACTCGTATCGTGTTTCGAGTGACGAGTAGTTCGTCCAATGACGGATACAACGGGAGTGCTTACCTTCGTATTCCCATTCCCAAAAGAAACTGGCGCCACCCGCTAGTTGACGCTCAAGGATGACGTGCTGGTCGTTGTAACGATAGTGCTCGCTTTCGCCGGCAGCATTGGTCGAGGAGACCAATTGTTTCTGCGTGTTGTAGCGGTAGCTGACGAGTGTCTGAAGGGTCACCCAGGGATCCTGGCGTTCACCACGCTCGTTGTATTCTGAACGCTGTTGCTGGTAATCGACTGCGACGATGTGCCTGTCGTCGTAACGTAAAAGCAGTGAGCGACCAGCCCTGTTATCGATGCGCTGAATACGATCAACCAGGTCGTAGCTGATGTGCAACCGGTTGTCGTAGGCGTCGCTGATAGCTGTCAGGCGCCCGGCACGGAAGTGGTAGAAGCGTACTGTTGATCCGGCTTGACTGAGGATTAGCTCTCCAGGCGCATCGCCCAGGAAAATTGCCGCCTTAGCCAGACTGTTGGTAATGGCCGGACGTTGTTCAGTCGGTGTTGGAAAGCGAGTCTGGCGGTTTTCATTGTCAGTCCACAGCACGCCCTCATTATCGAGTTGCAAGCTGTGGGAAAGCGAATGACTCCACCCATGACCCAGACGACTGTCTATTTCAACTGCACTGCTGCGATACAGACGCGTCCATTCGAAGGGCAGCAGTCCAGCCAGCGTACCATCGGTAAGCGTCAGCAACTCTTCTCCGGTTACCATAGAAACCGGATCACCGTTCTTGCACGTTGCTGCTACACAGTCGCTGGGTTTGTCTGCTGGGTTCTTCGGTTGTTCCGGAACGTTCTGAACCGGCTCTATTTGCTGCAGCTGGGTTTCGTTCTGAGTTTTGCTCCTCGCGTGAACCTGAGAGTCTGGTTCAACTTTGGCACCGGCCGCCGGTGTGGGATGTTTTGGAGGAACGACCGATTGTGCCGGCGTATGAGGGAAGATCTCCGCCGCTGCTTTTTTGCTTGCGTTGGTTACTCCTACACCAGAAAGCCTTACCGGGGCGGCTGCTTCAGCGTGTGCTTTGAAGCGAATACGACTGATCTCAATCAGCTTGGCTGTGACCTTCTCTACCAATTCGAAAGCTTTTTGAGCCTGCAACGTTGACTTGACCGCTTTTGCACTAGCACGTAATGCAATGCCAAGACCAGCGGTGAAGATAATCCCGAGGATGATGTAAACGATTTCAGTCTTGAGTCTTGCGACAACCTCAGCGCGCGTTTGCGGCGGCAGCATAGTGACCCAAGACCAAACTGCATAAACATAAACCCACAGAAGTGGTTCATCGCATGCAATCAAGAATGCGGTTCGAAGTGACTCTTTCGATGAGTTATAGATTTCTTTGATTTGTTCTTTGGTGAAATATTCTTCGAGTTTTTTATAATTATCTAGAGGGTGCGCAACCAATTTGTAGAGCGATTTTATATCGCCCCATATACTCATCACGAAGCTCCAGAATCCATCCCAGTCAGCTTGTAATTTTTGAAAAAACTTCTCAGACAGGGATGCTTCGTTGTGTTTTTTCCAGAGCGGCAGGCATGTTATCTTCCATTCGTTCTCTAACCATGTCGCCAAATCACCAATGACGCCATCGTAGGAATCGAACAAACGTTTGAGGTCTGCAGATGTAGGATTGGGAAAGAAGGTCACCATATATCGCTGATGAGGCGTCAGACCAGGAATGACCTCGATCCCGGTAGGGCCGATTTGCTTTTTTATGGCAGCCCCCATCGGCTTGCCTGTCGTATCGACGGGGACTAGTACGACTGGAGTGTTTCCAATTGGTACGAATCGTGCGGATTCGAAACTATGAATAAGTGTAAGCTTTCCGTTTTCAGGGCATGTAGCATAGTCTACGGCTTTTTTTTTGCTGTCCTTAGGCGCTGCCTTTGCCACTTCGTCGCCGACCTTGAACTGTTGTTCCACATCAAGGCCATCCAAATATGTGGCGTAAGAGCGATATTCCGAGAGGCAGCTCTTAAAATCGGAGATTATCTCTTTTTCGTCCGGCTGTTTCTCGGTGAGATAAATAAAAGTTTCGCCCAAGCTCATACATCTACCTCACTTTCCAGATGGGCCTTCAGCAGGCCGGTAAAATTTTCTTCCGTGAGCGGCGTGCGTTTTACAAATCGCGCCACTTTTTGTTTCAAGTTCGACTCAGGGAACGAGAAGTACAGATCGGCATGCTCATCCAGCAGCCACTGCATCATGTTGCCGATAACGGTCGAAGGGTTCTCGGCCATCAACCCATCCAACAAATCCTTCGGCACCTCCCACCACGGCCAATCCTTCACTCTCGGCATCGCCCTCGGCCCAACCTCAAGGGCCTTGCCATTAATCAAATACCGCTCAAACATCGGCATCACTTCCCCGGCTTTTTCCCCCAGCCCATGCAGGATCGGGTAGATATGCCGCCCATCCCAGAAGCGGAAAAACACCTCGGTGCTATCCGGCATCTTCACCTGCGTCAGGCTGCGCAGATGCTCGAACACGACGTTCGGCTCCGAGCGCGACACCGCCAACCAGCCCCAGTCGAGTGCGTCGGTTTCGGCGATCCACGGCAGGAATGCGGAGTTGGACTTGAGCTCGGTGACGTAGGGCATCACCGGTTGCCAGGTGGAGTAGGGCGTGCCGCCCCAGATTGGCAGGAGCTGGGCGGTGGGTTCGGTCAGGTACAGGTTTTTCAGGGCGTCGCTGTCGCTCGCTGCGCTGATGATCAGGTACAGGCGTTCGCCAGTCTGCAGCGGCTGTTGTGCCAGCCAATCCTTGGGTGTCAGTCGATCAGATGGCACAGGCACCTGCCTTGCATTTTTCGCATTCTTCGCAGAATGGTGCGTTGCGTTTGAGGGTGTTGATCTGGGCCGGGGTCAGCACTTGGCCGGCCTTGTCGGCGTCGGCCTGTTTCAGGATGCCGGGTATTAGCGGCGCAGCGCCCGTGCCACTGCCGGGACTGCCGCCGGAGTTCATATTGATCACCGGCCCGCTCATGGTCACGCCGCCGGCATCGATCTTGATAAAACTACCGCCGCCAATGAGCGTCAGTTCCGCCCCCGCTTCAAGCACGACTTTCATGCCGCTGCTGAGGTGGATTTCCTGGCCCGCAT
>NZ_FYDT01000060.1:0-35111 GCF_900187585.1 Pseudomonas sp. Irchel 3E19
TGGAACCACCTGATCCCATCCCGAACTCAGCAGTGAAACGATGCATCGCCGATGGTAGTGTGGGGTTTCCCCATGTGAGAGTAGGTCATCGTCAAGATTAAATTCCGAAACCCCAATTGCGAAAGCAATTGGGGTTTTGTTTTGCCCGAAGGAAAGTTCGTACAGCACTCACAGACGCCGTCCGGCTGTTATCACCTGCCGACAATGCTAAGGTTCTGGCCTAGCTTTTGTACTTTTCTCCAAGGAAGTCTTATGCCGGACGCCCAGTCCCTCAACGCTGCATTCATGGTGGTTCAGAGTAATAGCCTGGACGAACTGCGCAGCCTGGTGGTCAGCATTATGCGGCGCTATCCGCTGGCTCCCCTGGAGAACGAAATTGCCTTGGTGCAGAGCAATGGCATCGCCCAGTGGCTTAAATTGGCTCTGGCGGAGGACCCAGAAGAAGGCGATCTCGGCGGTTGTGGTATTGCCGCGGCAATTGATGTGCAATTGCCGGGCAGTTTCATGTGGCAGCTCTATCGCATGGTATTGGGGCGAGATGAAATTCCAGCCAAATCCCTGCTCGATAAGGCCCCACTGACCTGGCGTCTCATGCGCCTGCTACCTCAGGTCATCGACCGTCCGCATTTCGAACCGTTGCAACGCTTCCTTACCCACGACACCGACCTGCGCAAGCGCTACCAATTATCCGAGCGTCTGGCGGATCTCTTCGACCAATACCAGGTGTACCGGGCTGACTGGCTTGAGGATTGGGCCGAAGGTCGGCATCAATTGCGTAATGTCAGAGGCGAAGTAAAGCCACTAGCGCCGACAAGTTGCTGGCAGGCTGAACTCTGGCGTGCGCTGTTGGACGATGTGGGTGCTCAAGGTATGGCTCAAAGCCGTGCCGGTGTTCATCAGCGCTTTATCGAGCGCATAAGTCATCTTGCAGAAGCGCCTGCTGGCCTGCCTTCACGAGTCATCGTTTTCGGCATTTCTTCACTGCCAGCCCAAGTGCTTGAAGCGTTGGCCGGGCTCGCGCGTTTCAGTCAGGTTTTACTGTGCGTACACAACCCATGTCGTCACCACTGGGCCGATATCGTCGCCGACAAGGATTTGCTGCGTCATCAGTACAAACGGCAATCGCGCAAGAGCGGCATGCCTGTCGTACTTGATCCCGAGACAATGCATCAACACGCCCATCCTCTGCTGGCAGCGTGGGGCAAACAAGGTCGCGATTACATTAACCTGCTCGATAGCTACGACGACCCCAACAGTTATCGCGCAGCCTTTCGCGACGGACGCATCGACCTGTTCAGCGAAAGTCAGCCACATAATCTGCTCAATCAACTTCAGGACGATATCCTGGAACTGCGTCCACTCGATGAGACACGCGAGCATTGGCCTGCAGTGGATCTGGCACACGACAAGTCGATCCGTTTTCACGTTGCCCACAGTGCTCAACGCGAAGTTGAAATTCTCCATGACCAACTACTGGCACGCTTCAGCGCCAATCCGGATCTGCGCCCTCGCGACGTGATCGTGATGGTGCCGGATATCGACAGCTATGCTCCGCATATCCGCGCTGTGTTTGGTCAGCTTGATCGCTATGACCTGCGCTTCATTCCGTTCACCTTGGCGGATCAGGGCCAGCGCGGTCGTGATCCCTTGCTGATTGCGGTCGAGCACTTGCTCAAGCTTCCGGACAGTCGTTTCCCCGTCAGCGAAATCCTCGACCTGCTTGACGTTCCCGCATTGCGCGCCCGTTTCGGCGTCGAGGAGCGCGACTTACCGACGCTGCACCGCTGGATCGAAGGCGCAGGCGTGCGCTGGGGAATGAATGCCGAGCAGCGGGCCGGGTTAGGCTTGCCAGACGAACTGGAGCAGAACAGCTGGCATTTCGGCCTGCGCCGCATGCTTCTGGGTTACGCAGTGGGCAGTTCCACTGGCTGCGCGGGTATCGAGCCCTACGATGAAATCGGTGGACTGGATGCTGCTTTGATCGGGCCGTTGGTGGCATTGCTCGATGCACTGGAACTTGCCCATCAGGAACTCACGCAACCGGCTCAACCCAAAGAGTGGGGGCATCGGCTGCAAGCGCTGATGCAACTGTTCTTCAAAGCCAGCAATGAGCATGACGATTATTTGTTGACCCAGCTTGAAGAGCTGCGTGAAACCTGGCTGGAGACCTGCGAGGCAGTGGGTCTTGAGGACGAGCTGCCGCTGACCGTGGTTCGAGAAGCCTGGCTTGCCGGGCTGGATCAAGGGCGTCTGTCTCAGCGTTTTCTTGCCGGCGCGGTGAACTTTTGCACGCTTATGCCCATGCGTGCCATTCCTTTCAAACTGGTGTGTTTGCTGGGGATGAACGATGGCGATTACCCCCGCGCACAACCACCGCTCGACTTCGATCTGATGGGTAGCGACTACCGGCCGGGCGATCGTTCCAGGCGCGAGGATGATCGCTATCTTTTGCTTGAGGCGCTCCTCTCTGCCCGCAATCAGCTCTACATCAGTTGGGTCGGCCGCAGCATTCGTGACAACAGCGAGCGGCCTGCCTCTGTACTTATTGGCCAGTTGCGTGACCACCTTGCCAGCGGCTGGCGATTGATTGACGAGGGTCAGGATCTGTTAAGCGCCGTGACGCAAGAACATCCATTGCAACCCTTCAGCGCGCGCTATTTCCATGAAGGTGATCAGTTGTTCAGCTATGCCAGCGAGTGGCAGGTTCTGCATCAAAGCCACGAGGTGCAAAACGAGGCCGAGTTGCTCGCGCCCCATGTTCAAGACGAACCGCTGAGTCTGGCGCTGTTGCAGGACTTTTTGCGCAATCCGGTCAGACACTTTTTCACCCAGAGGCTCAAAGTGTACTTCGAGGCAGCCGAAGCACCGCTGGCCGATGAGGAGCCATTTGTACTGGACGCTCTGCAGCGGTATACGCTCAGCGATAGCCTGCTCGAAGCCGCGCTCGGGCAACCGGACAACGTCGAGCAGGCGCTCGAGACTCACGCTCGACGTCTGCAAAACAGTGGATTACTGCCAATGGCCGGGTTCGGCGAATGCCTCCAGCGGGAGTTGATCGAACCGCTACCGGACCTGCTGCAACGCTATCGGCAACTTCTGACGCTTTGGCCGACGCCGGTGACCAGTGCGATCCCGATCAGTCTCGATTTGCAGGGTTTGCGGCTTGAAGGTTGGCTCTCGGGTTTGCATCAGCGTGCAGACGCTGGCGTGCTGTCGGTCACGACTATTCCTAACAGCATCGGCTCGATCAAAAGCCGTAAATGGCATCGATTGACCAAGCCATGGGTCAATCATCTTGTCGCCTGCGCCAGCGGTCTTTCATTGACCACGGCATTGGTGGCCAGCGACGACACGTTGCTGCTTGAACCGATGGAGCAGGAAAGAGCCATGCGTTTCCTTGGGGATCTTCTGCTTGCCTGGCAGGCCGGCATGCGCCAGCCTTTACCGATTGCGGTGAAGACTGCTTTTGCCTGGCTGTCCCAGACCGATCCGCTCAAAGCCGAAGCCGCTGCCCGCAAAGCCTACGAAGGTGATGGCCAGACCAGTGAAGGCGAGCGCCGCGAAAGTCCTGCGCTGTCCCGACAATTTGCCCGTTTCGACGCATTACTCGCCGACGAGACATTCTCCGGTTGGTGCGACGCCTTGTACCGCCCTCTGTATGAAGCGCCATGGCGTTCGTTGTCCAGTGAAGGGGCGCGCTGATGAGTTCGAAGACACCACTTGCTCTGGCGTTTCCCCTGCGTGGCAGCCAGTTGATCGAAGCCAGTGCCGGTACCGGCAAAACCTTCACCATTTCAGCGCTTTATTTGCGGCTCATCCTTGGCCATGGCGGCGAGTCGCACGGTTTCTCTCGCGAATTGCTGCCCCCCCAGATTCTCGTGGTGACATTTACCGATGCTGCGACCAAAGAACTGCGTGAGCGGATTCGCACACGGCTAGCCGAGGCCGCGCGATTCTTCCGTGACGAAACACCAGCGCCAGATGCCCTGATCGCAGAACTGCGCGATCAATTCGACTCTCAGCAATGGCCCGGTTGCGCCAATCGCCTCGATATCGCCGCGCAATGGATGGACGAAGCCGCTGTTTCCACCATCCACAGTTGGTGCCAGCGCATGCTGCGTGAGCATGCCTTCGACAGCGGCAGTTTGTTTACCCAATCGCTGGAAACCGATCACAGCGATCTACTTGGCGAAGTGCTGCGCGATTACTGGCGTCTTTTCTGTTACCCAATGCAGGGGGACGCCTTGAACTGGGTTCGCAGTAACTGGGGTGGGCCCGCTGCGCTGTTACCTCGTGTGCGTGGCTTGTTTGCCAGTGAGCAGGGCAGTGACGAAGGCAAAAGCCCTGCGCAGTTGATCGAAGAGTGCTTGCAAGAGCGCCGCGCAGCGTTGATCGAACTGAAGATGCCTTGGCGGCAATGGGCCGATGAGTTGCTCGCTATCTGTCATCAGGGCGTTGAAAGCAAAACCGTCGACGGTCGCAAGATGCAGCCGCGGTACTTCGAACCGTGGTTCGACAAGCTCAAAACCTGGGCCGAAGACGAGTCCCTTGAACAACTCGACATTGGCACAGGTTTCACCCGACTGACGCCTGACGGAATGGCCGAAGCCTGGAAAGGTCAGGCTCCGAGCCACCCGGGACTTGATGCCATGCCCGGACTCAAGTCGAGTCTGGATTCTTTGCCGACCCCAGATGCCGCGGTGTTGCAGCACGCCGCGAAATGGGTCGGTGCGCGCTTCGAAGAAGAGAAACGTCGCCGCGCCGAAATGGGCTTCGACGACATGCTGTTGCGCCTGGATGCCGCGCTGCAATCGGAGGGCGGCGAACGTCTCGCGACACTGATCCGCGAACAATTTCCGGTAGCCCTGATCGACGAGTTTCAGGACACCGATCCGGTGCAATACCGAATCTTCGAAAGCATCTACCGCATCGAAGACAACAATCCGGACACCGGCCTGTTTTTGATCGGTGATCCCAAACAGGCGATTTACGCCTTCCGTGGCGCAGACATCTACACCTATTTGCGCGCTCGCCAAGCCACCACTGGCCGACTGCATACGTTGGGCACCAACTTCCGTTCCAGCCATGGCATGGTCAAAGCGGTCAATCACGTGTTCGAACGCGCCGAGTCCAGAGAGCAGGGACGCGGCGCGTTTTTGTTCCGGGAGAAAAATGGTGACAACCCGGTACCGTTTCACCCCGTCGAATCGCAGGGCCGTAAAGAGAAACTGCAGATTGCCGGACAAGACGTCGCGGCGCTGAATGTCTGGAACTTGTCTACTGATCAGCCGCTGTCAGGCGTGGTCTATCGGCAGCAGTTGGCGGCAGCATGCGCCAGCGAAATCACGGCACTGCTCAACGGCGGGCAAATCGGCAGCGCCGGATTTACTCAGGACGGCAAGGACTTCAAAGGCCTGCGACCGTCCGATATTGCGATTCTCGTCCGTGACGGCAAAGAGGCCCAGGCGGTACGTGGTGAACTCGCGACCCGCGGCGTGCGCAGTGTTTATCTGTCGGACAAGGATTCGGTTTTCGCCGCGCAGGAAGCCCACGATCTGCTTTCCTGGCTCAAGGCCTGCGCCGAGCCGGATGTCGAGCGCTCCCTGAAAGCCGCGCTGGCTTGCGTCACCCTGAATCTGCCATTGGCTGAACTGGAGCGGCTGAATCAGGACGAACTGGTCTGGGAAACCCGCGTCATGCAGTTCCGCGGTTATCGCGAGCTCTGGCGCAAGCAAGGTGTGCTGCCGATGTTGCGGCGCCTGTTGCACGACTTCCATTTGCCGCAGACCTTGATCGCCCGCAGCGATGGCGAGCGAGTGCTGACTAACCTGTTGCACCTGTCGGAGCTGATGCAGCAAGCCGCCGCCGAACTGGACGGTGAACAAGCGCTGATCCGTCATCTGGCGGAGCTTCTGGCGTTGTCCGGGCAAGCCGGTGAAGAACAGATTCTGCGTCTGGAAAGTGATGAGCAACTGGTCAAGGTCGTGACCATCCACAAGTCCAAAGGCCTCGAATATCCGTTGGTGTTTTTGCCCTTCATCTGTTCGGCGAAACCGGTAGACGGCAGCCGTTTGCCGCTGCATTACCACGACGCTTCGGGCAAGGCTCAAGTGAGCTTGAAGCCAACCCCCGAGCTGATTGCGCAAGCAGACGATGAGCGTCTGGCCGAAGACTTGCGCCTGCTTTATGTCGCCCTGACTCGCGCGCAACATGCCTGCTGGCTGGGCGTGACAGATCTCAAACGGGGAAATAACAATAGCTCGGTCCTGAATCTTTCTGCTTTGGGCTACCTGCTTGGCGGTGGCGAATCATTGAAGGAGTCCACGGGACTGGACCGATGGCTGCAAGATCTGCAACAAGACTGTGCGGCCATCAGCATTGGTGAAATGCCGCAACCCACCGACGAGCATTACCAGCCACCACGCAATGAGGCCGTCCTCACTGCCACCCTGCTACCCAAGCGCAAGGCCAGCGAGAACTGGTGGATTGCGTCCTACAGCGCATTGCGCATCAGTGACGTATTGAGTGTCGGCAGCGATGAGGCACCGGACAGCCCGCAAGCACAGAAGCTGTTTGATGACGAACGCCTCGATCCCGATGCACCACGGGAAATCATCGCCGGTGGCGCCGATATCCATCGCTTCCCCCGGGGCCCCAATCCGGGAACGTTTCTCCATGGTTTGCTGGAGTGGGCGGGTGACGATGGTTTCGCCGTGACCCGTGGGGCGTTGGAGGATGCAATTGCCCGGCGCTGTAATCTACGCGGCTGGGAGGGCTGGATCATCACGCTGAGTGACTGGCTGCAGCACCTGCTCAAATCGCCACTGCCGATTGCTGGCGGACAACCTCCGGTCATTCTTGAGCAACTCAAGCAGTACCGGGTGGAAATGGAGTTCTGGTTCGCCAGCCATAAAGTCGACGTGCTCAAACTCGACGAACTGGTGCGCCAGTACACCCATAAAGGCGTGGCGCGGGTCGCGGCGGAACCGGTGCAGCTCAATGGCATGTTCAAAGGCTTCATCGACCTGACCTTCGAGCACGATGGTCGCTATTACGTGGCCGACTACAAGTCCAACTGGCTGGGTGTCGATGACCTGGCCTACACCGAGCAGGCCATGGAACAGTCGATCCTCGACAACCGCTACGACCTGCAATACGTGTTGTATCTGCTGGCGTTGCATCGCCAGCTCAAGGCACGATTGCCCGACTACGATTACGACCGGCATGTTGGTGGCGCGCTGTACCTGTTTCTGCGCGGTACTCGGGCGGACAGTCGCGGTGTTTACTTTGCGCGTCCCCCCCGTGAGCTCATCGAGCGTCTTGATCGAATGTTCCAGGGCAAACCCGAACCCAAGGCCGAACCCGCTTGGGAACAGGGAGTCTTGCTATGAGCCGCACCTTCGACGATCTGTTGCCGACGCCGCTGACAGCAGACAGCCTGTCTTCACTCTCGCCTCTGACCAGCGCCGATGATTTGCTGTTGCTGCTTACCCGTTGGGTCGAGCGAGGCTGGCTGCGTGCGCTGGACAAAGCATTCGTCGCATTTCTGCACGAGCTTGAGCCGGATACTGATCCACTGGTATTGCTCGCTGCCGCACTGACCAGCCATCAACTCGGTCATGGCCATGTGTGCCTCGATCTTTTCGAAACCCTCAAAGCGCCGGATTTCGCCCTGTCGCTACCGCCCGAAGGCGATGTGCAAGGCGGGGTGCTGTTGCTGCCGTCGCAACTGCTGGAGGCACTCGACGGTGCTTACTGGTGCAAGGTGCTGGCAGACAGTCCTCTTGTGGCGCTGTCGGCAGATGGCAGTGGTTCGGCGCAGCAACGTCCACTGGTGATGTCCGGGAAACGCCTCTACCTCAGACGTTATTGGACCTATGAGCGCCGCATCGATACGGCTTTGCGCCAACGTCTGGCCCAGGGCGAGGCGACGCCGGATGATCTGCCGCAGCGGCTGAATGAATTGTTCGGGGCGGTCAAAACCGACGATGTGATCGACTGGCAGAAACTCGCCTGCGCCATTGCCACACGTGGAGCCTTCAGCATCGTCACGGGTGGTCCTGGCACGGGTAAAACCACCACGGTGGTGCGTTTGCTGGCATTGCTCCAGGCGCCAGCGGTCGAGGCGGGCCACCCATTGAGAATTCGTCTGGCGGCGCCGACTGGCAAAGCGGCGGCGCGGTTGACCGAGTCCATCAGTCAGCAAGTGCAATCACTGAAAGTCGCCGAAGACGTGCGGGCCAAAATCCCCTGCGACGTAACCACGGTGCACCGTTTGCTTGGCAGCCGTCCCGGCACTCGTCACTTTCGTCACCACGCGGGCAACCGCTTGCCACTGGATGTGCTGGTGGTCGATGAAGCGTCGATGATCGACCTGGAAATGATGGCCAACCTGCTCGACGCTTTGCCGGCCCACGCGCGACTGGTGTTGCTGGGCGACAAGGATCAATTGGCGTCCGTAGAGGCGGGAGCGGTGTTGGGGGATCTGTGTCGCGATGCCGAAAGCGGTTGGTACAGCCCGCAGACCCGGCAGTGGCTTGAGTCGGTTAGCGGTGAATCCTTGCAGGACAGTGGTTTGCATGAAGACGTCGACGGTTCCCATCCGCTGGCGCAACAGGTAGTGATGTTGCGCCACTCACGGCGATTCGGCGAAGGCAGCGGCATCGGCCAACTCGCGCGGCGGGTCAATCAGCAACTTCCCGATGAAGCGCGGCAGTTGCTGGCGGCGGGGCACTACGACGATGTGTATTCGCTGCCGCTAAAAGGCGAGCACGATCACAAACTGGAGCGACTGCTGCTAGAGGGCCATGGCGATGGCCCGCAAGGTTACCGGCATTATCTGAGCGTGCTGCGCAATCAGCGCCCGGCGCTCGGCAGGCCGCTCGAACATCCGGACTGGATCGACTGGGCCCGTGAAGTCTTGCAGGCCTTCGACAGCTTCCAGTTGTTGTGTGCAGTGCGCAAAGGGCCATGGGGCGTTGAGGGTTTGAACCAGCGCATCACGGCTGCATTGCTCAAGGCCCGTCTGATCGAAAATGACCAGCAATGGTACGAAGGTCGTCCGGTGTTGATGACCCGTAATGACTACGGACTGGGTTTGATGAACGGCGATATCGGCATTGCCTTGAAACTCCCCGAGCGAGAAGGCCCCGACGCCGGCAAACCGGTGTTGCGTGTAGCCTTTCCGCGCAATGATGGTCAGGGCGGCGTGCGCTTCGTTTTGCCGAGTCGGCTTAACGACGTCGAAACCGTGTACGCCATGACCGTGCACAAATCCCAGGGGTCTGAGTTTGCCCACACCGCGTTGATCCTGCCTGATGCCTTGAACCCTGTATTGACCAAGGAGCTGATCTACACTGGCATTACCCGAGCCAAGCACTGGTTTACTCTGATCGAGCCCCGCGCGGGGGTCTTTGAAGAGGCGGTGCAGCGCAAGGTAAAACGTCTTAGCGGACTCATGCTGGAACTGGAAGAGGGCGCTGAGGTTCAGTGATGATGAACGCTGCAGTTCGCGGCGATTACTGACTAACCAGTCAGGACTCGCTGTATCGCTGGTGATTCAGCGCTGTGCTATCGTTGCGGCATCATTTCGTTAAGATCCAAGAGAATCCCTGCATGAAGGTGACTGTCTGGGCGACGGAGCGCGTGTTTCGCTGCAAGCACGCAGTGCTTGTCGGTCTGCTCTGGTTGTTGACAGGCGTAGCCGTCGCGCAATCCCAAGCGCCGGTGGGCATGGCCGAGCAACGGGCAAAATCTGTTACCCAAGTCGTTCTTGGCATCCTCAGTTACGCACGCTGGCCGGTGGAACCTGCGCAACTGCGCCTGTGTATCGTCGGCCCGACCGAGTACACCGATGACCTGGTCAAAGGCACCACTCAAGCGACCGGCCGGCCAGTGGCCGTGCGCCGACTGCTGGCCGATAACCCGGCCATCATCAGCGAGTGCGATGCGGTGTACATCGGCAAACTCACGGCCGATGAACGCAGTCGGCTGTTCGCCTCATTGACCGGTCACCCGGTGCTGAGCATCAGCGAAGGTGGCGATCAATGCACCGTCGGCAGTCTGTTCTGCCTGCGAGTGGGTGACGAGCAGGTGTCCTTCGAAGTCAATCTTG
The DNA here is from genome assembly GCF_900187585.1 of Pseudomonas sp. Irchel 3E19. Classification (NCBI taxonomy): domain Bacteria; kingdom Pseudomonadati; phylum Pseudomonadota; class Gammaproteobacteria; order Pseudomonadales; family Pseudomonadaceae; genus Pseudomonas; species Pseudomonas sp. Irchel 3E19. The sequence goes on from NZ_FYDT01000060.1 coordinate 10,115, forward strand.
ACTCCGTCGCCCGCAGTGGCGTGCGCATTCATCCAAGCGTGCTGCAGTTATCGCGTCGCAAACCGGCGGCACCATGAGTTTGTTCAATTCCAAAATTCGCCCCACGCTGGGCTCGGTCATCGGTCGCGGGCATTTGATTGTGGCGCTGGTGGCCGTGGCGATGGCCAGTGTGTCGTTGACCTTGCTGGGCGTTCTGGCGCTGCGGGTTTACGCCGATCACAACCTGCAACTGATTGCCCGCTCGATCAGCTACACCGTGGAAGCGGCGGTGGTGTTTAACGACAAGCCTGCTGCCACTGAAGCCTTGGCGCTGATTGCTTCCACCGAGGAGGTGGCGCAGGCTCAGGTGCTCGATGCGCAGGGCCAGTTGCTTGCACGTTGGCAGCGGTCGGAGAACGGCTTGTTCTCCGAGCTGGAAATGCAGATTACCCGCGCCCTTCTGGAGAAACCGATCAGCCTGCCGATCTTGCATCAAGATCGCGAAATCGGCCGCGTCCTGCTCACCGGCCACGGCGGCAGCCTGATGCGTTTTCTGCTCAGCGGTCTGGCGGGAATTATTCTCTGTACCGCGATCAGTGCCTGGGTTGCACTCTATCTGGCGCGTCGACAGTTGCGCGGCATTACCGGCCCGCTGCGCAGTCTCGCTGCCGTGGCCCACGCCGCTCGCAGCGAACGCGCGCTGGATCGACGCGTGCCACCCGCGCAGATTGCCGAACTCGACAACCTCGGCAACGACTTCAATGCCTTGCTCGACGAGTTGGAGTCTTGGCAAACCCATCTGCAAAACGAAAACGAAACGCTGGCCCACCAAGCCAGTCACGACAGTCTGACCGGTCTGCCGAACCGCGCTTTTTTCGAGGGTCGACTGATCCGTGCCCTGCGCAACGCCAGCAAACTCCATGAGCGCGTAGCGGTGTTGTTTCTCGACAGCGACCGCTTCAAAGGCATCAACGATCGCTTTGGGCATGCGGCCGGTGACGCGGTGCTGGTGGCCGTTGCCAATCGCATACGCGCGCAGTTGCGCGAAGAGGATCTGGTCGCGCGGCTGGGCGGTGACGAATTCGCCGTACTGCTCACGCCCCTGCACAAGATCGAAGACGCCGAACGCATTGCCGACAAGATCCTCGCCAGCATGGACATGCCCATCGCGCTGCCGGGTGACACCAGCGTTGTGACCTCGCTCAGTATCGGCATCGCGGTTTACCCCGATCATGGCGCTACACCGGGAGCCTTGCTCGATGCCGCCGATGCGGCGATGTATCAAGCCAAGCGCCTGTCGCGTGGCGCCCAATTCACGGCTGGGTCGGAGCACCCGGTCGAACCCGTTCAAACCAGGAGCTGATTCCCGTGTTCACACTGCCCATTCGATTTTTTTCCGTCGTGCTGTTGATGGTCACGCTGACCCTTGCCGGTTGCCAGACCGCCCCGCAAAAAGGCCTGACCCCGGCGCAAGTCGCCGTGCTCAAACAGCAAGGCTTTGAGCCGACCGACGAAGGCTGGGAATTTGGCCTGTCTGGCAAAGTACTGTTTGGCAGCGATGTCGAGAGCCTGAACAACCAAAGCACCGAGATCGTCGAGCGCATCGGCAAGGCGCTGTTGGGCGTTGGCATCGAGCGCGTGCGCGTCGATGGCCACACCGATGCCTCGGGCAAGGAAAGTTACAACCAGCAACTGTCGCTGCGCCGCGCCGAGAGTGTCGCCAAAGTGCTGGGCACGGTCGGCATGAAGCAAGAGAACATTCAGTTGCGAGGCTTGGGCAGCAGCGAACCTGTGGCGTCCAACGACACCGCTGCGGGCCGAACGGAAAACCGCCGGGTGTCGATTGTGGTCAGCGCCGACTAATCGGCGAACTGCATCTCACGGGTCTGCCCCATCAACAGACCCTGATTGCGCTCGGTCACCTCGCGGATGTAATCCCACAACAGGGTAATCCGCTTCAACTTGCGCAGATCCTCCCGGCAGTACATCCAGAACTTCAAGGAATTCAGGTTAACCCAATGATTACGGGGGCTAACCGCCATGAGTATCCTTGAAGTTCGACCTGCTGTTACAAACACCGTTACAACACTCGCTTTTCCTTCGAAGCCAACCACAAGGCTTGCTAAGCCCTATCACTACAGACGCAACGGTATTTACTACATGCGTCTCAGGGCTACGGGTAGCACCACTGAGGCTGCTGCGGTTTCTCTTCAGACCAGCAATAGGAGGGAAGCATTAGACACCTCAGAGCAGCTCACGGGGCTGGTCAGGGCATTTCATTTGGAGAACCCGGACGCTCTTTGGAGCAAGCTGAAGGAGCACTTCCGTTTGGTATCAGCGGAGTTATTTGAATCTGGACGCGAGGTCGTCACACAGTTGTGGGGGGCGTTGCACGATAGCCGCTCCGATTCCGTGTGCAGGTCGCTCAGTCTTCTTAAATCCGAAAAGGGAGCTTCGGTATCCGTACCTGTAATCGCACCAGTAGACCTATCCGGTAGTGCGGCGGACTCTCAGCAATGGCGAAAATAAACTATCAGTAATCTCTTTAAAATAGATTAACGATAGTTTGTCATTGCTCTATCAAGTCAAGACTCCAAAGGATAGTCCGCCATGAACGCCCACTTGTACCTCCGAGCATCGACCAAAGACCAAGATGCCAACCGGGCAAAAGTCGCCTTGGAGCTGTTCGCTGTCGAGAAAGGATTGAGCATCGTTGGCGTGTATGCAGAAAACATCAGTGGCACCAAGCTCAACCGTCCTGAGCTGCTTGCCTTGCTCGATACTGCCCAGAGTGGCGACGTACTATTGGTTGAGTCTGTAGACCGCCTGAGTCGCCTCTCACAAGCTGACTGGGACACGCTCAAGGCCACTATCAGGGCGAAGGGGTTGCGTTTGGTTGTGGCTGACCTGCCAACCAGTCACATGCTCGTTGAGGCGAAGGGAATCACCGGTCAAATCATGGACGTGATCAACAACATGCTGATCGACCTCATGGCAACCATGGCACGACTGGATCAAGAGAAGCGTGTAGAACGCATCAAGCAGGGTTTGGAACACAAGAAAGCTGCTGATCCTGAATGGAAGCCATCAGGTAAAGGAAGGAACGCTGCCAAATGGGCTGAGGTACAGGCGCTGATGCAGAAACATCCAAGCATGTCTGCTGATCAGATTGCCAAACTGGCTGACTGTGGTGTCGCTACGGTGTACAGGATCAAGAAAGAGACGAAGGCGGCGTAACGCTGGTTGTTGCACGGGCGATTCTGATCAAGCTATCCGGGGCCAAGTGCCCCACCTAATTTTAGGAAAGCTGCGGCTTTCATTTGGCACCCTCGCACTTGGCTTAGCACCTCAGGCAGAACCACCAAACTTATTTTTATAACGGAGAACCCAATCATTATTGAAGTGCCCCCGCAATTTTGGCGGCGAATTGGGTTTTCGCGTAGAAAACGCCTCTGCTTGTTTCTGTCAAGTTTCAGGTCATGACCTGGAAGGTGATTCCTGTCTGACGGCGGGCGGTGGGGAGCGCACGAATCATCTGCGATCTAGGATCGTTACGCTCTGATATAATGAGTCTTTTGCATTATGGGGCAGCGTTGTGAATGGAATCTGGCGAAGGATAACTAAGTGGTCGCTCGGAATATTGGGCGCTGCTGGTCTTGCACTGATCGCATATGTTGTTGAGCATGGGGAATTACCTACATGGCTATCGACTATCCTAAATACAATATCGGTTTTTATGCGGTTGGAGGCTCCATTAGCATTTTGGCAAACGCTGCTTATATTTCTGACGCCATGTGTGTTTTTTGGTGGAATGGTCGCATACCTTTTATACAGGAACTCTACTGATATAAATGATTTCAATGCTCAGTGCGATATATTGGATGCCACTGATGCAGCTATGAATAAACTGGAGCAGCGGTATAAATATTTGAAGTCTGAGCATGCCAATCTGCTGGCATCAGTCCATTTGTTAACTTCCTCAAATTCTGAGTTGTTGGCTCAGAATGAAGAGCTGAAAAACTCTGTTGCGATGATGGCCTCGGATACACCTGAAAAGATGGAGGTCAACGGGATTTATTTGCTTGTGCTCAAGGCTATCGCCTCGCTGACCGAGCGTGACTTAAGGGTTGATCTAGATAATATTGAGGCTGTAGTAAGGCTCGGGAAAATCCAGACTCATGCTGCTCTAGACGTGCTGAAAGAAAATGGTTTGATTTCCGCCTCAGCCAACGTTCGAGGCACACGCTATCGTTTCACTGCTCAAGGCCGTGTTTGTTATTTAGAGCTTAAAGGCGAGTAATAGGAAGGGAGTGAAGTGATGCCTGAGATTTTCACATGGAAGAACTGTATGGCTGATGTTTACAGCTTTCGCTACGGTGCAATCGCCAAGGAGTTCTTAACTCTCGTTGTAAACCCTTCGCTAGATGCTCTTGATGCACAGGTAAAGCACTGGGAAGAGTCTGACGACCCTGTTTCTGGTTTTATCATTTCTGACCTGAGTGAGCTAATTTTCAAAACACGCATGGCATTCTGTCTTTCAATCCAGTCTCTCTGGGAACAACAGATACGAACCTACTTAGCAGGTTGCCAGCAGCAGTTAGACATCGATCCATTCCCTGTGTCTAACCGTAGAGGTGCCAACTCTGTGCGGACGGTGTACTGGGGTGATGAACTGAATACAGTGTTTGAGAGGTTGCGGGATATCACTCTCCCTTCATTCGTATCATTCGAGTCGCTTGACCTGCTTATGCTGGTAGGCAATGTGTGTCGTCATGGTGATGGCAATTCTAGTGTAAGACTGTGGGGTGTTCGTCCTGATCTTTGGCCTATGTACCACGATCCTGTTAACACGTTCTTACAGTCAACGTTGGCAGACCAAGCGCCTTCAGTTCAGTCAATGCAAATCCCCAGAGAGATATTAGAGGACTTTGTGGACAAGATTTGTCTTTTCTGGGAAGACACCAACTACATCTATGAAGAGAGTATCGAGCCAAAACATCCATCCCTAGAAGCAAGGTTGGTTGTCAGACGTGTGGAACGTTTAAAGGGTGTTCGCTATGGCGGATTCACCACTATAATAACGACTAAGAGTGATGGTTGATATGGATATGTTACTTCCGTTGTATCGTCAATTCGATTCAGGGTTTGGTGCCGTCGCAAACTCTTTCAAAGCCTCGGCTGACGCCCTAGAGAAAACGCCAGAAGCCGGAGGTTTACACCCACATCTTCCAATAAGCTTTCTTTACCGTCACTCCATTGAGCTTTACCTGAAGTCGTGCATAATAATACTTCATAAAAGCCTTGATATTCCTTACGCAGATACTTCCAGTGGCGAAGCGGCGATTGTTGTGAAGAATAAATGCGAGCTGCTCACAAACATTCATGCCTTGATACCGCTTTACCTTCACCTGAAGCATCTCATAAAAACAAACTTAGATTTTCTCTGTCAGCTCAAGGACGCCGATTGGGAATTATCTGCTGATCTTGACAAGCGCGTACGAAAAATTGACGGCACAGACCCTTCAAGTACTTTTTTCAGATACCCTGTCACGAAAGACAAACCCAAGGATGAGAGTAAATCCACTATGCAGCCAAAGGATTGGAGCAGCATGGTTGAGGATATGCACAGCGGGTCAAAGTCGGTGAAAGCTTTTGTTCTTATAGATAAAGAGTACAACGTCATTGAGTCATTCAATCACGATGCTGAGAAAGCGAATGCATTCATCAAGCTTTTATCAAAAACAGCGATGGATTTTTGTGGTCTACAGATGATGATTGTATGGAAACTTGTGGAGCGCCGATGATGCACTCATTATGACTTATGGTTGAATCTTGATAGATTGGTCGTGTTTTGAATGGTACATTTTGGTCGAATAATCTGCCCGCTCACACCTTCAGTTTAAACGCCGTGCAGGATGACAGTCCGTAGGTGTGGGCGGATTAAAGGTTATAGTTCTGGCCGTGAAACAAGATCACTTGTGCATTTGGCCGATTTTTTTGGCGGAAATTTGGAGTTTGAAGTGTTCGGGCATCCGCCATGCTCGTTAATGACTCTTTGATGCCTGTGTCGCTGCAAGCGCCTCGAAGGCTTCAACTGCGCCCTTTGGAAGGAATATCCATTCATTCACTGGTCTAGCGATTTCAGGGTGCAGGTAGAGTGGCGAGTTGATTGCCATGAAACTACTTATCCCGTGGTGAGCAGCAATCGGCTCGTTACCACCAAACTTCGCGTTTCGCCAAGTCAGGCCATCCTTCGCTGGGTGGCTGTTCACCGCAAGAATGTTTTCAAGAAATCCTTGCTCTAAATGCCCCTCGCTAGGGTCTCCGGTAAGTCTGTTCTCAATTTGGGCGAGATTCTTCAAAAGCACGTCATTGCTGGGCGAGTCGTTGTAGTGTTCGAGGCTCAGGGGGTGGCAGTATTGACGTAGTCGCCATACCAGCGAATCAAACGCTGAAAGCTCATGATCGAACAGTGTCAGTGAGGTGACGAGATATCTATCTCCCTCGCAGTCAGCGATATGTTGGAAAACTTCCTGCTCGTTCGCGGGTAGATTGATATTGAAATGAAGCTTCTCATTCACTAGCTTCAGCGCTTTGGCTATGTCGTGACGTAATTTTTTCGCCTCGACTCTTCCGAGCAGCAGCATGCATTTCAGGTATTTCTCCAGCGCTTGCGAAGCCGACCATAGGAACTGACTCGGAAGCCGTGCTCTCAGGGCCAAGCGAGCTGCAATGTAATCTCCGTCACCTATATCTCTGAAACACCTGATGGCGAGATTATTGATCCAAGCTGCTTCATTCGGGGTCTGGTATCCCTGACGCAGAGTCTCGAGTTCATCGTCATTCATGGTGTATCTCCTTGTGAGTGTGCCGATCGTGGATTAGTCGCCCTTGAATCCCGGCAAGCCCTGATCAGCACGCCATTCCTTCACCGTCTTTGTGACACCTTCGGCAGAGTTGTCCGCACCGGGCTCAGGGTGAAAAATCAGGTCGTAGCCATCTGGATGACCCGCAAGTTTGCTGAACTTTTCAAGCAGTTCACCCAGCTCCTCGTCCGTGCCGCCCTTGTTGACGACTCGGATGTTCTTGATGAAAGCGATGAATTCGGCTTCGGTAAAATCAGAGATATCTTCCATGCTGTGCCTACTTTTTCTTGTGAAGGTCAATGTGGTTTCGAGGGGTATTCACCCTTAGGTTGTCCGCGTCGTACACCGCCCCGCCATCTTTAATTAGCTCGACGTGGTGTATCTCATAGGTGACCCGTTTGCCTACCGAGTCTCTGAATCGAACAGTAGGGGCGTTGCCGGTTAACACACGCGCCTGATCGTCCTCGCTCAGTTGGCTAAATAGCTCAGGATCATTGCTCACTGCCTTCCAGAACGCCCCCCTGAAAGTATCGAAGCTCTTAAACTCTCGCCCTCGTAATACGTCCGCTATCCGGGTAGGGATTGGAGCACCTAACCCTGTGCTAGCTCCGGCAAGCCAGATGCCGAACACATCTTCACCCCGTCCTGTTGCGATTCCCGGTGAATACCGGGCGTTGATAACGATGTACAGCGGTTGAATGCCTGAGTCAGCCGGGAATACAAGGATGAAGTCTTTGTACTCGGGCGGGTAGATCGGGTTGACGATAATGCTATCTGCTTTTTCAGACGGCGGATAAATCCATATCTGAGGCGCTTGAGGGGCACCCTCCAACGGTGGGATTCCTGACGTGCTGGACGGGTCAACGGCTGGCGTCCATATCAGGGTTACCCCATCACCAAAATCTGCGACCTGTTGAGAATCTTGCTCAACGAATTGCACAACGGGAATCATCTCCCAGTCAGTGCGACTCTGGGTGTTGTACCCATACCCCTTCAGAGTGCCATCTGCTCGCTGTTCGACGTGAATCCGAACCCGTGTACGGCCTTCCTTTAACGCCTTCAGTTGCTCTTCGGAGTACAAGCTGCTGTCCCCGAGATTACCGGGCACCATTAGTCCTACAGCTCCCAGTAAAGAGCCAAGAACTACGCCAGCAGTAATTATTCCCGCTCCCGCTCCCGCAGCTCCCGCACCCGTTGCAGCACTCCCGCCAGCAACAGCAGCTCCGGCAGTACACAGGCCACCACAAGACGCACCAGCAGCCGCAGCACCACCACCTAATAGAAGGCTTCCCAGTGCAGTGGGTAGCGCGTTGCCACTGATCTTCTTGAGAGGGATGTTTCCGTCTGCATCCGTTTCATTGCCACCGAGAATGGCAAACTCACCGTAGTTGCTCACCTTCTCGACAGGGATAAAGCTGGATGGGTTCTTGTGGTCAATCACACCGTCTGGAAGATCGCAGCTCTTGGCGAACACACACCCCAAGCTATTTGGCTTGGCTGCTTCTTTGGTGGGAAGGTCTTTGTATTCCGCCCAGCGCTGGGCGTGGATATCGACAGGCTCAACGCCGCTATTGCGGTAGCCCTTCGGTGGGTTGGGTACATAGCCAGACATGCCGCTTCCTTTCGTCCTTGGGGATTTCCAGCCTGTAGCTGGGCAGCATCGACGTTAGCGGGAAGCTCATGCAATGGCTGTAGGACAAATCCCAAAAACCTTGCTGATTGTTCCCTGTTTTCCTAGTCATTGCTGAGGGGGCGAAGGATACCGGGTTGGAAAGAGCTCTTGAATGATGGCAGTTTGCCGTAGAGCTTTTATCGCAATCTTCGACAATGTAGCCGCCATGACAGCGTTAATTCGAACGATCAAGATATGGGCTTCGATGCGCTTTCAGATGTTACAAGTCGCGTGCCAACCCCTGTTACAAAACGGTTGAAAAAGGCCAGCTGACCTCGTTACGATGCGGCTACCTGATTCCTTGAAAGCCTGTCAGTCAGCAAACCGCATCTCACGGGTCTGCCCCATCAACAGACCCTGATTGCGCTCGGTCACCTCGCGGATGTAATCCCACAACAGGGTAATCCGCTTCAACTTGCGCAGATCCTCCCGGCAGTACATCCAGAACTGCCGGGTGATGTCGATTTCCTCCGGCAACACCGGCAACACCGGCAGCAGGCGCGGGTCTTGTGCGGCGAGGAAACACGGCAGAATCGCCAGCGAGCGCCCTTGCTGCGCCGCGACGAATTGCGCGATGACGCTGGTGCTGCGCAAATGCGCGTTGGCGCCAGGCAGCACGTTCGCCAGGTACAGCAGCTCCGAGCTGAACGCCAGGTCATCCACATAGCTGATGAATTGATGCTTGCTCAAATCCGCCGGGCGGCGGATCGGTGGGTGTTTGTCGAGGTAGTCCTGGGTTGCGTACAGCTGCAAGCGGTAGTCGCAGAGTTTGCAGCACACGTATGGCCCGTGCTCCGGGCGCTCCAGAGCGATGACGATATCGGCCTCGCGCTTGGACAGGCTGATGAAGTGCGGCAGCGGCAGGATGTCCACCGAGATTGCTGGGTAGGCGTCGACGAAATGGCTCAATTGCGGCGTGATGAAAAAGCTGCCGAACCCTTCGGTGCAGCCCATGCGCACATGGCCCGATAACGCCACGCCGGAGCCTGACACCTGTTCGCACGCCATGTGCAACGTGCTTTCAATCGACTCGGCATAACCCAGCAAGCGCTGGCCTTCGGTGGTCAAGACGAAGCCGCTGGTGCGTGACTTCTCGAACAGCAATGTGCCCAGCGCCGCTTCCAGCGAACTGATGCGCCGCGACACCGTGGTGTAGTCGACCGCGAGCCGTTTGGCGGCGGTGCTGGCCTTGCGGGTGCGGGCGACTTCAAGGAAAAACTTGAGGTCGTCCCAGTTCAGCGAACCGAGAGAGGTGATGTTTTTTTGCATGATGGACGGGCTTATATGTGCGTTCTTATTAGAAGTTTGCACATCTATACTCCAAAAACAGTCCGACAACCAATTCGTGACACACGCCTCATCTCAAGGCGAACCTTTCGCCTTGGCTCCTACGATAAAAACAAATTTCGGAGACCAGCATGAACGCATCGCTTACGCCCAACGAAACCACGGTCCAGAAGGTCAAGCTGCTGATCAACGGCGAGTGGGTCGAGTCGCAGACCACCGAGTGGCACGACATCGTCAATCCGGCGACCCAGCAAGTGCTGGCCAAAGTCCCGTTCGCCACCGCCGCTGAAGTCGATGCTGCCGTCAGCGCCGCGCAGCACGCCTTTCAGACCTGGAAACTGACCCCGATCGGCGCGCGGATGCGCATCATGCTCAAGCTGCAAGCGCTGATCCGCGAGCACTCCAAGCGTATCGCCGTGGTGCTGAGCGCCGAGCAGGGCAAAACCATTGCCGACGCCGAGGGCGATATTTTCCGTGGCCTGGAAGTGGTCGAGCACGCCTGCTCCATCGGCAGCCTGCAAATGGGCGAGTTCGCCGAGAACGTCGCCGGCGGCGTTGACACCTATACCCTGCGCCAGCCGATCGGTGTGTGCGCCGGCATCACCCCGTTCAACTTCCCGGCGATGATTCCGCTGTGGATGTTCCCGATGGCCATCGCCTGCGGCAACACTTTTGTATTGAAGCCTTCCGAACAGGATCCGCTGTCGACCCTGCTTCTGGTGGAACTGGCCATCGAGGCTGGCGTCCCGGCGGGTGTGCTGAACGTCGTTCACGGCGGCAAAGACGTGGTTGATGGCCTGTGCACGCACAAGGACATCAAGGCGATTTCGTTCGTCGGTTCGACCGCTGTCGGCACCCACGTTTATGACTTGGCCGGCAAGCATGGCAAGCGCGTGCAATCGATGATGGGCGCGAAGAACCACGCCGTGGTGCTGCCGGATGCCAACCGCGAGCAAGCGCTGAACGCCCTGGTCGGTGCCGGTTTCGGTGCTGCCGGGCAACGCTGCATGGCCACTTCGGTGGTGGTGCTGGTGGGCGCGGCGAAACAATGGCTGCCTGACCTGAAAGCGCTGGCGCAGAAACTCACCGTCAACGCCGGTAACGAGCCGGGCACTGATGTCGGCCCGGTGATCTCGAAAAAGGCCAAGGCGCGGATTCTCGACCTGATCGAAAGCGGCATCAAGGAAGGCGCCAAGCTTGAACTGGACGGTCGCGACATCAGCGTGCCGGGTTACGAGCAAGGTAACTTCGTCGGTCCGACCCTGTTCTCCGGGGTGACCACCGACATGCAGATCTACACCCAGGAAATCTTCGGCCCGGTGCTGGTGGTGCTGGAAGTCGACACCCTCGATCAGGCTATCGCACTGGTCAACGCCAACCCGTTCGGCAACGGCACTGGCCTTTTCACCCAGAGCGGTGCGGCGGCGCGTAAATTCCAGACTGAAATCGATGTTGGTCAGGTCGGCATCAACATCCCGATTCCAGTGCCGGTGCCGTTCTTCAGCTTCACCGGTTCCCGTGGTTCGAAACTCGGCGACCTTGGCCCGTACGGCAAGCAAGTGGTGCAGTTCTACACCCAGACCAAAACGGTCACGGCGCGCTGGTTCGATGACGACAGCGTCAACGACGGCGTGAACACCACCATCAACCTGCGCTGAGGAACGTGCCATGAAAATTGCATTTATCGGTCTGGGCAACATGGGCGCGCCGATGGCGCGCAACCTGATCAAGGCTGGCCATGCGCTGAATCTGGTCGACCTGAACAAAACCGTGCTGGCAGAGCTTGAACAACTGGGCGGCACCATTCGTTCGTCGGCTCGCGAAGCTGCCGAGGACGCTGAACTGGTGATCACCATGCTCCCGGCCGCCGTGCATGTGCGCAGCGTCTGGCTCGGTGAAGAGGGTGTTTTGGCCGGCATCGGTAAAGGCGTACCGGCCGTGGATTGCAGCACCATCGATCCGCAGACCGCTCGTGATGTCGCAGCTGCGGCGGCGAAACAAGGCGTGGCCATGGCCGATGCACCGGTCTCCGGCGGCACGGGCGGCGCCACCGCAGGGACGTTGACCTTCATGGTCGGCGCCACGCCAGAGTTGTTCGCCACCCTGCAACCGGTGCTGGCGCAGATGGGCCGTAACATCGTGCATTGTGGCGAAGTCGGCACCGGACAGATTGCCAAGATCTGCAACAACCTGCTGCTGGCGATCTCGATGGTCGGCGTCAGTGAAGCTATGGCACTGGGCGACGCACTGGGGATTGATACCTCGGTGCTGGCCGGCATCATCAACAGCTCGACCGGTCGCTGCTGGAGTTCGGAGATGTACAACCCGTGGCCTGGCATCGTCGAAACGGCGCCGGCCTCGCGCGGCTACACCGGTGGTTTCGGGGCGGAGTTGATGCTCAAGGATCTGGGGCTGGCCACGGAAGCGGCGCGGCAGGCGCACCAACCGGTGGTGCTCGGCGCGGTGGCGCAACAGTTGTATCAGGCGATGAGCCTGCGCGGGGACGGCGGGAAAGACTTCTCGGCGATCATCAACAGCTATCGCAAGCCTGCAATTGAAGGGCAGCGCTGAACAAACTGTGGGAGCGAGCCTGCTCGCGATGACGGCGGTCGCTTCAACAAGGAAGTGACTGACCGTCCGCTTTCGCGAGCAGGCTCGCTCCCACAAGGGCATTGCGTGTATCTGATATTGTTTGCCGGGAAATCACGTCGGGTGATTTCCCGGCTTTTTTGCATCAGGCAAACACGAAATATTTGCGCACGGTCTCGACCACTTCCCACGTGCCTTTCATCCCCGGTTCAACCACGAAAATGTCACCGGCGCGCAGGTGGATCGGTGCCATGCCGTCCGGGGTGATGATGCAGTAGCCTTCCTGGAAATGGCAGTACTCCCACTTCACGTAATCGACGCGCCACTTGCCCGGCGTGCAGATCCAGGTGCCCATGATCTTGCTGCCGTCTTCGCTGGTGTAGGCGTTGAGGTTGACGGTGTGCGGGTCGCCTTCGAGTTTTTCCCATTTGCAGGCGTCGAGGACTGGCAGCGGGTGGGTGTCACGCAAAACGGTGATAGGGGCGGTCGCGGTCATGGGGACTCCGGTCGATGGACTTCAGGAATGAAGTCGCACCCTATAGCGCCCGGTGGCCGGTCAGTTGTCTGTGCTCGACATCGAGCTGCTCAGAAACGCGCTGGCGGTTACAGATGCTCCAGCGGGCATTCGGCTCTGGCCCGCCCCAACTTGGCTTCAAAGCCTTCGAGTTGCGCGTACTGTTGCGTGAGCTCGGCGATGCTGTGATTGATCTCGCGTTTTTTTGCCTCTATGGCTTGTTGTGCCAACGCCCAAGGCATCGCTTCACCGTGATGTTCGGCGAAGATCGCCTGCAGCTCCTTGAGCCGGAAGCCCATGTCTTTGGCGCATTTGATGAAGATCAGCAGTTCGACACTTTGCTGATCATAGAGACGATAGTTGCCCTGGCGCCGGGGTTTGGGCAACAGCCCGATCGACTCGTAGTGACGGATGCTTTTGATGGTGGTGCCGGAGCGTTGCGCGGCTTGGCCGATGTACATAAAAGTCCTTTTTTAAACAGATAACAGCGCAGCGCATTATCGGCAGACTCAGTGGTGAGCGATAGCCTGTGCCTGTTGCAGCCAGGTTTGTCGTTGCTGATCGGTGGAGCCGAGCACCGGGCCGAACGTGAGGGTGCGCAGAGGCTTGATTCCGCAGAATTGCAGGGTAGTCTTGCGCACTTCATGCAGCCCGGGCATGCGGTAGATCAAGCGGTAATACCAGGGCGGCGTATCCATGGTCACCAACAGATGCGCCGTGCGCCCCTTCAACAACTTGTCGGGGAAGGCTTTGCCTTTTCGATACTTGAAGGCGAAACCGGGCAACAACACGCGATCAAAAAAACCTTTGAGCAACGCCGGAATACCGCCCCACCAGATCGGGTAGACCAACGTCAGATGTTCGGCCCAGAGGATGTCGGACTGAGCCGCGCTCAAGTCATCTTCCAGCGTCTGGATCTGGTGATAACCGGCGCGCAGCACTGGGTCGAAAACCAGGTCCCCAAGGCGCAGTTGGCGCACCTCGTGCCCGGCAGCCAGCGCTGACTGTGCGTAACGTTCGGCGAGTGCGCCGCACAAACTCTCGCTCGAAGGATGGCCGAGAATCAGCAGAATACGTTTGCCCATGGTCACTGTCCTTGCTGATCAAAAGCCAAGGATGAAGTCTGCCCCTTAGGGGAGAGTCAAGGCGTGCAGCAGAGCTTTGGCGTAACCCGGCAGGGTGCTGAAATCCTTGGCGCAGAGCAGCAAGGCGCGGCGCGCCCACGCATCGTTCAGGGCAATGCACTTGAAAGAACGTGATGTCGCGCGCTCGACGGCGGCCATTGGCACGATGGCCAATCCGGCGCCACGGGCGACCATGCGTATCACCCCATCGAAGCCGTCGGCGCGGATGCGGATCTGCAGGCGTGAGCCGCTGTGCAGCGCCTGTTCTTCGAGATAAATCGCCAGTGCGCTGTCGGCGCTCAATCCTACGAAGTCATGATGCATGGCGTCGCTGAAACTGACGTTGCTGGCGTCAGACAATGGATGGTCGACGGGCAGGATCAACACCAGCGGATCGTCGCAAAACGCTTGGGTCTGTAAATCGCTGGTGTCGACCGCATCGGAAACAATCCCGAGATCTGCCGCACCTTGGCGCAAGGCGTGGGTAATGCGCGCGCTGGGCAGCTCTTGCAGATCTATGTCGAGATTGGGATGGCGGCGCAAGAAGTCCGCCAGTACTTCCGGCAGGTATTCGGTGATGGCGGTGGTGTTGCACAACAAGCGCACTTGCCCTTTGACGCCTTGGGCGTAGTCGGCAAGATCCTGCTGCATGCGTTCGGCCTGTTGCAGAAGGATGCGCGCGTGGTGTGCCAGCGCTTTGCCGGCCGGTGTCGGGGTGACGCCGCGGCGACCGCGCGCCAGGAAATCGATGCCCAACGAGGCTTCCATCGCGCGGATTCGCGCGCTGGCTGCTGCTAGCGAAAGGTGGCTGCGGGCAGCGCCGGCAGTGATGTTGCCGGTGTCGAGGATGTGCAAGTAGAGGCGCAGGTCGGTGAGGTCGAAGTGCATGAGGGTGGCCTCTGGTTTTAGTGGGTTTGGGCTGGCCCCTTCGCGAGCAGGCTCGCTCCCACAGGGGAATTGTGTACGACACCCATCCAATGTGGGAGCGAGCCTGCTCGCGAAGGGGTCAGTCGCCTAATGAAAATATCAGCCTCTTGTTAAAAGAGAGGCTTCCTCAGTATATGGCAGATTTTCAACCGCCCTCGACCGGCGCACATTAGCGCCATGAATACACTCGCAGATTTCTACCAAAACCTCGGTCTTGCCCTTTCGTTACTGGTGATCGCCACTTTCATCCTGGCCGGTCTGGTCAAAGGCATCATCGGCCTCGGCCTGCCCACCGTTGCCATGGGCCTGCTCGGTCTGGCTATGGCACCTTCGCAGGCAGCGGCGTTACTGATCATCCCGGCAACACTGACCAACCTGTGGCAACTGGCATTCGGTGGTCATTTGAAAGGGCTGATCAAACGCCTGTGGCCGATGCTGCTGATGATCTTCCTCGGCACCGGCGTCGGCACATTGTGGATCGGCATGGCGGGCGGACATTGGGTGGTGCAGGGGCTGGGCGCGGCGCTGTTGCTGTATGCGTTGAGCGGATTGTTCCTGCCGACGCTGCACATCAAGCCTCGCCATGAACCCTGGCTCGGCCCGGTCTGCGGTGTCATCACTGGCGCTATTACGTCGGCCACTGGCGTGTTTGTCATCCCGGCCGTGCCGTATATGCAGGCGCTCAATTTAAGTCGCGATGAACTGGTGCAGGCACTGGGCCTGTCATTTACGGTTTCGACCCTGGCGCTGGCCGGCGGCCTGTTCTGGCGCGACGCCCTTGGTGGCGGCGAGTTGAGTGCCTCGCTGCTGGCGCTGATTCCGGCCGTACTCGGCATGCTGCTCGGCCAATGGCTGCGGCAGCGAATCAGCGCCATCCTATTCAAGCGCGTGTTCTTCGTCGGTCTGGGCGCGCTCGGCGCCCACTTGCTGATCAGCGGTTAGCCGATGCTTCGCTGAGCATGTCGATCAGGCGGATATCGAAGTCGCGCTCCAGATAGTCCATGCGCTGCTCGAAAAACTGCTTCATGTGCGGCAGCGCCGAATGCACATCGAGATGGGCCTGGGATTCCCAGATCTCGTAGAAGATGAACAGCGTCGGATCTTCTTTATCGCGCAGCATGTGGTACTCGATGCAGCCCGGTTCGGCGCGACTCGGCTCGACATAGGCGCGAAACAGCGCTTCGAAAGCCTCGGCTTTTTCCGGGCGGGTCTTGGCGTGCAGGATGAAACCCTGGCGTTCACTCATCACAACAACTCCTCGGATTCAGATGGCTGCGGATGCTACGGCAACAATCCACTGTCGATTCGTGCGTTTTACTCAAATGTATTTTGCGCAACCCTGGCTTATTCCGCGTGAGGCGGATCGTTAATCTGCGGCCATTCAATTTTCCCTTCTCCATCCAGCCCAAGGGCTGCGCCGAGGCTTTCTCATGAAAAAAGTTTTGTTGCTCAATGGCGGTAAAAAATTCGCCCACTCCGACGGTCGCTACAACACCACCCTGCACGAAACCGCGCTGAGCGTGCTGGATCGCGGCGGCGTTGACGTCAAAACCACTTTCATCGACGAGGGCTACGACGTTGCCGAAGAAGTGGCCAAATTCCTCTGGGCTGACGTGATCATTTATCAGATGCCGGGCTGGTGGATGGGCGCGCCGTGGACGGTAAAAAAGTACCTCGACGAAGTCTTCACCGAAGGCCACGGCAGCCTCTATGCCAGCGATGGTCGTACCCGTTCCGATGCCTCGCAGAAGTACGGCAGCGGCGGTCTGATTCAGGGCAAGCAATACATGCTGTCGCTGACCTGGAACGCGCCGCAGCAAGCCTTCGATGATCCGAATGATTTCTTCGAAGCCAAAGGCGTCGACGCGGTGTACTTCCCGTTTCACAAGGCTAATGAATTTTTGGGCATGACTGCTTTGCCGACCTTCCTCTGTGTGGACGTGATGAAACGCCCGAACATCGAAAATGATGTGGCGCGCTACGAGCAGCATTTGAGCGAGGTGTTTGGCCTCAAGGCTTGAGTGGTTTCGGGCTACTATCGGTTGTAACAGCAAAAGATCGCAGCCTTCGGCAGCGCCTACAGGGGAACGCATTTCACTGTAGGCGCTGCCGAAGGCTGCGATCTTGGCGATTTCAAAGAGGACACCCGTGAAAGCCAGATCCGATGAGTTGCAGATTTTCGTCTGTGTGATCGAGTGCGGTTCGATTTCCGCCGCTGCCGAGCAGGTCGGGCAGACGCCGTCGGCGGTCAGTCGCACGCTGTCGCGGCTGGAAGCCAAGCTTGATACCACGCTGATCAACCGCACCACGCGGCGCATGGACCTGACCGAGGAGGGCAAGTATTTCTTCGAACAGGCCAAGCTGATTCTCGACCAGATGGAGCAACTCGAAGAGCGGCTGTCCTCGCGCCAGCAAACCCCGTCCGGGCGCTTGCGGATCAACGCCGCATCGCCATTCATGCTCCACGCCGTTGTCCCGTACATCGACGAATTCCGCCGGCTCTACCCGGACATCCAGCTCGAACTCAACAGCAATGACCTGATCATTGACTTGCTGGAACAAAGCACCGATATCGCCATCCGTATCGGCACCCTCGCCGATTCCACGTTGCACGCACGTTCGCTCGGTTGCAGTCCGCTGCTGATCGTCGCCAGTCCCGCGTATCTGAAAAAACACGGCACGCCGCAGCAAGTGGCTGACCTCAGCGAGCACACCTTGCTCGGCTTCACCCAGAACGAAGGCCTCAACCAATGGCCGCTGCGTTACGTGCACGGTGATCGCTGGCTGATCACCCCGGCCATCAGCGCCTCCAGCGGCGAGACCGTGCGGCACCTGGCGCTGGAAGGGCAAGGCATCGCCTGCCTGTCGCACTTCATGACCATCGACGACATTCGCGCCGGGCGTTTGCAGGTCGTGTTGGCGGAATTCAACAGCGGTTATCGCCAACCGATCAACGCCGTGTACTACCGTAATTCGCAACTGGCGCTGCGCATTCAGTGCTTCCTCGACTTCATCCAGAGCAAACTCGCGGCCTACGCCAGCGCCGACTTCAAGGGCTGATTCGTGACCCCTGCGCAACAGTGATTTGGGCAAGGGCGGGTTTTTACGTCCCTCTCATCGGTCGATACTGGACCCATCACTTATTCACGCAGGGAGATTCTCCATGAACGTATTCATCACGGGTGCTGCCGGTTTTATCGGCGGCTCCATCGCCACCGGTCTGGTTCAGGCCGGCCACAACGTCACGGGTCTGGTGCGCAGCGCCGAACAGGCCGATGAACTCAAAGCACTGGGCATCACCCCGGTGATCGGCACCCTCGACGACAAAGCCTTGCTCACCGAACAGGCCCGCGCCGCCGATGCCGTGATCAACGCCGCCAGCAGCGACCATCGCGGCGCGGTCGAAGCGTTGCTTGATGTCCTGCGCGGTTCGAACAAAGTATTCCTGCACACCAGTGGTTCGAGCATCGTCGGCGATGCGTCGGGCGGTAAAGCCAGCGACGTCATCTACTTTGAGGACAATTTGCCGGAACCGACCGTCGACAAAGCCGCCCGCGTGGCCATCGACAACCTGATCCTTGCTGCGGCAAAGGACGGGGTGAACTCGGCGGTCATCTGCAACACCCTGATCTACGGCCACAGCCTGGGCGTCAACCGCGACAGCGTGCAGTTGCCGCGTCTGCTTAAACAGGCACGCAAAAGCGGCGTGGTTCGGCATGTCGGCACCGGCCAGAACATCTGGTCCAACGTACACATCGAAGACGTCGTCGCCCTGTACCTGCTGGCGCTGAGCAAAAACGTCCCGGGCACTTTCTACTTCGTTGAAAGCGGCGAAGCGTCGTTCATCGACATGACCACCGCCATGGCCGAAGCCCTGAATCTGGGCCAGCCACAAGACTGGCCACTTCCGGATGCCGAAGCCGAGTGGGGCTATGAAATGGCCAACTACGGCCTTGGCTCCAACAGCCGGGTACGCGGCACACACGCCCGCGAACTGCTGGGCTGGACGCCGAAACGTACGTCGGTGGTGGAATGGATTCGTAACGAAATGGTGTGATTCTTTCAACACCACAATACCTGTGGGAGCCAGCCTGCTGGCGATAGCGGCTGATCATCCGACATCTATGTTGAACATGACGCCGCCATCGCTGGCAAGCCAGCTCCCACAAGTTGTCCGCTATCTGTCTGAAGAAATTTGATCAAACTGTGGGAGCGAGCCTGCTCGCGAAAGCGGTGGATCAGTCGACAGAGATGTTGAATGTGACAACGTCATCGCCAGCAGGCTGGCTCCTACAGGTTGTCCGCATTCCATCTGAAGGAATACGATCAAATTGTGGGAGCTGGCTTGCCAGCGATAGCGATCGACCAGTCAGCATCAATGTTGAACATGCCGCCGCCATCGTTGGCAAGCCAGCTCCCACAGGTGATCCGCGTTGTACCTGACGCAATGCAATCAAACTGTGGGAGCGAGCCTGCTCGCGAAAGCGGTGCTTCAGTCGATAGAGATGTTGAATGCGAGACCGGCTTCGCGAGCAGGCTCGCTCCCACATAGGTTTCTCATCTGCCAGGAAACTTATGAAAATCCCGCCCCCTAATTTTCATTAATCACGACAAGACATATCCATCCGCGACACGCCTTGCCTGTCCACGAAAATTACTTTCATGTGGTTTGAAATCTCGATCTCGAAATGATTTATGAGTTTCACAACCCATTCGAACGTGACCCTTGCGAGGAGTACCGCATGACGCCTTCCTTCGGCTATTGGCTGCTGGTCTACGCCGCCGTCGCCATCATTGCTTTGATCGTGCTGATCGCCCGTTACCGGCTCAATCCGTTCATTGTCATCACGCTGATTTCCATTGGTCTGGCACTGGTGGCGGGGATGCCGCCGTCGGGTGTGGTGGGGGCGTATGAGGCCGGGGTCGGCAAGACGCTCGGGCACATTGCGCTGGTGGTGGCGCTGGGGACGATGCTCGGCAAGATGATGGCCGAGTCCGGTGGCGCGGATCAGATGGCGCGCACGTTGATCGATAAGTTCGGCGAGAAGAACGCGCACTGGGCGATGGTCTGCATCGCGTTTCTGGTCGGGCTGCCGCTGTTCTTCGAAGTGGGTTTCGTGTTGCTGGTGCCGATTGCCTTTACCGTGGCGCGGCGCGTCGGCGTGTCGATTCTGATGGTCGGTTTGCCGATGGTCGCGGGGCTGTCGGTGGTGCATGCGCTGGTACCGCCGCACCCGGCAGCGATGCTCGCGGTGCAGGCCTATCAGGCGTCGGTCGGGCAGACGTTGTTGTATGCGATTGCCATCGGCATTCCGACCGCAATCATCGCTGGCCCGCTGTACGCCAAATTCATCGTGCCGCGTATTCAATTGCCGGCGGATAACCCGCTGGAAAAACAATTCCTCGACCGCGAACCGCGCGACAAACTGCCGGGTTTTGGCATCACCATGGCGACCATTCTGTTGCCGGTGGTGTTGATGCTGATCGGCGGTTGGGCCAACCTGATATCCACACCGGGCAGCGGTTTCAACCAGTTCCTGTTGTTCATCGGCAACTCGGTGATTGCGCTTTTGCTGGCGACATTGCTGAGCTTCTGGACGCTTGGGATTGCGCAGGGTTTCAACCGTGAATCGATCCTCAAGTTCACCAACGAATGTCTGGCGCCGACCGCCAGCATTACTTTGCTGGTCGGCGCGGGCGGTGGTCTGAACCGGATTCTGGTCGATGCCGGTGTGACCGATCAGATTGTCGGCCTCGCCCACGAATTTCACCTGTCGCCGCTGATCATGGGCTGGCTGTTTGCGGCGCTAATGCGGGTCGCCACCGGTTCGGCCACGGTGGCGATGACCACGGCGTCTGGCGTGGTCGCGCCCGTTGCCATCGGTCTGGGTTATCCACACCCCGAACTGTTGGTGCTGGCGACCGGTGCCGGGTCGGTTATCTTTTCCCACGTCAACGACGGCGGCTTCTGGTTGATCAAGGAATACTTCAACATGACGGTCGCGCAGACGTTCAAGACCTGGACCGTGCTTGAGACGCTGATCTCGCTGGTCGCTTTCGGTCTGACCGTTGGCCTTTCTTACCTGCTGTAACCGGAGCCCGCCGCCATGGACATCCTCTACCAGATCCGCGCCCGCCAGGATTCCTTCAGCGCCGGCGAAGGGCGCATCGCCCGGCTGATGCTCGACGACGTCGGCTTTGCCGCCTCCGCCAGCCTCGAAGATCTGGCGCAACGCGCCGAAGTCAGCACCGCCACACTGTCGCGGTTTGCCCGCACCGTCGGCTGTCGTGACCTGCGCGATCTGCGTCTGCAACTGGCCCAGGCCAGCGGCGTCGGCAGTCGTTTTCTCGACCCGGCGGGCACGCCTGAACAGTCGGCGTTTTACGGGCAGATTGTCGGCGATATCGAAACCACGTTGCGTCAGCACTTGGCCGGGTTCGACGAATCACGCTTCGCCGATGCGGTGAAATTGCTCGGCCAGGCGCGGATGATTCACGCGTTCGGCATGGGCGGTTGCTCGACCCTGTGCAGCGATGAATTGCAGGTACGTCTGGTGCGCCTCGGCTACCCGATTGCGGTGTGTCACGACGCGGTGATGATGCGTGTCACTGCCGCCAGCCTCAACGCCGAACAGGTGCTGATCGTCTGCTCGCTGACCGGCATCACCCCGGAATTGCTGGAGACTGTCGAGCTGGCGCGCAACTACGGCGCGCGCATCCTCGCCATCACTCGTGCCGACTCGCCGCTGGCGGAACTGGCCGACATCGTCCTGCCGCTGCAAGGCGCAGAGACATCGTTCATCTACAAACCGACGGCGGCGCGTTACGGCATGTTGCTTGCCATCGACGTGCTCGCGACCGAGCTGGCGCTGGCCAATCCTGAAGACAATCAAGAACGTCTTCGGCGGATTAAACTCGCCCTCGACGAATACCGTGGCGGCGACGATCACCTGCCGCTGGGAGACTGACATGCTGTACGACACGCTGATTCGCAACGCCCTGATCATCGACGGCAGCAACACGCCCGGCTACTGCGCCGATGTGGCGATTTTCAACGGTCGCATCGAACGGATCGGCGACTTGCATGACGCCACCGCCAAAGAAGAAATCGACGCCGCCGGGCGTGTGCTGGCGCCGGGTTTTATCGACGTGCACACCCACGACGACACCGTGGTCATCCGTCAGCCAGAGATGCTGCCAAAACTCAGCCAAGGCGTGACCACGGTGATCGTCGGCAATTGTGGAATCAGCGCGTCGCCGGTCAGTCTGAAAGGCAATCCGCCGGATCCGATGAATCTGCTCGGTACGGCAGCGGCATTCGTTTATCCACGCTTCAGCGATTACCGCGCCGCAGTCGAAGCGGCCAACACCACGTTGAATGTGGCAGCGTTGGTCGGGCATACGGCGCTGCGCAGCAATCACCTCGATGACTTGTTCCGCACCGCGACGCCTGCCGAAATTGCCGCCATGCGCGAGCAGTTGCGCGAAAGTCTAGAGGCCGGTGCACTGGGGTTATCCACAGGTCTGGCCTACGCCAGCGCCTATAACGCCTCCACCGATGAAGTCATGCAACTGACCGAAGAATTGACGGCATTCGGTGCGGTGTACACCACTCATCTGCGCAGCGAATTCGCCCCGGTGCTGGAAGCGATGGATGAGGCGTTTCAGATCGGGCGCCACGCCAAGTCGCCAGTGATCATTTCCCACCTCAAGTGTGCCGGTGTCGGCAACTGGGGGCGCAGTCCGCAGTTGCTCGCCTCACTCGAAGAAGCGGCGAAAACCCATCCGGTCGGCTGCGACTGCTATCCGTATGCGGCGAGCTCGTCGACGCTGGATCTGAAGCAAGTCACCGATGCCCACCGCATCACCATCACCTGGTCGACGCCGCACCCGCAAGTCAGCGGCCGCGACCTGATCGACATCGCCGCCGAATGGAACATGCCGCTGCTCGACGCCGCCAAACGCCTGCAACCGGCGGGCGCGGTGTACTACGGCATGGACGAGGCGGACGTACGAAGAATCCTCGCGCACCCGTTGTCGATGGTGGGCTCTGACGGACTGCCGGAAGACCCGTTCCCGCACCCACGCCTGTGGGGCGCTTTCCCACGGGTGCTCGGACATTTCAGTCGCGACGTCGGGCTGTTTCCGCTGCACACCGCCGTACACAAGATGACCGGTCTGTCGGCAGCGCGATTTGGCTTGAAGGAAAGGGGCGAGATCCGTGAAGGACATTGGGCTGATCTGGTGTTGTTCGATCCGGCGACCGTGCGTGATGTGGCGGATTTCAGTGATCCGCAACGCGCGGCACAGGGTATTGATGGCGTGTGGATTAACGGCGTGTTGAGTTATCACGATGGTCAGGCGAATGGCCGGAGGGAGGGGCGTTTTCTGGCACGCGAAGGTGATTTGCGCCAAGGGTTTCATTGATTCTGATGGCGCCAAAAGATCGCAGCCTTCGGCAGCTCCTACAGTGGAACGTATATCCCTGTAGGAGCTGCCGAAGGCCGCGATCTTTTGATTCACGTCTCATAGTGGCACTCTGAGATTAAAGAAAGTCATCAACAGGCCGAATTGCTGACATCCAGCCCGGCTACACTCTTGGGCCAACCAGTCAGGGAGCACCCCATGAGCTTCGGCAAAACCACCCCGATCCTGCGGATTTTCGATGAAGCCAAAGCCGTAGAATTCTACGTCGACTTCCTTGGCTTCAAGATCGACTGGCAGCATCGTTTCGAAGCGAACTTCCCGTTGTATCTGCAAGTGTCGCGGGGGGAGTGTGTGCTGCATTTGTCTGAGCACCATGGCGATGCCACGCCCGGTTCGGCGCTGCGCATCGAGACCGATGAGCTGGAAGCGTTTCAGCAGCAGTTGGTGGCCAAGGATTACAAGTTTTCGCACCCGCAGATTCAGGCGATGCCGTGGGGCAGTCAGGACATGACCATTGCTGACCCCTTTGGCAATCGGTTGGTGTTTACCAACGCGATCAGTGTTTGAAGCAGTTTCAAGCCGCCCAGAAAAGCCCGCAGCCAAACCATCACGGTTTGACTGCGGGTTTTTTCGTTACTCGGTCGGCACTAATCGATCCAGCACGCGATTAACCGCCAACTCCGCAAGCATCACCACCTGAGCAATGCCTTGCAGGGTCTTGCGGTGGGTGCCTTCAACCAGCGCGATGTGGTTGTTGATCATGACGGTGGCCGAACCCAGTGTTTCACTGGCATCCACCAACAGGGATTCGTTATCGGACTCGGGGTGTGCCATGTACAGCGCGTTGGGTTTGTAGGGCGCGGCCATGATCTCGGCGGTTGGTGGGCCTAGGTAATGGTCGAGGGCGCGTTCGGCGGCTTCGTGGAATTTCTTTGAATCAGACGATTCGTAGGGCGAGGCCGGGTCGGTGACCGGCGGGTTTGGCGTTACTTTGAACATTGAGTCTTTCTCCAGAAGAGCTGCAGCCATCTCGCTACTAAACGAAAGGGGAGGCAGCTGTGCGCAAGTTAGTAGACCGGTAGAAGACTCAAGATCCGGCGCACCCGAAGATGCCATGCGCACAGCTACCATCAAGTGCAAGCCAAAGCCCGACTGGATGCTTCTTGTGCAACCGTAAGTCAACTAATCCGGGCTACTAAACCCGATCACTGGGAATCAGTGACCCGATTAAAGTTACGCAGCATGGCCAGGGCGCACAAGCCGGCGGATTCTGGCTTAGGCGTAGGCAGCGGCGCAAGGATTTGTGGGTGGTTTCGCGTAACGCTGAGTGTCCTTAAACGTCTGCGCTAAAAGATGTTTATTGCGATCGGAAATTGGGGATTTGCCTGTCGGGTTTTTGGTGCGGCGACGGACGCCTTCGCGAGCAGGCTCGCTCCCACAGTGA
Source organism: Pseudomonas sp. Irchel 3E19 (assembly GCF_900187585.1). NCBI lineage: Bacteria > Pseudomonadati > Pseudomonadota > Gammaproteobacteria > Pseudomonadales > Pseudomonadaceae > Pseudomonas > Pseudomonas sp. Irchel 3E19. The sequence continues at coordinate 34,944 of NZ_FYDT01000060.1, forward strand.
GTTGTGCTGTCCACAAAACCTGAGTCCACTACAGTTCAACTGTGGGAGATTCTATGGTTGAGGGGAAGCCCTCAACTGACTTTTGTCTGATATTCGCTTTGCCCTTTCAGCAAGGCGAATACCACCCGAGCAAGTTTGCGAGCCAGCATCACCAACGCCTGCGTGGTG
>NZ_FYDT01000007.1:0-176018 GCF_900187585.1 Pseudomonas sp. Irchel 3E19
TGAGGTTCGGGGTCGCCAGGCGGGGATCCCATTGCTTCACCAAGTGACCGGCAGCGTCATGGTGTTGACGGGTGATCAGCGCGGTGGCCGGAACTTCGGCGTGCGTGCGCAGATAGGCGATTTGGCGGACTGGCAAGTCACGGCTGTCGTGCACGCGGATCGACGGCGTGCGCCAATCAAGTGCGGCACTCATGACCGGGATACCTTCGAAGCGGTCGACTCGGCCGTATCGTTGAAATCTTCACTGGTGTGATACCAGGGATGGTAAGCCTCGCGAGAAAAGTCACCTTTGGCATTGATCAGTTTTACTGGCCGGCCGATCGCGTCATAGAACTTTTGATCAAAGTAGCCGAGTTCACGCAGCGACTCATCATTGACGTAGCCATGGGTATCGGCCAAAAACGGCCGGAACTGGCGGACCGGCAAACCTTTATTGTTGTATTCGATGCGCTCGCTGATCCGCCAGCGCGGATTGGCGTGCACCTCGACATAGTGGCCGTCCTCGATGACCAGCGCGCCATCGACGACCTTGTACGCCATCCCCGGATCAACCAGCTGCTGGGTTTGCAGCGGGCGACCGAAGCCGTCGACGCAGGCTTTGACGATCTGAATCTGCGCCGCGGTAACATCGCCAGGATAGCGGTCGGCACTGAGGGACACGCTGTGCACCGGCTCGCGGTGGGCTGACTTGATGGCTTCGTGCAAAGCCTGTTCCGCCGCCGTCAACGTACTGAGTCGTGCAAGACGCAGTCGGGCACTGGCACGGATGTGGCCGCTGGGCAGCAGATAACCGGCGGCCACCCATTGTGCTGTCGCGGCAATGAGCCCCATCCAGCTGAACAAATCCTTGCGCAGGGTACTGGCGGCTTGTTGCACGGCAGCCGCCGGATCGGCGATGGCGGCATCCGGACGAAGATCCTCCGGACGCCGATATTCGCTCAGCGGTTTGAAGCCGGCAGGGATGTTGTTCTCGGTACCGTGAAAACTGGTCGCCAACGGCTGGCCCGACGGCTCGTAAATCGCCTCTTCGATGTTGTCGTTGGGGTCGGTGATGCGCAGCGGTTGCAGGGCGTGATAATCGTAGGCGATCTGCGTGGTGCAGCCATCGGGTAACTCGACGCGGGTGATGGCGAGTTGGTAGGCGTCGTATTTGGCGACGGTGACGCCGTGGCTGGTGGTTTCCTGATAGCCGACCACCTTGAAGAAACCCTCAAGCCTGGCGTACTCGGGGTGTCCGAAGCTCGCCGAGTACAGTTCGGGATCCGCACCGGGCACAGCGATTGGCCCGAACAGAAAAGCCATCGCCTTGTAACCGATCTCCACCACTGCAGCGTGAATGTTGAAATCCCCCGGCACGTTGGCGTAAGCATCCAGTGCGGTCTTGTCCAGTTGCGCCATTTCCAGGCACGCTATCAGCGCTTCGAACCCGGCCACCCCTTCAGCCAGCGGTGTGCCGTCGGTATCGAGGTAACGCTGTATGGACTGGCTCGTCAGTACTCGCTCGGTGTTCCAGTGCGGCGAATTCTGATGCGTCGTCAACTCCTCGTAGCAAACCTGCTGCGCCCCAAGTCCCGTTGGTAGCGTGCCCTTGGGCAAAACCAGCGCATTGCCACGCTGTTGGTAGGGCAAACCCAGGCGCCAGTGCTGAGGGTCCTTGTCCAGGTCGATGAACTTCGCCCGGGTTTCACTCAGATAAAACGATTGCTGCGCCGGGTCATGGGCATCGAGCCACCACTGTCGTTCGTCCGGGTCGCTGAAAGGCGGGGTGTCCTTGTCGGTCAACCGGCGGGCATAGCTCACCGTCAGGGCATGCGTGGTCAGGCCGTACAGGTTAAAGCGCAGGTTGACGTCATGCCGGCACAGCGGATCGTCCGTGAAACGGTCGTACTGATAACTGATCTTTTCCAGCACCAGCGGCAGCAAAACGGCTGCTGCGTACTGCCCCTGCGGACGGACTTCACGCACCAGATAACGCAACTCTTCCACGGCATACGGTGTGGGAGTGCCCGGCGTGTCCATGTCTGCTTCGGCGTAAGTTTCGATGCGTTTCACCGAACCGACCAGCGCCCGCGCTATCTGGTATTCACTTTCGGCGTCAGGTGGCGTTATGGGCTCGTCGACTTCGTCGGTAACGTGAAAGCGGCTGAACAGCGTGGCCTTCAAGGGGGACGCGTGGGCGTCGGCATTGAAATAATCCTCACGTGGTCGGTCCAGGGATCGCCCGGTATGAAACCAGGTACAGGCCCGTACCGGCGCGCTAAAGCCGACGTCTTCAGTGCCGGAGGCGCTCTCGCTGTCGGTTTGTTGCAAGTATCCGAAGCCGCGGAATTCGCGCTCCTTGCCGTCGTACACACCTTCGCGCCAGGTGAACCGCTGAGTCAGGCAATTACCGGTGATCTCATCCAGTTGCTGTTGTTTTTTGACCACGGCCACCGGGAATGGCAAGCGGCAGACCGGCAGACGTTTGAGCTTGAGTATCCGCTGTTTTTCATCCAGCCATTCCTGCGCCGAACTGCGGTAGACCACACTCGTGCTGCAACCCATGTTGTTGTTACTGGCGGTCAGCAGATAGGGCTTGGCCGTGACGAAATCGTAACGCCAGTGTTGCGGCTGCATATGCGTGACCGTCAGGATCAGGCTGGCACAGCCCAGCCCCTGCAGGTCGGCGAAGCTGACCTGACACAAGCGGTCATAACGTACGCCATCGGGCCATTTCACAAACCGCGGGATCTGTTCAAAACCGTTGCCGCCGCGGTTCAGATAGATCTCAAAACCATCGGACAGCAGATAGGCCAGCGCGGATGCGCCAGACCCGTCGAGGTCAGCGATGCGCACCCGTGACGAATCGAATTCATCATAGGAAAACGGCAGGTCGCTGAGCTTGAAACCTTTGCCGAACCGACCGTGGCCCAGGTTTGCCCAGCAGCGGATTTCGTTGTGGCGAATACGGCACAACTCGGGCATGTCGCTGCCGAGCAGATTGCTGAGCAGTACCAGTTCAGTACGGGAGTTACTGAACATGGGCAAGCGGTCATCTTCAGGCAGGTGGGGCACTTCTTCGGCAGCGGCGAAGCCTTCTTCGCGGCGGTTGGCATACAAGCGCACCGAGTTCGGGCCGATCATTGCCAGCGAATTCAAGCCGTCACCGCTCAAATCGCCGAGGGTCGAGAGTGTTTTGAAAAACTCCAGTGGAAAGTTTTTAAACGCGAAGAACGCAGCAAAATCATGCTGCTCCGTCAGCGCGTAGTAACCGCTGTGGCCGGGCTGGGCAATGACGAAGTCCAGATGTCCGTTACCGGTCAGGTCGGTGAGCAGTTGCTGCACCGAGTTGTTGTGATCGGCTACGGGAATTCTGTCCAGTAACGTCAAGGGCCCGTACTCAATCGCATCACCTCCTTCGCGTGCACGCAAGGGTTCGCGGTAATACCAGGCTTGCTCATATCGGCAAAGAAACCCCGGCAGCCCTTCACCGCGCAGGTCGACACACTGGTAAACCTCGCCGTCCTCGATACCGGGCTGGTTTTGCGATTGGAACAAACGGGACGGGGTCTTGTTGATCTCGAAGTCCGAATGCTCAAACTCCACCGGCGGCGTGTTTTCGACAACGCCTGAGGCATCAAACGCTTGATAGTGGGCGGCGCTAAGCTGGCTGTAGGTCCACTCCCCGGAATTTGGCGGCCGATACTCCAGCAGCAGGCGGCGTACCAGTTTTGGTTCAGCGCCCAGTTCCGTCGGGAAATAATGAAACATCAGCACCTGCTGGCACAGCCTGCGCGTGCGGATTTCAAAACCCTGGCCGTAGGTCGAGAACGGGTCGGCACGGGTGAGCCACGGTTTCAGTGTGGGGCCGTCGTACACCGGCACCTCGCTCAGCGAGGTGCTGCGCTCGCCGTAGTCGAACAACAGGTGAAAGTGCCAGTCCAGTGTGCCTGGGTCTGCTACCTTCCAGGCATACAGATCCTTGCTGGCCGTGAAGTTGCCATACAGCACTTTGTGCGGATAACGCTGGGCGCGGCAGTCATGGATCGGGTCGGGGTCCTGATCGTCGGCCTTGTACAGGTAACAGATGTGTTCGCCGTGGGCGTTCATGCTTTCGCAGAGCAGCCAGGCGCTGATGCGGCTGGGGTCATCCGGGTCTGCAAGGCGCGATGCCTTGGTTTTGCCGTAGACGTGCAGCGAACCGTCCGCGCCATGTATCAGCCAGAATCCTGCGCGAGCACCTTCGGGTTGCCAATACTCTCGCAAGGCAAAATCGCTTTCGACCCGTGGCCAGTAACGCACCACGCTGTGCGTGCCGATGTCGACGCAGTCGTAGCCGGTTTCGGTGCGCGACTTGGGCGTGCCGTCGGCCTCAAGCTCAGGCATCAAGACTTGGCCATCGTGGCCGAGCATCTCATCGAAAGGGGTGTAACGCGGCACGCCCTTGCTGGTGCGGCGGCTGATCTGACTGAGGCTGACAGCGAAGCCCAGGCCACAGACCCCGTTGCCACTCTGGCTGCTGTAGGTCAGGGACAACTGCGGATCAAAACCGCGTCCGGCGGACAGCGGAAGCGGCAGCTCGAACGACGCCATGCCGGTCGGGCCGACGCTGTCCCAGCTTTTGCCGATGGTGGCGATCGATGAGCTTTTGGCAATGCTCGGGGGGGTAATGCTCAGGTCCTGATCAGCCATGTTCTCGTCCTTGCGCACGCGGTGGGCGTGGGTAGGCTGACGCTAGCAAGAAAGGAGCAGGGCGTAACCTGTCAAACCTGACAGGTGCGAACGATCGATTTATGTGCTTTGTCGCGGCTTTTTATCGCCGCCCCGAGCACGGTGAGTCGAAAACGGGGCACAAAAAAGGCCGGCCCGTCGTGTGTGACGGGCCGGCCTTCTTTATTTACGGTTGAAGCGCTTACTGCACTTCCACCGCCAGGCTTTCGGCAATCTTCTGCTGCCAGATCGCAGGGCCGGTGATGTGGACCGACTCACCGTTGCTGTCCACCGCGACGGTGACCGGCATGTCCTTGACCTCGAACTCGTAGATCGCTTCCATGCCCAGCTCGGCGAACGCCAGCACCTTGGACTTCTTGATCGCTTGCGCCACCAGATAAGCGGCGCCGCCGACAGCCATCAGGTACACGGCTTTGTTGTCCTTGATCGCTTCGATTGCGGTCGGGCCGCGCTCGGACTTGCCGATCATGCCCAACAGGCCGGTCTGCTCAAGGATCTGACGGGTGAACTTGTCCATCCGCGTCGCCGTGGTCGGGCCTGCCGGGCCCACCACTTCGTCGCCAACCGGATCAACCGGGCCAACGTAATAGATGAAACGACCTTTCAGATCCACCGGCAGGGTTTCACCTTTGTTGAGCATCTCGACCATGCGTTTGTGCGCGGCGTCGCGACCGGTGAGCATCTTGCCGTTGAGCAGCACGGTTTCGCCCGGCTTCCAGCTCTGCACGTCTTCCGGGGTCAGGGTGTCGAGGTTGACGCGACGGGCCGACGGGCCGGCTTCCCAGACGATTTCCGGGTAGGCGTCCAGCGGTGGCGCTTCCAGCGAGGCCGGGCCGGAACCGTCGAGCACGAAGTGCGCGTGACGGGTGGCGGCGCAGTTCGGGATCATGCACACCGGCAGCGAAGCCGCGTGGGTCGGGTAATCCATGATCTTCACGTCGAGCACGGTGGTCAGGCCACCGAGGCCCTGGGCACCGATGCCCAACTGGTTGACCTTCTCGAACAGCTCCAGACGCATTTCTTCGATGCGATTCTGCGGGCCACGGGCTTTCAGCTCGTGAATGTCGATGGATTCCATCAACACTTCCTTGGCCATGACCGCGGCTTTCTCGGCGGTGCCGCCGATGCCGATGCCCAGCATGCCCGGTGGGCACCAGCCGGCGCCCATGGTCGGAACGGTCTTCAGTACCCAGTCGACGATCGAGTCGGACGGGTTGAGCATGGCCATTTTCGACTTGTTCTCGGAACCGCCGCCCTTGGCCGCCACGTCCACTTCCACGGTGTTGCCCGGGACGATGGAGTAGTGGATGACCGCCGGAGTGTTGTCCTTGGTGTTTTTACGAGCGCCCGCCGGGTCGGCGAGGATCGAGGCACGCAGGACGTTTTCCGGCAGGTTGTAGGCGCGACGCACGCCTTCGTTGATCATGTCGTCCAGGCCCATGGTGGCGCCATCCCAACGTACGTCCATACCCACACGCACGAACACGGTGACGATGCCGGTGTCCTGGCAGATCGGGCGGTGGCCGGTGGCGCACATGCGCGAGTTGATCAGGATCTGCGCGATCGAATCACGGGCCGCTGGCGATTCTTCGCGCAGGTAGGCTTCGTGCATCGCCTGGATGAAATCCACCGGGTGGTAATAGGAAATGAACTGCAGGGCGTCGGCAACGCTCTGAATCAGGTCGTCTTGCTTGATCACGGTCATGAGTCGCGCTCCTCTAAAAGACGGGAACATTCAATAAGGTGCTTGCAGCTTGGGTGCATCGGTCGGTTGCAAGCACCTTTCAAGGCACGCCGGGGTTGCTGGCGCGACGCTAAAAAGGCGCGGCAGTATACCGCGCATCCAAGGGGCATACACGCGCCGGCAGTCATTCGTTGGTCGCATGTCTTTCGCATAATCCTGCAGGAGCTGCCGCAGGCTGGTTTTAACAACAAGATCAAAAGTTCGTCCGATCGCGGCCCGAGCCCGCGGCAGCTCCTACCGGGAATATGTGGGTTTTTGACGTCAATTTTCGAGCCCGAAAATCGGTGGTCATTTATCGACTACGCCTCTAAAGTGGCAGCCGGTCTGTAGAGTAGGACACTCGGTCAGCCTCTTATCGCACGGTGAGTCAACGATTGACCCATAACGCCATTCAACGTCTTTTGCTTAAACGCTTTGCCCTCGCTGCGGCCACCTATGGATTGGCTTTGCTGCTGCTGTGGCTGGCGTTTTTTACCGGGCATTACGACCAGACCTTGAACGCTGTGGCCATCGGCAGCGCGCTGGTGGTGATCTGTCAGGCGACCCTGTTCGGCCTGTTCTGGTCCGGGCGCAACCAGCGTTTTGCCGACCCCAGCCTGACCGAAGTGCAAGTGTTGCTCGGGCTCGGCTGGCAAACCTGGCTGATCGCGCACCTGGACGAGGCGCGCGGCGAGTTTCTGGTGTTTTACGTATTGATTCTGCTGTTCGGCCTGTTTCATCTGAGCCGACGGGCGTTCATCCGCTGTGCGCTGCTGGTGTTCTTCAGTTTTTGCGCGATCACCCTGTGGGACGGTTACCACTTGCGCTTGGCCGATCCTGCGCTTGCGGCCTTGCAGGTGTGCATTCTGGCGATGGTGCTGGCGTGGCTGGTGATTTACGCACGCTTCGTCCAGGTTTCCCGGCAACGCATGCGCCAGCGCCGGTTCGCCTTGCAGGCGCATCAGGACACCTTGCGCGGGATGATGCGCCAGCTCGAAGACCTGGTCGCCACCGACGAACTGACCGGGCTGTTCAACCGCCGGCATTTCCTGCGTCTGGCCTCACGGGAACTGGAGGCGATGGATGTGGGCGTGGTGCACGGTCTGGCGCTGATCGATCTCGATCACTTCAAACGCATCAATGACTTGCACGGTCACGCGGCCGGCGATCAGGTATTGCAGGCCTTCGCCGGGGTTGCTCAGGCCTGCCTGCGCGACGGCGACGTGTTGGCGCGCTATGGTGGTGAGGAATTTGTCGTGCTGCTGCCCGATTGCGACGCCGAGCGCCTGACCGCCTGCTGCGAACGGCTGCGCATCGCCTTTACCGACGTTGAACTGGTGGGTTTGAATGTGCGTAATCTCAGTCTGTCGGTCGGCATGACCCTGCTGGAACTGGCCGACGATCTGGACGAGGCCCTGCAACGCGCCGATCAGGCGCTCTATCGGGCCAAGCGTGACGGGCGCAATCGCTGTGCGGCGGCATGGGAGAACGTCGATGCCTGAACTTCGCGTCGGTGAACGGCAATGGTCGGTGGCGGCGGGTAGCAATCTGCTCGATGCGCTGAATCAGAACGGTGTCGCAGTGCCCTATAGCTGCCGCGCCGGCAGTTGCCATGCGTGTCTGGTGCAGTGCGTGCAAGGTTTGCCTGCGGACAATCGCCCGGACGCCTTGAGCGCCGAGCAACGTCAGCAGGGCTGGCGGCTGGCGTGCCAGTGTCAGGTGACCGAAGATTTGCAGGTGCACACCTTCGACCCGTTCGAGGATGGTCGCCCGGCGGTGGTCGAGGCGCTGGACTGGCTCAGCGCCAATGTCCTGCGCCTGCGCCTGACCCCGCAACGGCCCCTGCGCTACAGCGCCGGCCAGCATCTGGTGTTGTGGATCAAGCACATCGCGCGGCCGTATTCGCTGGCCAGCCTGCCGCAAGAAGACCGATTTCTTGAATTCCACCTCGATTGCCGTCAGCCCGGCGAATTCAGCGATGCTGCCCGGCGCTTGCAGATTGGCGATCCGATCCGCCTCGGCGAACTGCGCGGTGGTGCCTTGCACTACGATGCTGACTGGCACACCCGACCGCTCTGGCTGCTGGCCGCCGGCACCGGTTTAGGCCCGCTGTTCGGTGTGTTGCGCGAAGCCTTGCGCCAGGATCACCAGGGCGCCATTCGCGTCATTCACCAAGCCCATGACGCCAGCGAACACTATCTGGCCAAACCCCTTGCCGCACTGGCCGCCCAGCGTGAAAACCTCAGTGTCGAGCTGTGGACGGCGGCCGAGTCAGCCGCCGCTTTGGCGCAACTGCGCCTTGTTTCAAGGCAAACCCTGGCCTTAGTCTGCGGCTCACCCGCCAGTGTCGACGCCTTCGCCCGACGCCTGTATCTGGCTGGATTACCGCGCAATCAACTGCTGGCGGATGTGTTTCTGTCCCGTGGTTAAGCGCTGAATTCATGGGTACGAGGTGAGGGGAACTTTCCCGGCCCGCACTGTCGAGAGTTGTCATGACTGAAGCCATCCTGCTGGAACGCGAACGCGGTTTACTGACCCTGCGCCTTAACCGCCCGGACAAGAAAAACGCCCTGACCCGCGCCATGTACAGCTGCCTCGCCGAGGCGTTGAAACAGGCCGACAGCGACCCCGAAATCAACGCCGTGCTGATCACCGGCAGCAGCGAATGCTTTACCGCCGGCAACGACATCGCCGACTTCATCCAGCAACCGCCGAGCGACCTCGACAGCCCGGTGTTCCACTTCATGCTCAATCTGCTTGAGTGCCGCAAACCGGTGATCGCTGCCGTGGCCGGTGCGGCGGTGGGCATCGGCACCACGTTGTTGCTGCATTGCGATCTGGTCTACGTGGCGCGTGATGCGCGGTTGCGCATGCCGTTCGTCAACCTTGGATTGTGTCCGGAGTTCGGCTCCAGCCTGATCCTGCCGCGCTTGCTCGGCCACGCCAAAGCCGCAGAACTGTTGCTGCTCGGTGAAGGCTTCAGCGGCGAACAAGCCGCTGACTGGGGTATCGCGACCGAGGCGCTGGGCAGCGGCGAAGCGGCATTGGCCAAGGCGCGGGAGATGGCGCTGCGTTTCGAGCAATTGCCGCCGGAAGCGGTGCGCATCAGCAAACAACTGATGAAAGCGCCGGACCGCGAACAGATTCGCAAAGTGATCGAAGAGGAGGGCGTGTTGTTCACCCAAAGGCTGCGCTCGCCGGAAGCCCTGGCGGCGTTGACCGGGTTTATCAAACGGCATTGAGCCTTCGGGTGGTCGGGCTGTCCTCACCGCGAGTCGCATTGTGCTGTCTGCCAGAGTGCTGGAGGACAGCAGATTTCTACTCGGCGAAATAACGAAGCACAGAGCCTGCTACATCTCCTGATGGGGTGGAATAGCCGAAGGCGACTATCTTGCCATCGCCCTGCAACATCACTCCGCGGGAGTTGAAGGAACCAGAGCCTACCGGCGTGGCCACCCACCCGGCGCCATTGGCGAACGTGGGATCGATGTGACCGTTACTCTGAAAGCGAGCTAAGACCAACACTAGTGCTGATGCTGGTTTCATACCACCCACCACGACGATTTTGCCGTCGGACTGCTGCCTGGCGCCTGACCAATGGGTATCGTTGTTACCCAGCCGGGTCAGTAAAGGTTTTGCCTGGTTGAACTGAATATTGAACTTGCCGTCTCGTTCCAGACTTATCAACAGACCCGAATATGAGCGATCAGCGACCCGACCGCAGCCCAGCATTCGCTTGTTCCCTTGCAGGGTCAGGTCTACCAGTCGTGAATATTGGCCCGTCCCGTTACTGATGACGAATCCCCTGTCACCGAATGCAGGATCAGGATAGCCCTCGCGTGTATAACGAACGAACAGCGCTGCCGATGAAGTGCCCGTCGTCAGCAATCCGCAAGCCACAGCGTTGCCATCCTCATCCATCAGCCCACTGAGCAAGTTGACCGCTGCGGATTGATGATCAGGGTGTTCCACTTTCACATGGCCCCGATGATTGAAAGACAGATCGAGGGTTCCATCGCTCTTGAGCATGAACAAGTAAGCACCGCCCGCGTTACCTCGTTCTTGATAGGTATGAGCAACCACGATCCGGCCGTCTGCCTGAGCGGTGGCGATACTCTGTCCGCTGTGCTGTTGACTGGGTGCACTGGCAGCGACGTTGTCATTCGTCGCAGCTGGATTGCCGATGATGAGCTGCCCTTGCTCGGCATAACTCGTGTCCGGTGAACCGTCGGGATGCAAACGGGCAAAGGCAAGGGAGGTGAGTGTTTCTCCGATCAACAGAATTTTTCCCTGAGACAGGAAGGCAACGGACAATCCCTTTGATTCAGACAGGTTGCCAAACTTGCCCAACGTGATGCCCCGGGTTCCAAAATCGGGGTTCAGGTTTCCATCGGGCGTTAAGCAGCCGATGAGCCAGGATCGGTCAGATACGCCGTTACGTGCCTGTCCGGTGAAATAGATGGCCTGGCTTGCAGGGTCGATCCGCCCACCAAGAATCAGCGTTTCCGAATAGCCTTCCAGTTGGAGCGTAAAAATACCCGCCTTGGCAAATCCTGTATCCAGCGATCCTGCATTGTTGACGAGACTATTCATGCCTGCACCTTTGGAAACCATTTGTCTGGTCCCCGATTGGATGCCGATACGCATGCGATATCTACTGTCAGACCTGACAGTTGACACACAGCCAGTGAAAGGTATTACGGTCGCTCGACCCGACAAGACCTTTAGTGGACCAGACAGTAAAAAGCCCTGCCTCTCACAAGGCAGGGCTTTTGTTGTTTTGCGACGGCTTATGCAAGCTCAGGTGCTGTGGCGCAACAGCGCGTTTTTACCTTGGCGAAGCGATCCTGCTGCAGCGCGAATGCGGTTCGCTGACCCTGCGCCTGAATCGCCTCGACAGGAAACTGCCCGAGTGGAGGTTAAGCGTGAAGGCGGAAAATCACAGCCTTGCCATTCGTGGAACCGCACAGGAGGATTTTTCCATCGTTCTGTAGCGCTATACCGTCGGCTAGATCATTGCCGCCACTCAAATCTATCTCCACTCTGCCCTTGCCATTATTGAATGTCGGATCTGGTGTTGCGTCGACGTACCGCTCGACAATGATGTCGTGCTGTTGAGGGTTTTTCTCCACCGAGCCGACCACAACAATCCTTCCATTTGTCTGGATGGCACAGGCGGACCAGTATGAATTCTTGTTTTTCTCAAAGGTAATCAACAGCAGTTTGCCTAAATTGAACTGAATGTTGGGCTCGCCATTGTCTTCGATACTGTACATTAGCCCTTGAGTGGGGGCTTTAAAAGTCCAGCCAGCTACAAGCGTTCGTTGATTTGGCTGCATTGCCATGCGCTCGAATATTATCCCCCCGGTTTCCGTTGGCGCATGGACAGTGACCAAACCGTCGGTGCCAAATGTCTTGACCCGGGTTCCATCGGTATGCAAACGAACAAACAGGCCCACGTCGGGCTTTTCTCCCCACGCTCGACCACAACACAGATACGTGCCATCTGGCTGAACACTGAGACTGTTGATTGATGTACGGGCGTACGACGGATCGTGATGAGCGATCTGGACATATCCGATCTTATTGAATGTCGTATCCAGAACGCCATTAGACGTGAGCTGCAGAATCACGGCCAATATCCGGTTGCCCGAGCGGCCAGTCGCAAACGCCAGAATTTTTCCATCGGGCAGGAGCTGTGCGCCAAGCGCTGCTGCGTCGCTATTCTCCGTTGCCAGCGGATTAACGGCAGGTGAGGACGCAGTCAGATTGTATTCAATCAATGCGTAGCCTTTCGTCGCGAAAGTCTCATCCAGTGATCCATCGCTATTGAAACGAGCGAAGCAGCATATCGGATGGTCAGACGTTGTTGCCCCGTAAGTGATTATTTTGCCGTCGGGTTGAATCAGCAATGCGAACGGCCCCCAGGCGATTTGATCAGGGAACCCCCCCTTGATCACCCCATTATCCCCGAACGTGACATCCCTGGATCCGTCTGCGTGCAAGCGTCCCAGTACGTATTGCGGGGGATATGATTGGGTATAGCCTGAAAAATAGATGCGAAAGTCTGGCCCGCTACCGACTGTCGTGATGTTGGTTAACTTGGCCCCACCGGCAATGTCGATTATCGCGACACCCTTGTTCGCGAATGTGAGGTCGTATGGAACTTCATCTGTCAGGTCTTGATTTGCCATCTTCCATGCTCCAGCGCTAGAGGAAAAACCAGCCTCGATTAGAGTGCGCGGGGAGGGCGCGGTCTACTGTCAACTCTGACAGTAGCCCCATCGGTTTTTTTATGCTGGTGATCCGGGCAGAACTAGCGGAAGCCAGACAGTAAAGAGCCCTGCCTCTCACAAGGCAGGGCTTTTGTTGTTTTGCGACGGCTTATGCAAGCTCAGGTGTTATAGCGCAACAGCGCGCTTTTACTCTGGGACAAACGGGCGCAGACAACAATCTTGCCGTCATCCTGCAAGGTGTTGCCGACAGCGTACTCCGTGCCACTTTCCACGTGGGTGCGGGTCCAGCCCTGGCCATTATTGAAGTCGGGATCGAGGATGGCGTTGGTAAATCGCGCGACAACGATGTCGGTCTGACCATTTAGTGGACCCACGGCGCCAGTCACGATGATCTTCCCGTCTTTTTGAATGGCTACCCCCCGCCAGACGGTGATCGCATTCGGCTCCAGTCGGGTATAAAGCGGTTTGCCGCCGTTGAAGTCTTTGTTTTCGCTGCCATCACTTTTAAGGCTGATCATTACGCCGGCATCGTCGCCGGTAAAGCCCACGCCGAGAATTTTCTGGTTGGGCAGGTTAACAATAATGTCAATCAGATTTGCGTTCGTGTCGTCGGCTACAGATGCGATTCCATCAACACCAAACGAGGGATCCCGGTCTCCGTTAGTGTTATAGCGCGCGAACATGGCCGGACTCGGTACAGACATTTCCGTAATCAAATTACCGCAGCACAGGTACTTGCCGTCCTCCTGAACCAAGAGGTTTCTCAATACCGTGCCGGTGAACTGGTCATCAGGATGAAAGACCATGAAGTAGCCAATCTGATTGAGGCTCAGATCGAGCGTTCCGTCCTCATTCAGCCTCATAATCAGGCCTTGTAGCGTTCCCCAGTTAAAAAAATAATTGATGTGCGCCAGGATCTTTCCGTCCGACAACACTTGCATGCCTGATCGGGCGCTGGCGCTGGCGCTGGCGCTGGCACTGCTCGCCTGCGTCGTGGCCGTGGGGGATGTTGCTGCAGGTGGCGAGAGGACAATATCGAATACGGCGTTGCCCTGACCAGCGAATGTCCGATCGGGCAAACCCTTGGTATCGAAGCGCGAAAAGGCAGCTGCGTCCTGTGCTGCAGAACCGGCAACCGTGCAAAACACCAGTATTTTGTCGGCCGGCCCGAACGTGATTGCGTTGACCCGTAACAGCGAGAAGTCGCCATACGCTCCTTTTGCGAAACCGTCATTGCCAAAACGGGTATCGAGTGTGCCGTCTAAATGGAAACGACCGAGGATTAGCGTCGGGCGCTCGTGGATATCGCTGATACCCGCGACGTAGATCTGCTGATCCGGGCCGATGCCGACGCAGTCGATGCTGAAATTCGGATAGCCGGGGACACTGATGCGTTTGACACCCTCGATACCGAATGTCGGGTCGAGCTGTCCCGCCCCCGTCTTGTTTTGAATTGTCATCGTTCACGCTCCAGCACTAAAGGAAAAACCAGCCTCGATTAGAGTGCGCGGGGAGGGAGCCGTCGACTGTCAACTCTGACAGTCGACGCATCGGTTTTTTTATGCTGTGGACCCAGAGCAAGCACATTGCAGTGCCTGCAAAACAAAAAGCCCCGCCATTTACATGGCGGGGCTTTTGTTTTTCAGCGAGCGGTCACTCAGACCCACACAAACCCTGTGGGGGCGGGCTTGCCCGCGAAGAGGCCGGAACTCAGACCTGCGGGTCGCCCACGTGCAGGATCTTCATGCCGTTGGTGCCGCCGGTGGTGTGGTAGCTGTCGCCCTTGGTCAGGATGACCCAGTCGCCTTTTTCCACAACGCCGCGTTTGACCAGCTCGTCGATCGCCTTCTGGCTGACTTCGTGCGGTTCCAGCGAAGCCGGGTCGAACGGAATGGTGTACACGCCACGGAACATCGCTGCGCGCGCCTGGGTCTCGCGATGTGGCGAGTAGGCGTAGATCGGCACCGAAGAACGGATGCGCGACATGATCAGCGGGGTGTAGCCACTTTCGGTCAGGGCGATGATCGCCTTGACGCCCGGGAAGTGGTTGGCGGTGTACATGGTCGCCAGCGCGATGCTTTCGTCGCAGCGGGTGAACTCCTTGCCGATACGGTGGCTGGAAGTCTTGCCGGTCGGGTGCTTTTCAGCGCCGACGCAGATACGCGCCATCGCTTGCACGGCTTCCAGCGGATACAGGCCAGCGGCGGATTCGGCCGACAACATCACGGCGTCGGTGTAGTCGAGCACGGCGTTGGCCACGTCGGACACTTCGGCACGGGTCGGCATCGGGTTCTGGATCATCGACTCCATCATCTGGGTCGCAACGATCACAGCCTTGTTGTGGCGGCGTGCGTGCAGAATGATTTTCTTCTGAATGCCTACCAGTTCGGCGTCGCCGATTTCCACACCCAAGTCACCACGGGCAACCATCACCGCGTCGGACGCCTTGATCAGGCCGTCGAGGGTTTCGTCGTCGGCCACGGCTTCGGCGCGTTCGATCTTCGCCACCAGCCAGGCAGTGCCGCCGGCCTCGTCGCGCAGTTGACGGGCGTATTCCATGTCGGCAGCGTCACGCGGGAAGGACACCGCGAGGTAGTCGACTTCCATTTCGGCGGCAAGCTTGATGTCGGCCTTGTCTTTTTCAGTCAGGGCCGGCGCAGTCAGACCGCCACCGCGACGGTTGATGCCTTTGTGGTCGGACAGCGGGCCGCCGATGGTCACGGTGCAATGCAGTTCGGTGGCAGTGGCGGTATCAACGCGCATGACCACGCGGCCGTCGTCGAGCAGCAGCTCGTCGCCCACGCCGCAGTCCTTGACCAGATCCGGGTAGTCGATGCCGACCACTTGCTGGTTGCCTTCGGTCAACGGATGGCTGGTAGAGAAGGTGAACGTGTCACCGATCTTCAGCTCGATCTTTTTGTTGGCGAATTTGGCGATACGGATTTTCGGGCCTTGCAGGTCACCGAGCAGGGCGACGAAGCGGCCATGCTTGGCAGCGAGGTCACGCACCAGCTTCGCGCGAGCCTTGTGCTCGTCGGGGGTGCCGTGGGAGAAGTTCAGACGGGCGACGTCCAGACCAGCCAGAATCAGCTGTTCGAGAACTTCCGGCGAGTTACTGGCCGGGCCAAGGGTAGCGACGATTTTGGTACGACGGACGGACATGCAAAGACTCCTGAGTTCAAGCGCAGGCAGAGGCTACTATGCTCTTGGGGTGTAGTCATTGTTCGAATGCACTACTTATCGTTTTCTTTATTGAACGTGGCAACTTTGGGACAAACGCGCCTGAAGATTTCCGACGATGGGTCGATACAGAGCTCAAGACAGGAGAACCCCCATGCGATTGTTGCCCATTGCCGCCCTTGCCCTCAGCGTCGCCGCCGTCACGGGCTGCACCCGTTGGTCGATGAACCATCATTTGAACAACGCCTACAGCGCCTATGACCGCGGCAATTGCGAGCAGGTGATGCTCGAGCTGTCCAAGGTCGAACGTGCCAGCCGGGCGCGCCCGTATGTGTGGCCGGAAGTGTCGATGATGCGCGGCCAGTGCCTTGAGCGGCAGAAGATGTTTGTCGATGCAGCGCAGACCTATCAGTTCATCATCGCTTCGTACCCCAATAGCGAGTATGCCTACCGTGCCCGTGCACGCCTGGAAACCCTGCAGAGCCTGGGCCATTACCCGACCCGCAGCGCTGCCGCCGTCGTGCGTCCAACGCGCTTTTGATGGCAGTTGTCATACAAAATCTGGCCGGTTGTACAACCTGAGCTATAGTCGAATGAATCGGGTTTAGAGCCGAGTCTCTAATGTGCCCGTGCAACACCTGCGACTGGCAGTTGTAAGGTGACGGCGATGTCGCGATCGTCACACCGGAAGCGGGGAGAGCGAGCCTGCGCACAGGTTCGTTCCGAAGCAAAGGTGCGGCTCTGTGAGGGGCCTTGCATGGCGAACTGCGCATGTTTACCGACCGCCGGATCGAGCGGCATCAACTGCCGTATTTCCTTAGAGTGTTCAATAGCGTCACCGACAAACCCATTGGCTTTCTGGGCAACGTGTCCGCCGACGGCTTGATGCTGATCAGCCCGTTGCCGATGATGATCGGCGTGGAGTTTCATCTGCGCCTGAAAATCCCCAGTGGCGACGGATGCCTGCAAGTGATCGATCTCATCGCGTGCTGCCTGTGGTGCCACGAAGACGCCACCCCGCTGCATTATGACGCCGGTTTCGGCCTGCAACGGCCACCGCCGGAATACGGGCAATTGGTCGATGCGTTGCGCCAGTACTTCAGTTTTCAGCCGTTGCCGGCCTCGGCCTGAGTGCTGCGGCGCCTTCACGATCGGCATCGCGGGCAAGCCAGCTCCCACGGGGTTTTAGTCGGTCACGGATGTTGTGTCCGCTCGCAGAACCTGTGGGAGCGGGCTTGCCCGCGATGGCGTCAGTTCAGGCGCAGCAGGGTTAACGATCAGGTCACGGCAATCGCGCGCTCGTTATCCAGCGTCTTCTCCGCCAGCAACAACCCCATCTCACTGAGCTGATAAATCGCCATCGCCAGATGCCGCGGCTGGTCTTCCAGGCTGTCTGCCAGATCCAGCAGCAGGATGTTCACCGACGAAAAGGTTTCGTAGGTCTGGATGGCCACCGCTTCGCGGTTCATGTCGGGTGCGACCATGAACATCTGCATGCCGCGGTCTACGGAATTGCGCGAGGGCGGGGCTTCGGGTTTGAGGTAATGGTCGAGGGCCTTTTCGGCGGCCTCGTGGAGTTTTTTTGAATTTGCGGATTCGTAGGGGGAAACCGAGTCGCCGGTTTTTGGGGGATTTGGGGTGTCTTTGATCATGTACATGTCCTCGTAAGTAGTGCCGCCACTTTCTCGCGACTAAACGAGGGGGTGGCGGCTGAACGCAGGTTAGTCGACCGGGAAAGACATGCAAAAAACCGGCGCGCCCTAGGGCGCCCTGCGAACAGCCACCATCGAGTACGGGGATAGGGAATACCCGATTGGATGACGCTTACGCACTTGCATGTAATTCCCGGGCGACTAAACCCGACCACTGATTGGCAGCGGCACGGATAAAGTTACGGGGCATCGGCAAAGTGCACAAGCCAGCGGATTCTGAGGGATCTGTAGGCAAAGGCGCAAGGCGTTGTAGCCTCGATAACCCGGCCTTGAAAGGTTGTGCAATACACCCTTTTCCTACACTACCGTTCGTCGGGACTGTCAGATCTTACAGGTGCGCAAAAAAGCTTCCCGGTTCTAGATTGCCGAGCACGGAATGTCGGCAGATCAGGACCTGGGAGCGCGCAATCATGGCAGAGCATTCGGATGACGATAAGGCACCCTTGATGCCGCAGGAAGGGGATGAGGGCGTTCTGAAGCTGGAGATCATGCAGTTTCATGAGCCCAACAGGGGGCGCATCTTCCCGCTGGGTGGGGAGTTCGTGGGGCCGACGGTATCGATTCCTATCAGTATGTACAAATGGCATTTCAAACATGGCGATGATAGCTATAACGAGATTGAGCGAAACGCCACATCCAACCCTGTCAGATATCAAGCACCAGTGAATCTAAGACATGGCCAACATGAAATTCACCATTGCTATAAAGCTTTAAGTTTGAATTTATGGACTCCCTGGTACAGGACCGGGGAATTTTTTGTAATCAAGCCTCCTGAACATGGGTATGGAAATCTCATACATTCGCTAATACGTCTTCCGCTTCTTGATGGGACAGGTCATCCAGGCGCTACTGTCAGGCTCTATAAAGAGGACCGAGTCACTCCGGTAAGTGCCGAAGGCGAGGTTTCCACTACCGGTAAATGGCAGTTATCCGTCATCTCGCCCGGATTGCAACAGGGGTTGAATACACTGGTAGTGAAGGAAGCAATGCCCGGCTGGCTCGGCGAAGTCTTTTCGAGGGCGATAAAGATTAAGTATTATTTGACGCCCACGATTACCAAACCAGGAGTAAACCAAATTGTTCCTGGCAGAGGGATAGACTTTGAGGGTAATTGTACGCCTGGAATGTTGATTGCCGTAGTTGATGGTAACGATCAGAACTTTGCTTACACCGAAGGCAAGTTTTTTGATACCACCCATTGGAAGCTGACACTTAAATCGGACATGGATTTACCGTCGGGTCCTCGAACCGTTCAAACCATGTTCCGTCTGCCTGACCTCACATACGGCTTAGGGCCAAAAATAACGTTCATAGTAAAAAACCTGTCTGACCCACCCCGCGTACCTGACATCAACTCTCCAGATATTCTGAGTATTCAGAATCAGAAATTCCCAGCATGGGGTTTTGGTGGAGTTGCGGGTGCCAAGGTCAAGTGTTTTTTAGACGGTGAAAATATTCCAAGAGGGGAGACAACTGCCAGAGACAATTTCTGGCAGGCAGATATCGAACTGCCTCCGGGCACTCGCTCACTTGTGGTTGAGCAAACGCTGAACGGCATGGCCTCCGGTCGGAGTATCCCGCGCGCCTTCAGAATCCGTCCCCCGAAGGTGGAGACGGCAACATTCGACACTCCTACTGACAACAAAGTGGTGAGTTTTTCCGGGTTGGGGTACACGGGGGCGTCGGTGGAGATCCGGATTACCAGCGGGCCCGCTGGAGCCTCACCACCGCGTATTGTTGAAGTGGTAGGTGGTGAATGGAAAACAACAGCCCCCAACTGGCCCTATGGTACGTACAAGCTCGAGGTGATCCAAAAGGTCCCCGACAACGCGAGCCGCTGGATCGAGTCGGAGCCCTTGCCCTTGACAGTCGACCACGTTCTGCCGGATGTCAGCGCGGTAGAGGTCATTGCCGACTATCAGCCGATCTTCAGCGGCGAGGGCTACACAGGCGCCACCGTGAAGCTGTTTAACGCTGACGGAGTGACCCCCATTGCGCCCGAAGTCAAGGTGTACGAGGGCAAGTGGAAGACGACGGCAACAGAAGTGTGGGGGCCGACGCTCAATCGCAAGGTGTATATCAAGCAGTACCTGAATGGACAATCCTCGGCCAAATGGATCGATGTACCGGTCACCATTGCTCCACGGGCGCCCGAGGTGACTGAGGTGCTTGAAGATGGCCTTTCACCGATACTCAGCGGTATTTGCTGGCGGGGCGCGGAGGTGACGCTTGTGTACAACGTGGACGGGATATTTCACAAGCCGCCCAATAACAATGGTCGCTGGGATTTCAAACGTACTCTGCCCTTTGAGCCGGGTCTGACTCACAGATTCACCGTGATCCAGCACTATGCAGGGCAGACATCGTCGCCGGCATCCGGAACGTTCGTGGTCTATCGCCCAATGGTTCAACCGCGCATCACCTATCCAGGCCCAAACGCCAAGGTGGGGCGCGATGTGACTGTCAGTGGCGATGGCGGTATGAAGGGCGCCACGATGCAATTGCGCAACGTCCGGTCCGGCCGGGACCTGGGGCCCCCCGTCGTGCTGATCACGGACGGTGCATGGTCGATCAAGGTGGTTGGGCTGGTGTTTGATCTCCATACCATTGATGCCCAGCAGACACTTGACGGGCGGGTGTCTGTACGCAGTCAACCGGTTGCTTTTGATGTGGTGCTGTTGCCGCCGGAAATAACCGTTCCTGAGCAAAACGACACGCGTGAACGGACTTCGCTGGTCAGGGGCACCGGCATCCCTTTTGGCAAAGTGGAGCTATGGCTGGCGGGCATGACCTCACCTTGGCACACCAATATTGACGTGCGCGCAAACGGTGATTGGGAAATGCACGTGTCGCTACCGGTGGGTAACAAAACCCTCTGGGCCCGGCAAACGTTCGTTCTTGACGGCAAAACCTATGAATCCCAAAACACTGAACCTGTGACCTATGCGGTCGTCCCGGCGGCGCCCTTCATCGAATCACCCGCCGCAGATGAACACGTGGGACGGCGGATGGTGGTGTCGGGCTTCGGTGTGGTCGGGGACACGGTCATGGCCACGCTCGGTGCTGCCATGGGAAGCGATGAAGTGAAGCCGGATCGCACCTGGTCAATAACGCTGGACGCTGACCAGATCGGTGGCGTTCGTGATCTGGTCGTGGTGAGCACATGCAGTGATTTCGAATCGGCACCGGCTAAACAAACGGTCGTTCAGGGTACGTACTTGCCAACGCTCAGCAGGCCGGAGGCGGGACGCAGGGTCGCTAACCCGGTGCAGTTTGCAGGGCAGGGACGGGCGGGTATCGGCGAGGTGCGCAGCTGGTATGACCCGGACCTGAAATGGGTGTCGCAGGTCATTGTCACTGATGGCGCATGGCACGCCACCGCCACGCAGTCCTTGCCTGGCAACGGCTGCTGGTGCTGGTTCAAGCAAACCCTCACGGACGATGCCAATGGCGAAACGGTTTCCGATTGGGTGCTCAGCAATCGCTTCGAGGTCGACCTGACGGGCGAGAAAAAAACCTGACCCGGTAACTCCGACGAACGGTCGAAAAAACTGTCATTTATGACAGGTTACGCCCGCCGTTATCAGGCGCAAAGTTTGTTCGTATGCCTATGCAGCTACCCGGTCACATCCGCTGGCCAATACCCGCTATCGCCTCAAAGGAACCTGATCATGGCTGATTCGCCCCGTCCCTCCGTGGAATTGTTCGATGAGTTGTTTGAAACAAAACGACTCGTCCAGGACGCTGGCCTGAACCAGCTTCGAAGCTATCTCGCGCAGGACGGTTCGATTTTTCCTCTGGTGGAGAAGGGCGTACAGGGGCTGGTGAGGGAGTTCCAGTTGAATGCCGATGACGCCCGGCAGTTCCTGCACCGCGCCAACAGCATGGCGACGTACGTGCGGCGTCAGTTTATCGAACAGACCTTGAGGGGCGGCAATCGCGCGCAACCACAACCCAAGAGCGGATTGTTGGCGATAGTCGACGGCCCGAAGTACGAGACAGTATTCCCCACCGCGTTCGACGCGATGTGCCCACCCGGAGCCCTGGAGTCGTACTGGTCGCCCGCCGCCTATCTGATTGATTTGCTGCGCTGGATTCGCGACAACATCGACTCAACCGGTCTGCAAAAAGACATCTACCGCCTCCATCAGCGTCGTCAAGACCTGAAGCCCATGCGCGTTGACTTGAACGCGGTGTATCAGTTGTTGTCCTCGGTGGACATCACCGTCTCGGTACTGGAGACGTTCATCAAGGCGCAAAAGCAGGACGGATCCATTGAGGACGCTCTGTACACAGCGCGTTACCCCAACGGCCTGCCTTACTATCAGCACTGGGTCACACTAGACGGTGTTGCCCGTGCCAATGGTTTGTCGGTGGGTGATTTTGCCCGCACGGTTGAGCTGTCTTATCCCTGGTTTGTGCAATCAGAGAGCTGGACCGACCGTGCCGAGCGAGCTCTGGCGCATGCCTCGCGATTGGGGCCTTACCAGCGCCAACTGCTGACGGAAGCCGGCCCGGACCCCGTAGGGCAAGTGAAGTTTTACCAGGATAACTATGGCACCGGGGATGACTGGAAGAAACTCAAGCAGGTTCCCATCTTCGGTGCGCAGACCAAACTCGACACGCGGGGGATCGAACGCTTTTTGTCGATTCGCGACTTCGCACCGGAGCGTTCGCTCAATGTCTCTTACGCCACTGCAGCCCCCAATGAGCCAGAAAGCGGGCGTTCCGGTTCGGTATACCTTAATCAGAATACCCACCCCGCCGTGCATATCCGGGTAAGCGAGGACGTTCCTGCGGCCGTGCATAGCCTCGTAAGCGAGGATCCCCCTGCGACCGTGTATGAGTTGAGTGCCCAGCCCGATGATGTTCCAGGGCTTGATCGTTACGACCGGATGAACCGCATGGTGCGTCTGTGTAACTGGCTGGAGCTGTCCAGTGATTCAGTGGATGCGTTGCTGGTGGCCGCGATCAGGGCTGAGGTACGAGGCGGAGCAACGCCGGGCCAGTGGTGGATATCGAAGAACACCGTGCACGCCCTGGGGCTGTATCGCACCTTGCACGAGCGCTACAACTGCACGGACGCCGATTTCGCAGTGTTTCTTGATGAATTGGGCGTTTACGGCCACGGCGAGGCGCTCTCACAATTTGATCAGGTGTTCAACAACCAGGGGGCGTATCGCGAGCCCTTCAAACTGGATGACGCACCCTTTGCGGTGACGCCTGCGCCGGGCGAGGCCAATCTGACGATCAATCAACTGTGCTTCGGTTTGGGCATCGACCCGCAGACGTACCAGTACCTGGCGCTGACGGTGGCCAAAGCGCACTGCCTGACTGACACGCTAAAGCGCAGCGCGCCGATCATCTCCAGTTTTTATCGATTGGTGAAGCTGCCCAGGTTGCTGAACATGACCCCGGTCGAGGGGGTGTTGGTGCTGACATTAGTGGGGGGCGAGAAGTGGGTCAATGGTCTGGCGGGTCCACCCAAAATCAACGCCTCTGCGCACGACACCCCGGATGCGCTGAACCTGATCGATGCCATGCAGGCTTTTGCGCAATGGTGTGAGCAAGCGCGGTTACCGGTGCTGTGGGTGTTGCAACATGTGGCCCAAGCGCAGCCGGCGGGCGATGCGACCGAGCAGGATCTGCAGTTTTTCGATCAGATTCACAACTTGCTGCCCATGGCGCTGTTTTCCAATGCCAATCTGTTGATGGCGGGCGTGCCATCGGCAGGTCCCGCCAGTTGGATAGACTTCCTGGCAAGCTCGGCCGATGGCCTGGATCCGGTCATCGACGCCAACGGTCTGGTGCTGGCTCCGGCCGGGACGCCAGAGCAGTATTTGATCTTTGCCCGCGCCAAACTCGCACGGGCGCTCGACGATGCTCTGGGCAAAATCGACGAGACGGTGCGCGCTGCTCTGGTCGAAACCATGCTCAGTGTGCTTTTGCAGGCCCGCGATGCGCAGGTTTCTCTGGTCAGGGAAACGCTGTCCGTCTACGCCGGGGTTGCAGTGGATCAGGCAATCCTCGTGCTGAACTGGGCCAACTCGACGGTGTATCAGCTGTTGCAGCAGGTCAATCAACGACCCGATCTCAGTCCGGATGTATCAAGACGTGCGAGCAACGAACCTATCGATCCGTTGCTCACTCTGCTGGCCGATGTGCGTCGACGCGCTGATGTAGTCGAGACGCAGGACCTGAGTACCGTACTGCTGCAGGACTATCTCGAATATGGTCATCGGGCCTGGATCGGTCAGGCCGACAAACACGCGTTGTCGGTGCGCACGCTTTATTACCTGAGCGTGCTGACCCGGGCGTTCAGCATGAGTCAGTTGCCTGCACAGAAACTCCTGACCTATCTGCGCCGGGTGAATCATCTGCCCGCTGACGCTGACTTGAGTGTCGATGCCGCACGGCTGGCGGAACAGGCTGCCGCGATCATGCTGGCGGAGTTTTTTGGCTGGAGCGCGCAGGAAGTGCGCGAGTGTGTCAGCCACATCCTTCCAGAAGGTCTCAAGGTACTGAAGAATCTCAGCCAACTGGATCTGTTGATGCGCGTGCGTGCGTTGTCGGCCAACAGCGGCATGGAAGCGCAGACCATTATAAAAGTCGGTACGTTGTCTGAAGAAGTGGACCTGTCGGCCTATGCCGAAGCCGCCGAACTCGCTCTGCTCAGCGAGACCCGCTCGCGGGCTCCGGTTGCCCAGTTGCCGGCTGACCTGAGCCAGCTTGTGACGATAACGTGCGTCCCGGATAACACCGATGTCATCGCAGGAAAGCCGGGTGAGAAGGTCACCTTCACGGTAACGGTCAAGGATGCCGCAGGCGAGCCCTTGAGCGATGTCACAGTGTATTGGCAAACCACGCTTGGCCACATCGAAACAAAGAAAACCCAGGTAGATGGAACACTCAAGGCCGAGTATTTCCCGGGCAAGGTCACGGGCACCGATACGCCACGATACTGGCTGGATATGTTTGAGCCGAAGACTGCTCAATCAATCAACATCAATGCCGACAACCGCAATCTACTGTTCCCGCTCGCTTTTATGTCTAAAGTGCCTCTGGACTCTGTGCCAACAGGGCATGAGGTTGAGCTGTATGCCCGGTTAATGGACCGCTATGGCAACGTGGGGCGCGACAATCTTGTGACATGGGCGTCCGTGAGCACCAAGACGGTTGACGACCCGGACGCCGTGGATGGGCCAGCGATTCGACCCGCTAACGGTTTCACCGATCAGGATGGGCTTACACGGGTGTTTGTCTCCAGCGCCGTCACAGGAACATTCATTTTCAGCGTGCTCAGCCAAAGCAGTGAACAAGCGGTTGATTTCCCCCCTATTACATTTGAAGCAGCCGCTAACAGGCTGTGATCTTTAGCGCCTGTCAAACCGTTGTCCCCGGGCCTCACACGGAGCAAAAATCATGGAACCGAACGTCACTGGCGGGCTGTTGGAGAAACGCCGTTGGGCACTGCTCGAATACTGCATCGGGCATGTCAGCCAGAAGGATTATCCGTTTGTGCAAACCCCGGAGGATCTCTTTGAACTATTGCGCATGGATCCATTGGATTCCTCTGCGGTGCGCAGTTCCCGAGTAGCCGAAGCGATCAGTTGTGCGCAACATTACATCCATGCGGTTTACCGCAAGCTGGAGCCCGGTTTCGAGAAGCATCAGTTCCACGTCGATGATCTGCAGACATGGGAGCTCTACAGCAACTATTCAGACTGGGCGGCGCTTCAGAAGCTTTCCCTGTATCCAGAAAACTACATGAATGCCGCTGTGCGTCTGCGCAAGACAAGTCTGTTCAAAACCCTTGAAAACGAACTGAACTCGGCGCAATTAAGCGTCGACTCGGCACAAATGGCGGTGCGCAATTATTTGCAAACTTTCGAGCAGACCTGTGACCTGGAGGTCATCAGTTGCTACATGAACGGCACCACGCCAGCTCGCGCCGTTTATTACTTTGTCGGGCGACAACGTGTGCAGCCGTTTCAGTACTTCTGGCGTAAAGCGGACGTTAACCTCACACCCACGAGCAAGGCGGTCAACCCCGCTGCGTGGAGTGAGTGGCAGGCTATCGAGTTGCAGCCCGACGCCGAGGTGCTGGAGATGCGTCCGGTGTTCTGGAATGGCCGGTTGTGCCTGTGCTGGGCCGAGTGGCGCGATAAGGTTCAGGGTAAGACGCAGGGTGAGTTCATACCTGCTCAACTGAGTATCAAGCTGGCGTTCATGACCCAGAGCGGCCAATGGTCGGCGCCACTGCGGATGTGCTGTTCAGAGCCGGCAAAACGCCCCGCGAAGCCCATGATGGTCGCAAGCGTGCGCACCGACTATCTGCATCCGAAGGGCAACCTGGGGATTTTGTTCACGGATATAGACGATGTGACGCAACGGGTGCATGCGGTCCACGATGTGTTGATGCGTCCCCTCGAACACGACGGCGGCCTGTGGCTGGACGCTGCATTGACTCACCGATTCAAAACCCCCGAAACAGTTCAGCACCCGCTGCCCAGTCAGGTGGCGGTTTGCTCCAAAGTGGTGGCGGAGGGCGATCTGACGCCTTATCTGGAGCTGCTGGTCAACGCTTATCGGGGGGTGAATGGCGAGGGCAAGGAAAAAGATGTACTGACGGTCCTGGGCTTTTGCAAACCGAGGGTGCCGGCGAAAGAGGCCACTCCACAAATCAAACTGGCATTAACTAATAGAAACAGCGGTGACCCAGCTGATGTGACAAAGAACCAATCGGAGGCGGGCGATTGGCACATGGCGTTCAGTACTTCGTTCGAGCGAGATCCAGGCGGATGGTCGACACCCCCCAAATTTTCTTTCGGTGACACGGCCCCGAACCCGACCACTTCGTTTGGCATCAAAGAGTTCACGCTCACCATTCGCAACCTCATGGATTTCATCCCGCCAACACTGGTGAAAAACACCACGGACGCCGCGCAGTTTCTCCAGTTCAACCAGGTAGAGCTGACGCTGAAATATACCCGTCTGAATTCGCTGTTTGGCGCGGAGCTGGTGGCACGCGCCAATCATTCGGTGGACGCGATTCTGGATTGGGAATCGCAGTTTCTGGCCGAGCCAGTGCCGACCGGTCTCACGTTTGAGGAGCCCAACGGTGCTTTTGACGGGGCAAACGGCCTGTTCTTCTGGGAATTGTTTTTTCACCTGCCGCATTTGATGGCGACACGTCTGCGCGACGAAGGGCGTTTTCCCGAGGCGCAACGCTGGTTGCATTACCTGTTTGATCCGCAAGCCATTGCCGACGTTATTGCCGATCCAGCCAAACCTCCGCCTGATGCGAAAGTGCTGTACTGGCGCTGCCGACCATTGGCAACAGGAAAGGGCAATCCGGGCAATGAAGCCCTGGCGCCCACGGACCCGGACGCTATCGGCTACTCGACGCCTGAGCATTTCAAGATTCTGGTGTTCTGCGACTATGTGAAAAATCTGATGGCGTGGGGCGACTGGTATTACCGACAACTGACCAGCGACAGCCTGGTGGCAGCCAAGCTGTGTTACGTGCAAGCCAAATTTCTGATGGGCAAGACACCCATTGCCCGTGCGGTGACGCAGTGGGAAACCGATACCGTCGAAAATCTGTTGAACCAGTGCAGCAGGCGTACGGCGCTGGAGGCGTTTGAACGGACGCTGCCCTACTCACTGGCGGACATCGCGGCCGGCTCCGACAGTGCCCCCCCGCTCGGGTTGATAGGGTGCGAGCCTTTCAGGCCAGAGATCAATCAGCCTTTGCTCGACCTGTTTGCGGCGCCGCAAATGCGCCTGGATAACCTGCGCCAAAATCTCACCATCGACGGCCAGCCGCGCAATATGCCGTTGTTCAGTCCGCCGACAGATCCGGACCAATTGCTGCGTGACCAGGTGGCTGGCGGTAGCGGTGGACCACGACCGATGGGCGGGCGGCTGATGGTCAACGCGTTCCGTTGGCGGGTGACTTTCGAGGTCGCATTGCGTGCAGTGCAGGCTCTGCAGGATATCGGCAGTCAGGCGCTGAGCCTGCTTGAGCGACGCGATCGCGCCGAACAGGAGGAAATACAGCAGAACCATCTGGTCGAACTGGGCAGTTATGCGCAAACGGTACAGGAGCAATCCATCGCGCAACTGGAAGCGAATGTGGCAGCCCTTGGTCAGAGTCGTTTGATGGCGCAAGAACGGGCCGATGCCTACGAACGGCGTTATGTAGAAAATATCTCGACCGTCGAGTACCAGGTCATGGATAGCCTGGAGCAATCAAAAGTGTTCGCTTTGACAGCCAAAGTCCTCAAGCCGGTGGGGGCGGTATTGGCGGCGGTACCGAACATCTACGGCTTTGCCAATGGCGGTCACCGGCTCGAGAAGGTGACCGATGCGGTGTGTTTTGGCCTTGAGATCGCGGCCTCGCTGCTGCAAATCGATGCCGATAAACAGGCCACCACCGAAGGCTACCGCCGCCGTCGCAACGAATGGGCACTGAGCCGCGATCAGGCCCGGGCGGAAATGCGTGCGATTGATGCGCAAATCGTTGCGCTGAGCCATGCCGTCGCTGCGGCCCGAGCCAGCCTTGCACAAACCCTCAGAGCCAACGAGCAGGCCCTGACGCTTTACAACTTTCTGAAAAAACGGGCGACCAATGCCGAATTGTTTGGCTGGATGCTCGCACAGCTCAAGGCGTTGCACTCTCAGGCCTACGATGCGGTCATCAGCCTGTGTCTTAATGCTCAGGCTTCGTTGAGCGCTGAAACAGGCGATTACGATGCGCAGATTCCGTTGCCTCAGGTGTGGCAGGACAATCGTCATGGCTTGACCGCGGGCGAGCACTTGCGCGGGCATCTATTGCGGATGGAGCGTGAATACCTGCAACGGTATGAGCGCCGGCTGGAACTGGTCAAGACCATTTCCTTGCGCAAGTTGTTTGACGACCCCGTCGAACGGCAAACAGGTTCTGATAACTGGACGCACGCCTTGGACCAACTGCGCAAGACCGGTTCACTGGAGTTCAGACTGTCGCAGTTGCTGTTTGATCGTGATCATCCAGGGCATTACTGCCGGCAGATCAGCGCGGTGGAAGTCGATCTGCCGGCGCTGGTCGGCCCCTATCAGGACGTGCGCAGTATCTTGCGGCAGATCAGCAGCATGACGGCGACCAAGGCCACGGCGCAATCAGTGCAGTACATGCAAGACCAGACGCTGGTGGCCCCCGCCGACGTGGTGATCAACCTGCGTAGCGGGCAACAGATCGCCTTGTCGGTAGGCATTGCCGACAACGGTCTGACGGGAAGCAAACCTGATGAAGGCTTGCTCAATCCCTTCGAGAGCAGCGGCGCGGTCTCCACCTTTCAGCTGAATTTCCCGTGGCCGGCAAAACAACCGCAGGCGGCCATGCTGAGCGCCTTGACTGACATCATTGTGCGTATTCGCTACACGGCCAAGGCTGGTGAACCGACGTTTACCCGCCAGGTACAGGACATGGTCACCGAGGCGGAAAACGCCACGCGGCTACAACAAAGTCACCGGAGCGGGCAATCATGACTGACCCCATTGTTAACGCAAATGAGAGTCTGGTGGTCAATGGCGAATTCCGCAATGCAACGACGGGCTGGACGACCAAGGGGTTTTACGCGGTAGGTGGTGATCTATATGAAAATAAATGGGTCAGTCTTCTAATTCTGCAGGATGGTGGTTCGATCTGGCAGGAGATCATCGTACCCAAGGGGCCAGACGACAATGCTCAATACATATTGAGTTTTCTGTGTGAGGTGGCTCATCCCCGCTCCGGCTGGATGCGTATCTTCAACGGGGACGTTGAGTTGTCGGCGATAGAACTCACGCCTGATCCGCAACGCAAAAACGAGCACGCCACGGCGGGTCTGAGGGCTGGGCAACCCTTGGTGTTTTTACCGAAAGCCTACAATGTGCAGCTGGATAAGGGTTTCAAGCGTGATGACGTTTTACGCCTGGAGATAGTTTGCCCGCGCAACGACCATGGCGACTATTTTTCGCGGATCCGTATCACCAGGATCAACCTGCAATTGCATCTGCAACCGTTGAAGCTGCAATCCGTGCAGCTGGATGAGGAAAGCTTCGCCCCGGGTGGCACGTTGCACTTGTGTCTGGGTGCTGTACCCCTTGACAACCACCGGTTCACGATCATTCCTGAAACAGGCAACGCCTGGCTGGATACCGCTGCAGCGCTGTTTCTTGAAGGCAATCCTGGTGAGACGGTTACCGCTGATCCCCCTTTTGGCGAAGATAACGACCTTGGGTCGCAGTGGAAGCTGACATGCCCGTTGGTCGGCGATGAAGGCCCCTATGATATCAATTTGAAAGTGGTCAACCGGTACAACGCCGAGCCTTACACGATCCCTGTATCGTTGGGGCATCACCGCGTGGTCTTTCGCGACCCGCTGGAGGCGGCCTATTACCCGGTGCTGGAATATAAGCAGACCGTGCGTCTGGGCGTGCAAGTGGCTTCTTTTTATACAGGTCAGGCGCTTGGTGGACGCACGGTGACCTGGTCGGTCGCAGCGCAAGGTGTCAATGTTGATGTTGTTAGTGACGAGCACGGCTGGGCTGACTTCACTTACGATCCGACCGCTGACGGAGATTTTGTCGTCATGGCTTCGGTGAGCAGCCCTTACTACGCCGAGGGTGTCGCCACCCACACGTTCGGCGTCAAGGTGCTGGCCACGGACCCTTGGCGTGAGCTTCTGGCCATTGTCGACGGTGCGCCTACCGAGTGGGGCGCGACCGGTTACCCGAACCGGGGCAGCGAATATGATCTTCTGGTGCGCTCGCCTGCCGGCAGTCCTTTGTTGGGCAGCCAATTTTCGCTGCGCTGGAAAGGTGACCATCATGAGCAACTCGACGTGGTGATCAGTCCCGAGCTCGATACTCAAGTGCCCGTCAACATTGACACTGCCTGGACATTGGACAGCGGTGATAGGCTGGACGGAAAATTCGATCTGTCGCTGGTCTGCTCGAAATTGTTGTTGCCATCACCGAGCAAACCCATGTCGCTGGCGCGCAACCGCCTGCGGATCGACGAGGTGCGCGAGGCCAACAAGTTTCCGATAGTCGATGAAAACGAAAGCGTGTTGTTGCGGGTGAGGGTGGTGCACGACATCACCGCCGGTAATGGCGACCCGGTCGGCAACGCTTTGGTCGAGTGGAAAACGCCTGAAGGGGACTCTTCGGATGTGACCGGTCCCTATGGCTGGACGAGTCTCCAGTACACCCCGACAAACGCCGGTGATCACACTGTCACGGTCAACATCAAGGCGTATCCCAAGGCGCAGGCGAGTACTTGGTCATTCCCGGTGCAGGCGATTGCCACCAGTCCCTGGAAAAACCAGGTCAGCATCTGGCTGGATGATGAGTTAGTCGAGCGCAATACCCTCGGCGTTCTTTGTCGGCGAGGGCAGACACATACCCTGAGGGTCGAGCCGGTTGAAGGTAGCCCGTGGACAGGCGAAAACATCAGCCTGCATTGGCGAGGCGCAATTGATCCCGATATCGGTCTCATGCCTGCTGGTTTGGGCGTGCAGTTCCCACTGCTCGCAGAGGGCGTGCAGTGGGAACTGCAGTCGCTGGCCGAGACTAGCCTCAGTAGCCTGTTCGAGCTTGAGCTACGACTTGAAAACGTCGGCACCGTGCGTGAGTTGTCTGGACGCTTGGTCTCTGTGGACCTGAAGCAAGAAATGAGACTGTTGCTTGATCAGGTCCTCACGCCATTGGACGAGCAAGTACTCTACCCGTGTCTGGGTGCTCGTCACCGCTTCAATGTCTCGCCCAATGCACTGAGCCCGTTGGTGGGCCTGCAGGTATCACTCGCCTGGTCGGGCAAATCAGCCGAGGACTTGCAGGCGACGGTGCAACCTGACCTTGGCGCCGTGCAAGTCCTGAGTGACAGCGGTGTGGTCTGGATACTGGATTTCTCCGCCAGCGAGCAAGCCGGTCGCTTTGAGCTGACCGTGGCGCTACCACGGCTGAATTTTATCGCCACTGCCAAGCCGATGGATCTGGGCCATAACAAAGTCCGTTTCGAGGCAGCGCTTGAGGCTGCGGTGGATCCTGTCGTCGGGCAGGCGCCTGTATGGTTGGCCGCACGGGTGTATTCACATTTCACGGAGCGTCCGGTTAGCCAGGTCCCGGTGAGATGGTTCGCAGGGGAAGGGAAAGATGAACCTACCGATGAGAATGGCTGGAGCCGACATGCGGTTGCGCCAAAGAGTGCGGGCGACGTCGTGGTGATTGCTTCGCTGCGTAATAACTATGACGGCTATGAAGATGTTCGAACGTTTTCGGTCAAGGCGCTGGGGAGTGATCCCTGGCGCCATTTGACGGTCAGTTTCGATGATCAGCCGGCGCAGCCCTTGGGGGCGAAGACCTGGTTTGCGCGTCGCTCGGGCAAACACAAAATCCATGTGCACGCCCCCCAAAGCAGTCCCTTGTTCGGAAAGTACCTGACGCTGGGCATGGCCAGAAACGGACCCACCTCATTGGGGATCAGCTTCGACCCCCCGGCGCTCGGTGTGAGGAATTTTCTCGGCGAGAATGGACTCGTCATCGACTTTAGGGTCGCTGATGTGCAGAACGGCAGCACCAGTGTGCTTTTTGCTGCTGATCGGCTGGCGAGCTTGTCGCCCGAGAATGCGATGTCGGTGGGGCCGGCCTCGCAGGTCATGAAGATCGCTGATCATCAGCGCACCCGGCAGACATTGCTGTGGGGAGAGCATTTTTTCGGGAAGGTCAAAGTGATCTCGGTCATCAGCGGCAAACCGATGTCGGGTGTGACCGTGACCTTCAGCACGAGTGAGCTTGGGGAGAAGAAAGCGGTCACCAATGCTTACGGGGTGGCAAAGCTTGATTTTGCCCCGACGAGGGCCACTTCGTTTGTGGTAACGGCAACCGTCGGAGATGACCTGCATTCGGAGCGTGTAGCGTGGGATTGCACGCTCATGGAGCCAGTGCGCATTCTTGAATTGTACGAGCCGACCTTTTCAAGGCAGCCTCCTGATACGTCGAGAGCCCATGCCCACGCCTTGGTGGTTTCGGCAAGCACTCAAGAGCCGGTGCCAGGTGTTGAGGTGCAGTGGAAGTATGAAACCCTTGATTTGGTAGCGACGGAAACGGACCCCAACGGGATAGCAAGTCTGATCTTTTCTTACTCCGAGGAGACTCATGGCATTCTGACTGCCACGGTAAAAGGTGGGATTGCGGGTTGGGAAGTGGCCGCTTTGGCATATGGCGGGGAAATCCCTGAGGTGATGGAAATCACCGCGTCCAGCCGTCTAGTGCTATTGGGCAGCGCGGCTACAGTCAGTGCGCGTGTGGAGAGAGCGCCCGAAGGCGCGCAGGTTCGCTGGCGGTATCCAGATGCTGACGATGCCCAGACCCCCATCGGTGCCGATGGATGGGCAAGACACACCTTTACGCCGACGAAATTTCCGGCGGGAGGTTTCGGTGTGGTTCAGGCCGAAGTGACAGTGACGGATGTACCCGTATCAGCGCCCATGACGACGCGTATCTGGGTGACGGACACAAACAATGCCGTGATAACAGGCGCAAGCCTTTTCATCAACAAAGTTATTGTTCTTTATCCTGCTCAGCTCGTTGTCCGTGTTCGATCGAACAAGGTGGTTGACGTTGGACTGACGTTTGCAGAAGCGCTGATAGGACGTCAGTTTTCGATCGCCTGCTCACGGGATGACATTGCCTTCGAACCGTCTGCAGGCAAACTTGTAACAGTTGGCGCAAATTTTACGTGGAGGATGTCGGTCACGGCGTCGATTGGTGACGAGTTTGCAATAGCGATGACCTCTCCGGATTTTGCCGGGTCAATCGGGGTCAGATTCGCCGTCATTGCTTCAGATGCTGCTGACGATGAGTTGCTGGCAACAGATCAGACTGACGATCAGATGCCCCCCGATCTTTTCCAGCTCAAATAACGTGTCACCAGTTCGGCCCCTAACTGCGGGGGCCGGGCATCCACCACGGGTATGCCATGGGCGGTCATGCGCTCAAGGCGTTCGTTGCGATCATTCAAGTAGTTCACGGTGCCACAATAGGCCAGTGCCTCGGGCAAGGTTTGCACCGGTGTCTGGCGCAGGGTGTCGAGCACGATCTCCCGCAAACTGACCAGCAACACCCGATGCTGCTGGCTCAGCCGTTTAACCGCGCTTGAAAGCTCGCCATCCTCCTCATCACCCAGGTTGGTCACCAGCAACACCAGCGCCCGGCGCTTTTGCCGGGCGAGCAGTTGCGTCACTGCACCTTGATAGTCAGCCGTGTGCTGACTGCTGTCGAGGTCATACACACCGTTAAGCAACACATGTAATTGTCCGCTGCCTTTGACCGGCGCGAGGTAGCGCGGCTGGTCGCTGGCGAAGGTGCTCAGGCCCACGGCATCGCCCTGGCGCAGGGCTACGTAGCTGAGCAGCAGGCAGGCGTTGAGTGCGTGGTCGAAGTGCGACAGCTCATCATCCTGGCTGCGCATGCGTCGCCCGCAATCGAGCAGGAAGATAATCTGCTGGTCGCGTTCGTCCTGGTATTCGCGGGCGATCGGCGTGCGCTGGCGCGCGGTGGCCTTCCAGTCAATCTGGCGCAGGCTGTCGCCTTCGCGAAATTCGCGCAGCTGGTGAAATTCCAGACCCTGGCCGCGACGTTGGTGCTGGCGTACGCCGAGCTGACTGAGCCAGTTGTCCACCGCCTGCAGCTCGCCGCCATACAGGCGGGCGAAGTCGGGGTAGGCGCGGGTGTTGTCGAGGACCTTGAGCAGACGCTTGCCGGACCACAGGCCCAAGGGGCTCGGCAGGTTGATTTCGCAGTGTTCGAAGGTGAAGTGCCCGCGCTGTATCGGGCGCAGGCGGTAACCGGTCTGGCTGTATTGACCGGGCTGCAACTCGACGCTCAGCGGCAGATTCTCAAAGCTCAAACCCGGCGGCACATGGTCGAAAATCTGCACCTGCAACGGCGCGCAAAAGTCGTGTTCAACCTTGAGTTGTACCTCCCCCCAGCGACCGAGGGCGAGGCTGCCGGGCATCTGGCGTTTGATCCGCAATGCCGGCAGGCGCTTGAGGCGAACGGCATCAAGCGTCGCCAAGGCCAACAGTGCCAGCAACAATCCCCAGTTGATCGAGATCAGGCTCGCCGGGACATCCATCTCCAGCGCCTGAAAGCTGCCCAGCACAATGCCGACGGCGAGCAGCACCGCCAGCCAGATCAACAGCAGACGCGAGGGTTTCACAGGCGCGGCGCCGCGACTTGGTCGAGCAATTGCTGGAGCACCTGATCGACTTGCAAGCCTTCAATGTCCAGTTCCGGGGCGATGCGCACGCGGTGGCGCAACACCGCCAGCGCGCAGCCCTTGATGTCATCGGGAATCACGAACTCGCCGCCACGTAACAATGCCCTGGCGCGGGCGCAACGCACCAGCGCGATCGATGCGCGCGGCCCGGCGCCGAGGGTCAGGCCCGGCCAGGTGCGGGTGCTGCGGGCCAGGCGCACGGCGTAGTCGAGCACTTGATCGTCCAGCGGCAAGTCGCTGGCGATGCGCTGCAAGGCTTGCACATCCTTGGCCTGCAACACGGTGCGCAACGGTTGCACATCCAGCATGTCGGCGCGGGTCGAGCGGCACACCTGGCGGACCATGCTCAGCTCATGATCGGCCTCGGGGTAGTCCATGCGCACCTTGAGCATGAAGCGGTCGAGCTCGGCTTCGGGCAGCGGGTAAGTGCCTTCCTGTTCGATCGGGTTCTGCGTGGCCAGCACCATGAACGGTTGGGCGATCGGCAGGGCGCGCCCTTCGAGGGTGACCTGACGTTCCTGCATGGCTTCAAGCAACGCGGCCTGGGTTTTCGCCGGTGCGCGGTTGATCTCGTCGGCCAGCAGCAGGTTGGTGAACAACGGGCCCTTGCGCAGTTTGAACTGTTCGGTTTGCAGGTCATACACGGCGTGGCCGGTGACGTCGCTGGGCATCAGGTCGGGGGTGAACTGGATCCGTGCAAACTCACCACCGAAGCACTTGGCCAAGGCACGCACCAGCAAGGTCTTGCCCAGACCGGGTACGCCTTCGAGCAGCACATGGCCACCGGCAATCAGCGCGGTCAGCACGTCGTCGATCACCGCGTCCTGGCCGATCAGGGCCTTGTGCAATTCATTGCGCAGCGCTTGCGCCAACTGACTGGCACGCTGGCGTTGCTGGGCCGCGTGGCTCGCGCTGCCGGGCTCGATCTGTTCACTCATAGCGTGTTCCTCAAGGTTTGCAGGTGGGCGACCTGACGGCTGAACTCGGCGCTGGACAGACGCTGATGGGTTCGAGGCGTCAGGGCCTGACTGATGGCGCGGGTCGGTTGCCGGGTCAGGCGCGACAGCACCAGCCATTGTTCGGCAACGTTCAATTGGTCGAAGCCGGGATGGCGGCGGCGGGCGCGACGTAACACGTCCTGTTGCAGGGCCATCAGCAATGTGTGCTGACCGTTATGGCGCAGGATGAAATCGGCGCTGGCGCGCAGGTGTTCCTGTAGTTGTCGCCGGCCAATCGGTGCCGGTGCTTGCAGCGGGCCCTGGCGCACACCGACGTGCCAGAGCCACAGACCGATGAGCGCCAGCAGGGCGACGATGGCTTGCGGGAAGTAGCGCCATAGCAGGGTCGCCAGGCCATCGTGTGTGGTGTTGTAGATCAGCGTGACGTCGGTGTCGGCGCTCAGATACCACAGCAGCCAGGCGTTGTCGTACTCGGCGATGGCCGGGGCTTTCCACAATTCAGCGTCGGTGACCACGGTGATCGAACCGAGGCTGTAGGCCAGTTGCATCATGTGTGTGGCCTTGGCGCTGTTGGCCCAGGCTTGCGCAAGGTTTTTCGGGTCGTCGAGGTGGAAGTCGGTGTCGAAGCCGGCGTAGGCCGGTGCCTCTTCATCTTCCAGATACAGTTTGGTCAGTTTCGGGTAAGGATCCTGCTCCACATCGGCCGGGGGATCTTTCAGGTCCTTGCTTAAGGACTGATGCAGTTGCACCCGATCAAGCAACAGGTCATTGCTTTGTCTGGCCTGTTCGTCCCACAGCGACTCGGCGACAAACACCAGCCGCCCGCCAGCCCGGGTCCAGTTCAAGACTTGATCGACCTGACGCGGGGTCATCCGCGAGCGGTCGTTGAACAGCAGCAAGGTGTTGCCGCGTGGTTCGACATCCGGCAGCAGCGACAGGCTTTCGGCATGCGTGACATGGATGCCGCGCTCGCGCAAAAACATTTCCGCCGCCAGATACGGGTTGGCCTGCGCGGCGGGCGAGGGGCCGTGATCGATCTGCTCCTGATAAGGCCTGGCCAGCAGAAACAGATAAACGCTTAACGCCGCCAGCAGGGCGACGATCAGACCGCCGAGCCACCACAGACTGCGCCGGCTCAACGCGATACTCCGTGACCGAACAAGGCGCGCCAGCCATCGCACAGTTCCTGTTGCAGAGGCGCCGCGGGTACGCGATGCCCGTAAGCCATGTTTTGCCAGTGAGCGGTGAGGGTCCGGCTGAAGGCGAGCAGCTCCGGGCGCTGCAATTGTTCAACCCGCTTCAGCACCTGGTTTTCGGTGTCGGCGGCATTCAGCGGTAGATCAAAATCATGCAGCAAATGGCTGAGCAGACCCCGATAAAGCAGACTCAACGCCAGCCGTGGCTGACTCTGCCAGAGTTGTTCGGCGTGGGCGGCGATATCCTCGGGCAGGCTGTCACGGTTCAGATCCAGACCAAAAGCTTGCTGCGGCGCTGCTCGCCTGGTGCGGCTGGGCAGTTTCGGGCGACGACTGACGAACGCTTGCAGAAACTCGCGATAACGCCAGATCAACCCACCGAGCCCGGCAATCAATGCGCCCCACAGCAGTACTTCAATTACCTTGGCCAAGGCATTGAGGTGTTGGCCGTCAAGCCAGCCAAGCAGGGTTTTCAGCCATTGCGGGGCTTCGCCGGGTTCCGCTGATTTGGCCGGGGCTGCCGGGTCCTCGCCAAAGCGATAGCGGGTGACGGACTCCTGGTTCTTGAACGGCGGTTGTTCGAGCAGTGCTTTGATGCTGTCGCGTGAGGCCTGGCTGGTCAGCGGCTGATTCAGCAAGCGCGGCGCCTGCGGGTGGCTGTCCGGCTCGGCCGCCCACACCGAGGGCACGTTCGGCAGCAGCAAGCACACCGCCAGCAGCACACCGAGCACGCTGCTGTTCAGGCGTTGGCGCAAGCGGCGGAACACCAGTTCAATGTCCCACGCCTCCAGTTGTGTGCGCCGATTCAGATACAGACTGAATCCGCAGGCCACATAAACCGGCTCCCACACCACCAGCACCAGCGCATAGAAAGCGTTGGTCAGGTGTTCCAGCCAGCGCCACGGGTGATCCGCTTCGAGGATCAGCGACTGCCAGTCCCAGTCGATTTCGATCTGCTGCGGCAACAGCATATAGAACAGCACCATCAAACCGATCCACAGCGCGGTCTCCAGATGCACGCCGATGATGGTCAGCCACTGCGCGGCGCCGGCATTGCGTTGCAGCAGCACTTGCAGACGTTGTTGTCGGGCGTCGCCATTCAGACCTTCGAGTTGCACCACCGGCATCACAAAGCTGCGGCTCAAGCTCAAGCGGCGCCAGGTCAGGCTGGCCAGCAGTTGCGGTTTGAGCAGGCGCGGCCATTCACGCAGGGCTTGCCTGAGCGTTGGCGTTTCGCCAAACAGTGCTTTGGAGAGGATGTATAACGGCAGGCGTTCGTAGGCCGGTTTAAGCCACCAGAAGATAAACATTGCCAGCGACGGCGAATCCCACAGCAACACACTGAGCACGACGAACAGCGGCAGGGTGACGATCGCCCAACTGGTCATCAACAGGCGTCGATGCTGCTGGCTCATGAGCACGCCCAGATCCATGGCTTCCCAGGTGGTGCGCGGACGGATCACCACGGTGGCGTCACTCAGGCGCATGGGGTGTCCTTCCGGCCAGCAGCAAGTAGCTCGCCACCAACGCCCAGAGCGTGGCACCGACCAGGTATTTGGTCAGCGGTGCGACACTGTTTTTCGATGACCAATAAGCTTCGATGAACGCGGCGATCAGCAAGAACAGCATGACCCCGCAGATCAGTAATACGCTTTTGCGCGCGGCGCGTTTCAACGCTTCGGCGCGGGTCAGGCGTCCCGGCGCGATCAAGGCCCAGCCCAATTGCAGGCCCGCCGCGCCGGCCAGAGCAATGGCCGTCAGTTCGAACGCGCCATGGGCGATCACGAATGACCAGAAGGTCTGGCCAAAACCGATTTCACTCAGGTGCCCGGCCACCGCGCCGATGACCATGCCGTTGTAAAACAGGAAAAACGCGCTGCCGACGCCCAGCAGCAAACCGCTGGCGAACGTCTGGAAGGCAATGCCGATGTTGTGCATCACGTAATAACCGAACATCACCCAGTCTTCGCTGGCCGCACGCTCGGCGGGGCGTCCGAGGTGACCGGCAACGGGGTCGTACATGCCTTGCATTTCCCGCACCTGATCAGCGGGGATCAGGTTGTAGACCAGTTCGGGAAACAGATACACCAGCACTCCAACACCGATCAGACTGCCGAAAAACAACAGGCCGGCGGCTACCACAAAGTGCCATTCGGCGCGCACCAGCCGCGGGAAGTCGGCGAGAATGAAAGCAAGCAGGTTGGCACCGAGTCGACTGCGATGCCGATAAAGCTGTTGATGACCGAGCAGCACTTGCTGTTGCAACGAGTCGATGAGGAAACTGCTGTAACCGCGCTCCTGCGCCAACGCCAGCTGCTGGCAGAGACGGCGATAAGCCTTGGGGAAACCTGCCACTTGTGACGTTTCCTTGCCGCGTTCGAGGCGTTCGAGGGCCAGTGCAAAACGCTCCCATTCGGCCTTGTGACGACTTTCGAAAAGACTTTGCTTCATGTCGGGCCCAACAAACCACGGGCGATGCCGTTGAGTTCAGCGACGGCCTTGGGCGCAGAGATATGCAGTGGCTGGGCCAGCAACGCCGCCAGTTCGTTGACCCGCGCCGGGGTCAGCTCGGTCTGACGCTCGGCGAATCCGAGCAGGGCGCGCTGTTCGCTGAGGGTCAGTGCAATCGGTGCGCGGCGGGGTTCGGCGGCGGGCAGTTGCGGGCGGGTGAGTCGCTGTTCGCTGTACACCACCAGTGTGCCGGCGGCGATGTCGCCCAATCGTTTGAAGGTTGGATGTTGCAGGCAACTGATGGCGCCGAGAAAGTAGCCGAACGGCAGCAGATCGACAAAGCGCAACAGGTTGCGCAGCAAGGAGGCGGACCAGCCGATGGGGGTGCCGTCATCGTGTACCACGCGCAGGCCCATCCATTGTTTGCCCGGCGAGCGTCCTTGGCGCAGCACTTCAAACAGCACCATGTACCACCAGCTGATCGCGAACAACAACAGCGAGCCAAGGCCCATGCCAAGCTTGCCGAGAAACGCCAGGACGATAAACAGCACGCCCATGATCACGCCGCGCAGGCCCAGATCGATTGCGAACGCCATGGCCCGCACCATCAGCCCGGCCGGACGCAACGGCAAGTCGATGCCTTCCGGCGTTTCGACCTGATGCCGCGTATCCAGCGGTGCTTTCCTTGGCGGTGCTGTGGGCTCGAGCATGGGCTACCTGATGTTCGCCTGTTCGGGGTGCAAGTGAGTCCGATGCTAGCAGCCTCTCGGGGGAAAACGACATAACTATGTATTGCACCGCGTGTGGCCAGAGCTGCTTGAATGACGCTAGGCTGGCCGCGACCGCGGTTGAGCGCCTAGACTTCGCCGATCTTCAGTTCAGGAACCGCCCGTGACTTCAATCTTCTGGTACGACTACGAAACCACCGGCATCAATCCCCGTTGCGACCGGCCGCTGCAGGTCGCCGGGATTCGCACCGACCATGAGCTCAACGAAATCGACGAGCCGGTCAATCTCTATTGCCAGCCCAGCGAAGACATCCTGCCGCATCCCGCCGCGTGCGCGATCACCGGCATTACCCCGAGCCAGCTCGCCGAAAAGGGCTTGAGCGAAGCCGACTTCATGACCCGGGTGCACGCTCAACTGGCAGCGCCCGGCACCTGTGGTGCGGGTTACAACACCTTGCGTTTCGACGACGAAATGACCCGCTACAGCTTGTACCGCAATTTCTTCGACCCGTACGCCCGCGAATGGCAGGGCGGCAACAGTCGCTGGGATCTGATTGATGTCGTGCGTGCCGCCTATGCGTTGCGCCCGGACGGTCTGGTCTGGCCGACCGATGACGAGGGCCGGGTGACGCTCAAGCTCGAACGCCTGACCGCTGCCAACAACATTGATCACGGCAACGCCCACGAAGCACTGTCCGACGTGCGCGCGACCATCGCGCTGGCGCGGCTGATCCGCGAGAAACAGCCCAAGCTGTATGACTGGCTGTTTCAGTTGCGCAGCAAGCAAAAGGTCATGGATCAGATTCGTCTGTTGCAGCCGCTAGTGCATATTTCCGGGCGTTTCTCAGCGGCGCGCAGTTATGTCGGCGTGGTGCTGCCGCTGGCCTGGCACCCGAAAAACCGCAACGCGTTGATCGTCTGCGACTTGCATCTGGATCCGCAGGGCCTGCTCGATCTGGATGCGCAAACCCTGCGCCAGCGCCTGTACACCCGCCGCGACGACTTGTTTGAGGGCGAGTTGCCGGTGCCGCTCAAGCTGATTCATATCAATCGTTGCCCGGTGGTGGCCCCGTTGGCGGTACTGCGTGCCCAGGATCAGCAGAGGCTCGGTCTGGACATGGTGCTTTATCAGGAACGAGCGCTGCGACTAACTGACGCACAACAAGTTTGGAAAGATAAAGTTGCGGAGATTTATGTCAG
This sequence comes from Pseudomonas sp. Irchel 3E19, assembly GCF_900187585.1. Taxonomy (NCBI): domain Bacteria; kingdom Pseudomonadati; phylum Pseudomonadota; class Gammaproteobacteria; order Pseudomonadales; family Pseudomonadaceae; genus Pseudomonas; species Pseudomonas sp. Irchel 3E19. The sequence goes on from NZ_FYDT01000007.1 coordinate 41,404, forward strand.
CGAAGATTTCACCCCGAGCGAGGATCCGGAACAACAGTTGTACGACGGATTTATCGGTGACCGCGATCGGCGTCTATGTGAGCAAGTGAGGACAGCCGACCCTGCGCACTTAGCGCAAGAACAATGGCCTTTCGATGATGAACGTTTGCCTGAATTACTCTTTCGGTATCGCGCGCGTAACTTTCCCGACACCTTGAGTTTTGAAGAGCAGGAACGCTGGCGGATATTTTGTCAGCAGCGTTTGTCCGTGCCTGAATGGGGCGCACCGAATACCTTGCAATCTTTTACAGAGGCTGCGGGGCAATGGACGCTTAGTGCGACACCGATGCAGAGAGCGGTACTCGATGAATGGCAGAATTATGTCCAGGCATTACGCAAACGTTTGAATCTTTGAAATCGAACATGACTGCGGGCAAATTCCGTGGATAAAAAAAAACGCCAGCTTTCGCTGGCGTTTCTGTTCGCGGCAGATGAGTCTGCGACGGCGCTGCGGCTTAGCCCAGCAGGGTAGCCCAGCCTTCAACCACGTCACCGCCCCACTTGGCTTTCCACTCTTTCAGAGTTTTGTGGTTGCCACCTTTGGTTTCGATGACTTCGCCGTTGTGCGGGTTTTTGTATTGTTTAACTTTGCGGGCACGCTTGGTGCCGCTCGCTTTTACTGCGCCGCCGCGTGGCGCCTTGGTTTTGGATTCTGGATCCAGCAGGGCGATGATGTCACGCAGGGACTTGGAGTATTCGCCCATCAGGGTGCGCAGTTTGCCTTCGAATTCCAGCTCGGTTTGCAGTTTGTCGTCTTGCGACAGGTTCTTCAAACGGGCTTGCAGCTCTTTGATAGCTTCTTCGGTGGCGCGATATTCGTTGATCAAGGACATGGGAACTACCTTATGTGGAGGCTTTGGATGGCAGGGTACAGTGTCGCAATAATAGTCAGGCTGTTTCATCAAGTAAACATTTAACCGGGGTTTTTATTTAAATTAGTTACGAAGAACAGCCGTAAATTGAATGTTCAGTTAAATAGTGTGATGCAGTCAGCACAGATATTCACAATTGTCTGGGCAGCGGTGCCATTGATCGGCCGTGACGCAGGTGATTACTCTGCCAAATCAGCATAAGTCGTAAGGACTTTGCTGGCAGTGCTGATCAATACTGCAGTTTTGCTGCGCAGTCGCTAGAATGGCGGCCTTTGCGAAAGTTCTGGAGTTTCCCCCTCATGCGCACTTTTCGGCTGGTGATCTCTTGCCCGGACCGCGTTGGCATTGTTGCCAAAGTCAGTAATTTTCTGGCATCCCACAACGGCTGGATCACCGAAGCGAGCCACCATTCGGACAATCAGGTCGGCTGGTTCTTCATGCGTCACGAAATTCGTGCCGATTCGCTGCCTTTCGGTATTGAAGTCCTGCGCGAGAAGTTTGCGCCGATCGCCGAAGAGTTTTCGATGGACTGGCGTATTACCGACACTGAGCAGAAAAAGCGTGTCGTGCTGATGGCCAGCCGCGAATCCCACTGCCTGGCCGACCTGCTGCACCGCTGGCACAGCGATGAACTGGACTGCGAAATCTCCTGCGTGATTTCCAATCACGACGACCTGCGCAGCATGGTCGAGTGGCACGGCATTCCTTACTACCATGTCCCGGTCAATCCGCAGGACAAGCAACCGGCCTTCGACGAAGTGTCGCGTCTGGTCAAGCAGCACGATGCCGAAGTAGTGGTGCTGGCGCGCTACATGCAAATCCTGCCGCCGGACATGTGCCGCGAATATGCGCACAAGGTCATCAACATTCACCACAGCTTCCTGCCATCGTTCGTCGGCGCCAAGCCATACCATCAGGCCTCCCTGCGTGGGGTGAAGCTGATCGGTGCGACCTGCCATTACGTGACCGAAGAGCTCGATGCCGGTCCGATCATCGAGCAGGACGTTGTGCGCGTCAGCCACAGCGACAGCATCGAAGACATGGTGCGGTTCGGCCGTGACGTCGAGAAGATGGTGCTGGCACGCGGCTTGCGTTATCACCTGGAAGATCGCGTGCTGGTGCACGGCAACAAGACCGTGGTGTTCTGATCGAACCATTTGACGGTTGAAAAACGAAGGGCTTGGGCGTTGAGTCGTCCAGGCCCTTCGTCGTTTCAGAATCCGAGGACATGCCGATGACCGATCCACTGGACAAAGCCACGTCCAAAGCGCCCGCAACATTGGGCGAGGGCTGTTTGAGTCGCTATGACCCGGATGACATGAGCCCGGAAGATGGCACCGAGTTTCCCGGGGCTGCCGAGTTGTGGGAGCAAATCAAGGACGAACAGCAAGCGCCTAAGAAGCCTGCCGGACCTTCATCAGCTTCCTGAGCAACGGCCGCCCGAGCATCAACACAAACACCGGCCCGCCCACCACCAGATAGAAATAGAACGTCACCACCCGCCAGATCAGAATCGCCGCCGCCGCGGTGGATTTGCCGACCATGGGCGCCAACAGCGCCGCCGAGGTCAGCTCTGCCGCGCCTGCACCACCGGGCAACAGACTGAACTGTCCGGCGCCCAGCGAAAGCATCTGCACCAGGAAACTCCATGCCCACTGCAAATCCGCCCCCAGCCCGCGCAGCGCCAGGTACAGCACGCTATAGCGCAGCAGCCAATGCACGCAGGTCAAAGCAAACACTTTGCTCAAGGTCTGCCAAGGCAATTTCAACGTGTCGATAAACGCTGCGAGAAAATGCAGCAGCTTGCGCGCCCAGCGGCGGCGCGTGGCGGGGCGCACGTTCATGCGGGCCAGCAGGCGTCCGCTCAGGCGTATCAGAGGGCGATGGTAGCGCGCCAGCAGCACGCAACTGCACAAACCGCCGAACAACGACACGGCGCTGACAATCAATAACCATTCCATGCGGTCGCTGAGGTGCTGGAACAGCGCGTAAATCAGAATCCCGCTGAGGGCGCAGAGGAAAAACAGCAAGTCGCTCAACTGATCCATGGCAAACACCGCGCTGCCCCTGGCCGGGCGCACGCCGCAACGGGCGAGCAATGCCATGATCGTCAGCGGCCCGCCGCTGCCGCCGGGTGTCGCGCAATAGGCGAACTCGGCGGCCATGACCACGCCGAGGCTTTTCATCGGCGTGACGCGATCGCGTTGATCACCGAGCAGCAAGCGCAGGCGCAGGGTGTTGATGCCCCAGCACAGCAGGATCATGCCGAACATGATCAGCAGCCAATCCAGCGGAAAGCTTTGCAGGCGCGCCCAGATCTCGCTGCCACCGAGCAGCAGCGGGATCAGCACCGCCGCGAGCAGGCCGATCAACAAGACAATGCCACGACTCATGCGGCGCGTTCCTGTCGATCGCGCTGTTGGGCGAGCCAGTTCACTTTGGTCATCGGTACTCGTCCTTCATTGAGCAGTCGTTCGAGCGTGTTCAGCCAGTAATGGCGGGAGAATTCGTGGCGCATGTCCACCGGGTGCAAGCCTAGCCGAATCACCGGCGCCTGGCGCCACTGCTGTTCGCGCTGGTCGCTGATGATCTTCGATAAACCGCGCCGCCACGCACTGCGGGCACTCCAGACCAGTCCCGGCGCATCGATTGCAGAGAAATCCGGCAAGCGATAAAGATACTGCGGATCACTGGTGTAGCGCAGCGGCAATTGGCGCAGTGCCTCACGCGTGCCGTCGCTCATCAGCCAGGCCGGGGCAACGAAGCCATGCAGCGGCCAGTCGTAGCGCTGAAACAACTCAATGCCGGCGCGCAGTCGGGCGAGAGCGGCGTCGCGCGACAAGCGATAGAACTCGCCTTCATGAGTATAAATGCGCCGCATGAACCAGTCGCGCGGCGTGGTCGGCCGCGGTTCCTGGTCATCATGAAAATAGCCGTGCAGGACCAACTCATCGCCACGGCTGAGGCGCGCGCTCAGCAGTCGGCGCAAATCTGCGTGGGCATCGATGCTGTCGTGGCGATGGAAATCCGGCACCACCAGCCAGGTCATCGGTACGTCGCCCAAGGCATCGACGGCCTCGACAAACGGTCGATAATCGGCCCAGGTCGACGGGGCCACGTCGTGCAGCACCAGCAGCACGGCCGGGCGATTGAGCGAGTCAGCCATTCGCCACCCGCGGCAAGGTGTGGCCGAGGACGGCGTGATAGTGACTGAGCAGGCTGTCGACCACCGTGTCCCAGGCGTAGTGCCGTTCAACATGCTGGCGCGCTTGCTGACCGAGCTTTGTCACGCCCCTGCTGAACAACTCGCGCAGGGCATTGGCCATGGCTTGCGGGTTGTTCGGCGCGCACAGCAGGCCGCAGGGCTCTGTGACAATTTCTTCAAAGGCACCGGCGGCCACCGCCACTACCGGAATGCCGCAGGCCATGGCTTCGAGAATCACCAGACCGAATGTTTCCTGGTCGCCGGCATGCACCAGCGCATCGGCGCTGGCCATCAAGCGTGCGACGGTCGGCGCCGGGCAGAATTCATCGATTACGCTGACGTTATCCGGGACTACGGCGGGCATTGATGAGCCGACCAGCAGTAAGTGATAACGCGGGCCGAGGCGTTGCATGCATTTGAGCAGGATTGGCAGGTTTTTCTCTTTCGAGCCGCGCCCGGCGAAGATCAGCAGGCGCGTGTCTTCGGCGATACCCAGTTCGGCCCGCAAGTCCGGGTCGCGGGCGCCGGGGTGAAAGGTTTGCAGATCAACGCCCAACGGCTGTACGAAGACGTTGCGCACGCCCAGGCCTGTGAGCTTGTCCGCCATCACCTGACTTGGCGCAAGCACCCGGTCGAAATTGCCGTAAAGCCTGGTGACATAGGCCTCGACGTTGGGCGTGACCCAATGGCCCATGCGATTACTGACCAACAGCGGCAGGTCGGAGTGGTAAAAGCCGATCACCGGCACATCCAGTTGCCGCCGGGCATCCAGCGCCGCCCAGGCGGTGAGGTAGGGATCGCCGACTTCGATCAGATCAGGCTGCAAATCCTGCAGGACGTTTCGCCAAGGAGCCAGACGCACAGGGAAGCGATAACCCTTGCCGAAGGGCAGGGCGGGCGCGGGAACCGTGTAGACGCCATCGTGCTCACCAAGGTGGGCGCCGGGGATCAGCAAGCTGTGGCGAATCCGGGGTTTGATCAGCAAACGGCGATGCTTGGCATCCAGATAAGTGCGTACGCCACCGCTGGCCGGGGCGTAGAACATGGTGATGTCGGCGATGTGCACGGTGATCGTCCCTCCGCTGCGTGGGTCTCCCTTGGTTGACCTTTATCCAGAATAGATGTTCGGTCGGGATTGCGCGGTAGGGTGTCAGTAAAGTTCTGCTGCGCTTTGCAGGCCGCCATCGCTAGCAGGCTAGCTCCCACAGGGGATTTGCGACAACACATATCCAATGTGGGAGCCAGCCTGCTGGCGATGAGGGCCGTACAGACTTTAAATGCGGAAACTGCCCACCAACTGCTTCAACCGCGAAGCCTGCTGCTCCAGATCCGAGCAGGCACGCAACGTCGCGTGCAGGTTCTCCACGCCTTCCTGGTTTAGCGTATTGATCTCGGTGATATCGACGTTGATCGACTCGACCACGGCGGTTTGCTCCTCGGTCGCCGTTGCCACCGACTGGTTCATCCCGTCGATCTCGCCAATGCGCTGGGTCACGCTGTTCAAGCGCTCGCCGGCAAGGTTGGCGATTTCTACGCTGTCCTGGCTGTGACGCTGGCTGTCGCTCATGGTGCTCACCGATTCACGGGCGCCGACTTGCAGCTCCTCGATCATGGTCTGCACCTGCTGCGCCGATTCCTGGGTGCGGTGGGCGAGGTTACGCACTTCATCCGCCACCACGGCAAAACCACGGCCGGCCTCACCGGCGCGCGCCGCTTCGATCGCTGCGTTGAGCGCCAGCAGGTTGGTTTGCTGGGAAATGCTGGTGATCACTTCGAGAATCTGGCCGATGTTCACGGTTTTGCTGTTCAGCGACTCAATGTTGCTGCTCGACGCACTGAGCATGCTCGACAGTTGATTCATCGCCTTGATGCTGCGATCCACCACTTGCTGGCCGTCTTCGGCGAGGCCGCGAGCGTCACTGGCCTGGTTCGAAGCTTGCGCGGCATTGCGGGCGATTTCCTGCGCGGCGGCGCCGAGCTGGTTGATCGCGGCGGCGACACTGCTGGTGCGCGAGGCTTGCTGGTCAGAGTTGTACATCGACGAGTTCGACGCCGCGACCACGCGCAGGGCGACTTCGTTGACCTGGCCGGTGGCCGACGACACTTCGCGGATCGAGCGATGAATACGTTCGACGAAGCGGTTGAACGCGGTACCGAGCACACCGAACTCATCGTTATTGACGATGGTCAGGCGCTTGGTCAGGTCGCCTTCGCCATCGGCGATGTCTTCCATGGCGCGGGTCATGACGTGCAGCGGCTGGATCAGGATGCGGATCAACATACCCAGCAGGGCAATAATGATCGCCACGGCAATCACCGTGGCGATCACCGCCGAGGTGCGAAGTTCGCTGAGCATCGCAAAGGCTTTGTCCTTGTCTACCGACAGGCCGATGTACCAGTTCACCGATGGCAGGCCCTTGATCGGGGCAAAGGTGACGATGCGGGTCTTGCCATCGACGGTGACTTCGCTGAAGTCGCTGCTGATGCGCGGGGTGTCCTGCGGATAGGCTTCCTTGAGTGATTTCATCACCAGTGCCTTGTCCGGGTGCACCAGAATCTTGCCGTCGGCGCTGACCAGAAACACGTAACCCATGCCGTCGAAATCCCGGGCGGCGAGGGTGTCGACCAGCGATTGCAGGCTCAAGTCACCGCCAACCACGCCAACACTTTGACCGGCCTTTTTCGAGGCGGTGGCGATGGAGATGATCAGTTGGCCGGTGGCCGCGTCGATGTACGGTTCAGTCAGGGTCGAGGTGCTGCTGCTCTCGGCACCTTTATACCAAGGGCGCACGCGTGGATCGAAACCGTCTGGCATCTTCACATCGGGGCGGATGGTGAAGTGACCTGTGGCGTCACCCAGATAGGTCGCCATGAACGTCGAGGTCAGGGATTTCTGTTCCAGCAGGCTGGCGACGGTGGCCGGTTCCGGGTTGATGGCGATGTTCTGGGCTGCGTTCTCGACCAGCAGAATGCGCCCGCTGAGCCAGGTCTGGATGTTGCCGGCGGTGACTTCGCCCATCTCGTTGAGATAGTTGTTCAGGTCATCGCGGATCGCGTTGCGCTGCAACCAGTCGTTGTACAACGTGAAGGAGGCGAAGGCAGCGATGACGATGAGGGCGGCGGCAAGCAAAATTTTATGGCTGAAGCGCAGGTTTTTGTTCATGGCTTGGGGTTCCGCTAAGGTCTTAATGTCCGAGGCGTGCTTTTATAAAGACGCGCAATATGGGCAAGGTTGAAAACAAGCTGATATTTCCGTCTCTCCTTAGGGAAATTTCCGGCCCGACTTTTCAGCCGGCTTCTCGCCTTTATTTATCGGTCACAGCGAATTAAAGATTAACCATTGGGTGACAAAATGCCTGACTCATCGCAACTCGTAATCGGCGCCGATCTCGCCGGGCAACCGATCGCCCAGGCCATGCGCCTGGCCAACCGCCACGGGCTGGTTGCCGGCGCGACCGGTACTGGTAAAACCGTCACTTTGCAGCGTCTGGCCGAAGCCTTCAGCGACGCCGGGGTCGCGGTGTTCGCGGCGGATATCAAGGGTGACCTGTGCGGCCTCGGCGCCGCCGGCAACCCGCAGGGCAAGGTCGCCGAGCGCATCGCTGGCATGCCGTGGCTCAACCACAAGCCGCAGGCTTATCCGGTGACCTTGTGGGACATTCACGGTCAGTCCGGCCATCCGTTACGTACCACGCTGAGTGAAATGGGCCCGCTATTGATCGGCAGCCTGCTGGAACTGACCGACAGCCAGCAATCGGCGCTGTATGCCGCGTTCAAGGTCGCCGATCGCGAAGGCCTGTTGCTGCTGGATCTGAAAGACCTGAAAGCGCTGCTCAATCACCTCAAGGACAATCCGCAACTGTTGGGCGAAGACGCGGCGCTGATGACCACCGGCTCCAGTCAGGCGTTGTTGCGGCGCCTGGCGACTCTGGAACAGCAAGGCGCCGAAGCCTTGTTCGGCGAGCCGGCATTGCAGCTCGAAGACATTCTGCAACCCGCCGCCGATGGCCGTGGGCGCATTCATCTGCTCGACGCCAGCCGTCTGGTACACGAGGCGCCGAAGGTTTATGCGACGTTCCTGTTGTGGCTGCTGGCCGAGTTGTTCGAGCAGTTGCCGGAGCGCGGCGATGCCGACAAACCGCTGCTGGCGCTGTTTTTCGATGAGGCGCATTTGTTGTTCGGCGATACACCCAAAGCGTTGCAGGAGCGGTTGGAGCAAGTGGTGCGTTTGATCCGTTCCAAGGGTGTTGGCGTGTATTTCGTCACCCAGTCGCCGGCGGACTTGCCGGATGATGTGCTGGCGCAGTTGGGCCTGCGTGTTCAGCATGGCTTGCGCGCATTCACCGCCAAAGAGCAGAAATCCCTGCGCGCGGTGGCGGATGGGTTCCGGCCGAATCCGGCGTTCGACAGTTTGTCTGTACTGACTGAACTGGGCATCGGTGAGGCACTGGTCGGCACGTTGGCCGAGAAAGGCACCCCGGAAATGGTTCAGCGCGTGCTGGTGGCACCGCCGCAGTCGCGGATCGGGCCGCTGACGGAAACCGAGCGCACGCTGCTGATCGCCGGCTCGCCGTTCAAGGGGCGCTATGACAAGCCGATTGATCGGGAATCTGCGTATGAAATTCTGATGGGGCGTAAGGGATTGGCGCCGGAGGCTGAAGCCCCTGCCGGAAAACCTGCCGTTGAAGAGCCAAGCCTGGCCGACAGGGCGGGGGAGTTTCTCGGCACGGCCGCCGGGCAAGCGCTGAAATCGGCGATGCGTCAGGCCGCCAACAACCTCGGCAAACAACTGGTGCGCGGCCTGATGGGCTCATTACTCGGTGGCAGCAAACGCCGCTGAGCCCATGTTGCAGAAGATCCAATTGTGGGAGCGGGCTTGCTCGCGAAGGCGCCGTGTCAGACGCCATATCCGGTGAATGACACACCGCTTTCGCGAGCAAGCCCGCTCTCACAGTGGACCGGCACCCACATTTAGATAGATCTCAGGATTTGTCTTTGGCGTGCGCCGCCAGTCGCTCCAGCGCCGCCCGCAATCCCGGATCAGTGATCCCGTCTGCCGTCGCCTGGATCGTTGCCGCCGCATCCGTCGACAAATCCATCGTATTGCCGACAACTGCGCGCTGCACCGTCGGCGGCTGCACCTTGAACAGAATCCGCGTCAGGCTGGCGAACTCGTCGAACATCTGCAATTGTCGTTGCAGGCGTTTCTGCTGATAACGCAGGCGCGTGGCCCAGTGGCCATCGGTGACAATCAACAACAGGCTGCCTTCGCGCCACGAGGCCACATGGCAGTGTTCGCGGGCGGCGGGTTGCAGTTGGCTTTCAAGCAGGCGTTGCAGATGACCCAGTCGTTGGGCATGGCCGAGAATGGCTTTGAGCGGCTTGGCTTCGCGTAGCAAAACGGCGGGTGCTCTGGCCGTAAGAGGGCGAAACGCCATGATCGAACACCTGAGGTAACAGAAGCGCCATGGTAGCAGAAAGCAGCGAAATCACTCGCCCATTGCTTTTGCACCTGCTTTGCCCATTAAATCAATGACTAACTTCTTGGTTCAATGCCTTGAAGTTGAGCAAAACGCCCCTATTTTAAGTGAGCCCCGTCAAAGCGCAGTGCCAGCATCGTGGAATATCGCCACTTTCCTCACCACCGTTTCCGGGTAGAATGCTCGTTCGCATGCGGCCATGAGGGCTGCACGGGCGACGCTCACGGGGCCGCCCTCCATCCCTTTAGTGTGGAAGATCCTGCCGATATGTTTGCGCCTTTGTTAAAGAAACTTTTTGGAAGCAAGAACGAGCGTGAAGTCAAACGCATGCTCAAGACGGTGCAGCTCGTCAATGCCTTCGAAGAGCAAATGGTGGCCCTTTCGGACGATCAATTGCGCGCCAAGACCGCTGAGTTCAAGGCCCGCATCGCCAAAGGGGAAACCCTCGACAAGCTGTTGCCAGAAGCCTTTGCGGTCGCTCGCGAAGCCGGCAAGCGCGTCATGGGGATGCGCCACTTCGACGTGCAACTCGTCGGCGGCATGACCTTGCATGAAGGCAAGATCGCCGAAATGCGCACCGGTGAGGGTAAAACCCTCGTGGCCACTTTGGGTGTTTACCTCAACGCACTGTCCGGCAAGGGCGTGCACGTTGTGACGGTGAACGACTACCTGGCGCGTCGTGACGCCAACTGGATGCGTCCGCTGTATGAATTCCTCGGCCTGACCGTCGGCGTCGTGACGCCGTTCCAGCCGCCGGAAGAGAAGCGCCAGGCGTACGCCGCCGACATCACCTACGGCACCAACAACGAATTCGGTTTCGACTACCTGCGCGACAACATGGCGTTCAGCATGGAAGAAAAATTCCAGCGCGAACTCAACTTTGCCGTGATCGACGAAGTCGACTCCATCCTCATCGACGAAGCGCGTACCCCGCTGATCATTTCCGGTCAGGCCGAGGACAGCTCCAAGCTGTACATGGAGATCAACAAACTGATCCCGCAGCTGGAACTGCACGTCGAAGAAGTCGAAGGCGAAGTCACCAAGGCTGGCCACTACACTGTTGACGAGAAGACCCGTCAGGTCGAACTCAACGAAGCCGGTCACCAGTTCATCGAAGACATGCTCACCCGCGTCGGCCTGCTGGCTGAGGGCGAGAGCCTGTACTCGGCGCATAACCTGGGCCTGCTGACCCACGTGTATGCCGGTCTGCGTGCGCACAAGCTGTTCAACCGCAACATCGAATACATCGTGCAGGATGGCCAGGTCGTACTGGTCGACGAACACACCGGTCGTACCATGCCGGGCCGTCGTTTGTCCGAAGGCCTGCACCAGGCCATCGAAGCGAAAGAAGGTCTGAACATTCAGGCCGAGAGCCAGACCCTGGCCTCGACCACGTTCCAGAACTACTTCCGTCTGTACACCAAGCTGTCCGGCATGACCGGTACCGCCGACACCGAAGCGTTCGAATTCCACCAGATCTATGGTCTGGAAGTCATGGTCATTCCGCCGAACAAACCGTTGGCGCGTAAAGACTTCAACGACCTGGTGTTCCTGACGGCCGAAGAGAAGTACGCGGCAATCGTGGCTGACATCAAGGAAAGCATGGCCGCTGGGCGTCCGGTGCTGGTGGGTACTGCCACCATCGAAACCTCCGAGCACATGTCCGCATTGCTCGTGAAGGAAGGCATCGAACACAAGGTTCTGAACGCCAAGTTCCACGAAAAAGAAGCCGAGATCATCGCGCAGGCCGGTCGTCCGGGCGCACTGACCATTGCTACCAACATGGCCGGTCGTGGTACCGACATCCTGTTGGGCGGCAACTGGGAAGTTGAAGTTGCGTCGCTGGAAAACCCGACCCCTGAGCAGATCGCCCAGATCAAGGCCGACTGGCAGAAGCGTCACCAGCAAGTGCTGGAGTCCGGCGGCTTGCAGGTCATCGCTTCCGAGCGTCATGAATCCCGTCGTATCGACAACCAGCTGCGTGGTCGTGCCGGTCGTCAGGGTGACGCCGGTTCCAGCCGCTTCTACCTGTCGCTGGAAGACAGCCTGATGCGCATCTTCGCCTCTGACCGGGTGAAGAACTTCATGAAAGCCCTGGGCATGCAGCCGGGCGAAGCGATCGAGCACCGCATGGTGACCAACGCGATCGAGAAGGCGCAGCGCAAGGTTGAAGGCCGCAACTTCGATATCCGCAAGCAATTGCTTGAGTTCGACGACGTCAACAACGAACAGCGTAAAGTGATCTATCACATGCGTAACACGTTGCTGGCCGCCGACAACATCGGTGAAACCATCGCCGATTTCCGTCAAGACGTGCTCAACGCCACCGTCAGCGCGCACATTCCGCCGCAATCGCTGCCAGAGCAGTGGGACGTGGCCGGTCTGGAAGCGTCGATTGCCAGCGACTTCGGCGTGACACTGCCGATCCAGCAATGGCTCGACGAAGACGATCACCTGTACGAAGAAACCCTGCGCGAGAAGCTCATGACCGAGCTGATGGCGGCGTACAACGAGAAAGAAGATCAGGCCGGTGCCGACGCACTGCGCTCGTTCGAGAAGCAAATCGTTCTGCGCGTACTCGACGATCTGTGGAAAGACCACCTGTCGACCATGGATCACCTGCGTCACGGCATCCACCTGCGTGGCTACGCCCAGAAGAACCCGAAGCAGGAATACAAGCGCGAGTCGTTCACGCTGTTCTCCGAGCTGCTGGATTCGATCAAGCGCGACTCGATCCGTGTGCTGTCGCACGTTCAGGTTCGCCGCGAAGATCCGGAAGCCGAAGAGCAACGTCTGCGTCAGGAAGCCGAAGCACTGGCCGCCCGCATGCAGTTCGAACACGCCGAAGCGCCAGGTCTCGATCAGCCGGAAGTATTGGGTGAAGAGGTCGATGTAGCCCTCGCCACCGCCCCGGTTCGCAACGAGCAGAAGCTGGGCCGTAACGAACTGTGCTACTGCGGTTCGGGCAAGAAATTCAAGCATTGCCACGGGCAGATCCAGTAAAACCCGTTTCAATCGCTGAAATACCCGCGCCGCGACCGGCATAAGCCGTCGCGGCGTTTTGCCATTTAAACCACCGCTTTCAAATGGCGGTGCTGACTTCATTGAGTAAGGAGCGCATTCATGGCTGTTGGTCTTGGTCCTTTGCCAACGTTGCACCCGGTTGCCGGTTTTGAACTCGGTATTGCCTCGGCCGGCATCAAGCGCCCCGGGCGCAAGGATGTCGTGGTGATGCGCTGCGCCGAAGGTTCGACCGTGGCGGGCGTGTTCACCCTGAACGCCTTTTGTGCAGCGCCGGTGATCCTGGCGAAAAAACGTGTGCAGAACGCTGTGCGCTACCTGCTGACCAACACCGGTAACGCCAACGCCGGCACCGGCGAGCCAGGCCTGGCCGCTGCCGAACGCACCACCGCCAAGCTCGCGGAGCTGACCGGCGTTGCTGCTGAGCAGATCCTGCCGTACTCCACCGGCGTGATCGGTGAGCCACTGCCGGTCGAGAAGATCGAAGGTGCATTGCAAGCCGCGCTGGACGATCTGTCGGAAAACAACTGGGAAGCGGCCGCTACCGGCATCATGACCACCGACACGCTGCCTAAAGGCGCCAGCCGCCAGTTCCAGCATGACGGCGTGACCATCACCGTCACCGGCATCAGCAAAGGCGCGGGCATGATCCGCCCGAACATGGCAACCATGCTCGGCTACATCGCCACCGACGCCAAAGTTTCCCGAGACGTGCTGCACAACCTGATGCTCGACGGCGCCAACAAGTCGTTCAACCGCATCACCATCGACGGTGACACGTCGACCAACGACTGCTGCATGCTGATTGCCACCGGCAAGGCTGCACTGCCGGAGATCACCCGTGCTGAAGGCGAGCTGTTCGCCAAACTCAAGCAAGCGGTGTTCGAAGTGTGCATGGACGTGGCCCAGGCCATCGTGCGTGACGGCGAAGGCGCCACCAAGTTTGTCACCGTTGAAGTCAATGGCGGCGGCAATCATCAGGAATGCCTGGACGTCGGTTACACCGTGGCCCACTCGCCACTGATCAAGACCGCGCTGTTTGCCTCCGACCCGAACTGGGGCCGCATTCTGGCCGCTGTCGGCCGTGCCGGTGTGCCGGATCTGGATGTGAGCAAGATCGACGTGTTCCTTGGCGACGTGTGCATTGCCAGCCGTGGCGCTCGCGCCGCGACCTACACTGAAGCGCAGGGTTCGGCGGTGATGCAGCAGGAAGAAATCACCATCCGCATCGAACTGGGACGCGGCGATTGCAGCGAAACCATCTGGACCACCGATCTGTCGCATGAATACGTGAAGATCAACGCCGAATACCGCACCTGATCCAAGACCGGGTCGCTTCTTTCGCGAGCAGGCTCGCTCCCACAGGGGATTTGTGACAACACGATCCAATGTGGGAGCGAGCCTGCTCGCGAAGACGGCAGCTCAAGTATGCAAGTCTCCAGGTTTCTCCACTGACGAAAAGGCGCCACACCATGTCCTTGCACCTGATCATCGGCGACAAACTGCTTTCCTCCTGGTCCCTGCGCGCCGCCCTGGCGCTGGAACTGACCGGCGCGCCCTACACCGAAGAACTGATCAAACTCGGCAAGCCCGACACCCGCGAGCGTCTGCTCAAGCATTCGCCGACTGCCAAAGTGCCCCTGCTGAAGACCACGCGTGGCACCGTGGCAGATTCGCTGGCGATTGCCGAATATCTTGCCGAGCAGTTCCCGTCCGAACAGCTTTGGCCTGGCGATATTTACGCCCGTGCCCAGGCCCGATCCGCCTGCGCGCAAATGCACAGCGGCTTCTTCGCCATGCGCAATCACATGCCGTTCAACCTGAGCCACAACGCACCGCTGAACCCGGTGCCGCCTGAAGTGAAGGTCGATATCGAGCGCATGCTCGCACTGTGGGCCGAATGCCGCGCAGCGGCCAGCGAAGACGGGCCTTATCTGTTTGGCCGCGTAAGCCTGGCCGATGCGTTTTTCGCGCCGATTGCCGTGCGTCTGCGCACCTATCAGGTGAAGCTGCCGGCCGCCGACGAAGCTTATGTTGAAACCATCTACCAATGGCCTGCCTTCAAGGCATGGCAGCAGGCCGGACTGGAGGAGTTGAACCCGTGAAACGCGTACACGTCGCCGCTGCCGTCATTCGTGATGACAGCGGCAAAATCCTCATCGCTCGCCGTGCCGACACTCAGCATCAGGGTGGCTTGTGGGAGTTTCCCGGCGGCAAGGTCGAGGCTGACGAGTCGGTCGAAACCGCGCTCGCCCGAGAACTGCACGAAGAGTTGGGCATCGTCGTAGGCAGCGCCCGGCCATTGATCAAGATTCGTCACGATTACCCGGACAAGCAGGTTTTGCTGGACGTCTGGGAAGTCTCGAGCTTTAGCGGCGAACCTCACGGTGCTGAAGGCCAGCCATTGGCTTGGGTAACGGCGAAGGAGCTGGCGAACTATGAGTTCCCGGCGGCCAACGACCCGATTGTTGCGGCGGCGCGGTTGCCCGCTGAATACCTGATCACCCCGGAGGATCTGGAGGCGCCGGCCCTGCTGCGTGGCATCCAGAAGGCGATTGCCGGCGGGATCAAGCTGATCCAGTTGCGGGCGCCAAATGGCTACGACCCGAAGTATCGCGATCTGGCGGTGGATGCGGCCGGTCTTTGCGCAGGCAAGGCGCAGTTGATGATCAAGGGGCCGTTCGAATGGCTCGGTGATTTCCCGTCTGCGGGGTGGCACATCACGTCCGCGCAGTTGCGTAAATACGCAGCGGCAGGGCGCCCATTGCCGGCAGAGCGTTGGTTGGCGGCGTCTTGCCACAATGCCGAAGAACTGGCACTGGCCGAGCAGATGGGCGTGGATTTCGTCACCCTGTCGCCGGTGCAGCCGACCTTGACTCACCCGGATGCGCAGCCGTTGGGCTGGGAACAGGCTTCGGCGTTGATCGAGGGCTTTAGTAAGCCGGTGTTTTTGTTGGGCGGGGTTGGCCCGGCTGAGCGTGAGAAGGCCTGGAGCCATGGGGCTCAGGGTGTGGCGGGGATTCGGGCGTTCTGGCCTGAGGCCTGATTGTGTATTGAGGCTACTGGCCTCTTCGCGAGCAAGCCCGCTCCCACAGTTGACCGTGTTCCTTCAGTTGGAATGCCATCAAACGTGGGAGCGAGCAAGCCCGCTCCCACAGTTGACCGTGTTCCTTCAGTTGGAATGCCATCAAATGTGGGAGCGGGCTTGCTCGCGAAGGCGTCCTTCAAATCACTGCAAATCTAAGGCTTGGCCGCAGGCTGCCACAAAATCTCCGCAATCCCTTGGCGCCGCGCAATCACCCTTGCCACCACAAACAACAAATCCGACAACCGATTGATATACGCCAGGCCAACCCCGGCCAACGGTTCAGTCGCATTCAAATGCTGACACCGGCGCTCGGCACTCCGCGCCAGGCTGCGGCACACATGGGCCTGAGCAATCAGCATCGAGCCGCCCGGCAAAATGAAATTCTCCAGCGGCCCCAACTCTTCATTCCATACATCGATCGCCGCTTCCAGCCGTTCGATTTCCGCCGCGTTCAGCGCTTGATATTCAGGCATCGCCAACTCGCCGCCCAAATCGAACAACCGATGCTGACAAGGCGCCAACACTTCGATCAGTTCATTCAAACCCGGACAGGCCTCACGTTCGGCAATCAACCCGGCCAGCAACACGCCGACCTGACTGTTCAGCGTATCGACTTCACCAATCGCTTCGATGCGCGGGTGATCCTTCGGCACGCGGCGGCCATCGCCCAGGCCGGTTTCACCTTTGTCGCCGGTGCGGGTGTAGATCTTCGACAGGCGAAAGCCCATGGGTTACCTCGATAGTTGATTGGTTTCTGTGGCGACGGGAGTGGGCTGCGCCAGCGGCAGGCGCAAGGTGAAGCATGTGCCTTGCCCCGGCGCCGACTGCACTTCCATCTGCCCTTTGTGATTGTTGGTGATGATGAAGTACGACACCGACAGGCCAAGACCGGTGCCCTGGCCGATTTCCTTGGTGGTGAAGAACGGCTCGAAAGTACGTTTGCGCACGTTCTCGCTCATGCCGATGCCGTTGTCCTCGACCTGAATCTCGGCCCACGGCGGGTTGAGCCTGGTGCGCAGGATGATTCGCCCCGGCTCGCTGTCGTCTTCGCGCTGGTGAATCGCCTGGGCGGCGTTTTTCAGCAGGTTGAGCAGCACTTGTTCCAGTTCGTTGGCGGTGCCCGGCACTGGCCCGAGCGCCGGGTCGAACTGACGAATGATCGCCTGACCTTTGAAGTCAAAACCGATGGCCAGATCGAAATCGTTACCAGCGATCTCCACCGCTTGATCGATCAGCGCCGGCAAGTCGCAAGGAGCCATTTGCCGCGTACTGCGGCGACTGAAACTGAGCATGTGGGTGACGATTTTCGCCGCCCTTGCGCCGGCCTGTTGAATGCCATCGAGCAGTTGCGGGACTTCGCGGCCTTGCAGGTAGCGATTGACGGTATCCAGTTCGATGCCCAGTTGTTCAGCGGTTTCGAGGTTTTTCGGCAGGTCTGTCGACAGGCGTCGGCGGATGTTCTGCACGTTGTGCAGGATCGCGCCCAGCGGGTTGTTGATTTCGTGGGCCATGCCCGCCGCGAGGCCACCGACCGAGAGCATTTTCTCCGACTGCACCATCATTTCTTCCAGTGACAGGCGCTGGGTGATGTCGTCGATACGGATCACCACGCCACGCCCGGCGCCGCCCATCAGCGGATAGAACGTCAGGGCGTAATGCTTGGGTTCGTCGTCCTTGAACCACGTCACCCGTTCAATCTTCGCCACCGTGTGTTGCTCGACGGTCTGCTTGAGCTGCGGCAAAAACGGCTTGAGCGGTTCGAACGCGAGAAAGATCGGCTGGTTCAGCGCTTCGTCCAGGCGTGTGCCGGAGAGGGCGCTGGCTTCCTGATTCCATTGGGTGACGTAGAGCTGCTCGTCGAGGGCGATCAGCGCCGAAGGCATGGAGTCGATGATGCTGTTGAGGTAGTTCTGGAAACCGGTGAGTTTCTTCTCGATCTTGCTGCGCACCTGAACTTCCAGTTCCAGTTTGCGGTTGGTGTGGCGGGTTTCTTCTGCCAGCCCCTGCGCCTGATCGTAAGCGGCTTGCGAGTCATCGCGGGCGCGCTTGAGTTGCTGCTCACGGGCTTCGATGCGCGACAGCATGGTATTGAACGCCTCGGCGAGGCTGCCGATTTCGTCGTGGTTACCGCGCGAGGCGCGCAGGGCATAGTTCTCTTCGCGGGTGACCTGGCGAGACAACTCTTCCAGTTGATGGATCGGGCGGGTGATCAGGCGTTTGATCTGCCGGGCAATCACCAGCCACAGCAGCACACTGAAGATCAGAATGCCGAGACTCGCCGTCAGCGTGCCGGTGTAGAACGCCATCGGCAGTTCGCTGCTGGCCACCAGCAACAGATGGCCCGGCGCGGTGCCAGGGCGGGGCAGGGTGATCAACTGGTTACTGCGAAATTCGGTGAGCTGCCAGGCTTCGATGTGCCGGTAACGCTCCGGCAGGCTGAGTTTTTCGCCGTGTTGTACTTGCGCCAGGCGCTCGCCCTTGCCGTCATAGAGGGCAGCAGCGCGTAACGGCGAATAGCTGTCGAGCTCCTTGAGCAGACGTTCGGCGCTTTGCGGTGATTGCAGGGCTTCGCTGACCAGACTGGGGTTGGAGATCAGTCGGCCGATGGTCTGCAAGGCCTGCGGGGCCATGCTTTCCTGGGAAATGTAATAGGCGGCGCTGATAAAGGTCAGGTTGGCGACCAGCAGAACAGTGGTCATCAGCACCAGCAGGGCGGCCAGCAGTTTCTGGCCGACCGGCAGGTTTTCAAGGCGCTGGCGCAATGGCATCAGGTTTATCGCAGCAAAGGAACAAGTGGCCAGCGTAGCCGCTGCTCAGTCGCTGGGCAATCCGAGGCTGTGCAGATGCGCGACCAGGCGTTGCTGTAATTGATTCAGATGCGGCAGATTCAACTGGTGACGCGCAGCGACTTTGCAGGCGTGGCCCAACAGATAGTTGATCTCGGTGCGGCGTTGATTGGCGACGTCCTGGTACATCGATGAGTAGTTGGCGGCGGTGGCCAGGATCACCCGTTCGACTTCCTGTTGCAGATTGTCGGCCGCTGCCGGTTGGCCGCAGCGCTGCAGTAACTCGGCCAGTTCCGCGCACAGCGTGGCGACTTCGCAATGATGCGCCTGCAATCCGCCGTTGCGGCAGTTATGCAGCACGGTCAGCGGATTGATCGCGCAGTTGAGCGCCAGCTTGCGCCACAGCCGGGTGAGGATGTCGGTGCTCCACTCGTGAGGGATTTTTGCGGCTTGCAGATCATCCAGCCAGATCGGCGCGACCGGATGCGCGACATCGCCGAGCCAGGTGTAACCGTGGCCGGCGAACACCACGCGCCAGTCGCCATCGCGAAAAGCGCCTTCGGTGCTGGAGGCGCTGATACAGCGGGCCTGCGGCACTCGCGCGGCGACGGCGTCCTGACTGCCGAGACCGTTTTGCAGCAGGATCAGTTCGGCATCCGCTGCCAGTCGTGGCGCGAGGAGGGCGACTGCGCTTTCGGCATCGTAGGCTTTGCAGGCCACCAGCAGGCGCCGGATCGGTTGCGGGCTGTCCGGGGTTTCGCCGGGAACTGAATAAGTGCTGGCGTGTCCCTGTTCCACGAGCGTCAAACCACCTGCCGCGTTATAGCTGCGCAAGCGCATCGCGTCGCGCACGATCAGCCTGACCGGCAACCCGGCCCGGGCCAGACGTGTCGCCCATAGAGTGCCGAGACTGCCGGCGCCGAGAACATGCCAGGGGGTAGACATCAGTTTTTTGCTCGAATGGTTGCAGGCATGTGCGGCTCGCCGTGTCGACAGGAAAAGACCCGTTATAATGAGCCCGATTTTAACCGCAAGCCAAGCGCGCTCCATCCACATCGAGCGCGCCTTTTTATTGGAGAAGATTACATGCCGTCGTTCGACGTGGTATCCGAACTGGACAAACACGAACTCACCAACGCGGTCGAGAACGCCGTGAAGGAACTCGATCGTCGCTATGACCTGAAAGGCAAAGGCAGCTTCGAGTTCAAGGAAAAGGACCTCACCGTCAGCCTGACCGCTGAAGCCGGGTTCCAGCTGGAAGCGATGATCGAAATCCTCAAGCTGGCGCTGGTCAAGCGCAAGATCGACGTACAGTGCCTTGAAGTCAAGGATGAGTACGCCTCGGGCAAGCTGATGAAGCAGGACGCCGTGCTCAAGGAAGGCATCGACAAGGAGCTGGCGAAGAAAATCGTCGGCCACATCAAGGACGCCAAGCTCAAAGTGCAGGCCGCCATTCAGGGCGAGCAGGTACGTGTGACGGGCAAGAAGCGTGATGACCTGCAAGAAGCCATTGCGGCCCTGCGTGCCAAGGAATTCGGCATGCCCCTGCAGTTCAACAACTTCCGCGACTAAGCTCGGTCAGATGACCTGTGGGAGCGGGCTTGCTCGCGAAAGCGGTGGGTCATTCAGCTAATGAGTTGACTGACACACCGCTTTCGCGAGCAAGCCCGCTCCCACATTTGTTTTGAATACACCCCGGGTAGCCGGAAATCAGGAGATAGAACATGGATTTGAATGCTGAGGTAGACAACCTGGTCAAGGCATCCCAGGCGTGGATTCCGATGATCATGGAATACGGCAGCCGCGTGCTGCTGGCAGTGATCACGCTGGCCATTGGCTGGTGGCTGATCAACAAGGTCACGCAAAAACTCGGCGGCCTGCTGGCTCTGCGTAACGCTGATCTGGCCCTGCAAGGCTTTATCAGCAGCCTGGCCAACATCATTCTCAAGGTGCTGCTGATTGTCAGCGTCGCTTCGATGATCGGAGTGGAAACAACCTCGTTCGTTGCGGCGATCGGTGCGGCCGGTCTGGCCATTGGTCTGGCGTTGCAGGGCAGCCTGGCGAACTTCGCCGGCGGCGTGCTGATTCTGCTGTTCCGCCCGTTCCGCATCGGCGACTGGATCGAAGCCCAAGGTGTGTCGGGTACTGTCGACAGCATCCAGATTTTTCACACCGTGCTGCGTACTGGCGACAACAAGACCATCATCGTACCGAACGGCAATCTGTCCAACGGCATCATCACTAACACCAACCGTCAGCCAACCCGCAAGGTTGTGTTCGATGTGGGTGTGGATTACGAAGCGGATCTGCAAAAGGCCCGTCAGGTGCTGCTGGATCTGGCCAAGGATGAGCGCGTATTGCAGGATCCGGCGCCACAGGCCGTGATTTCGACCTTGGGTGACAGTTCGATCACCGTTTCCCTGCGTGTGTGGGTGAAAACCGCAGACTACTGGGACGTGATGTTCATGTTTAACGAACAGTCGCGTGATCGTTTAAAGACTGCAGGGATTGATATTCCTTTTCCGCAGCGAGTTATTCGTGTGGTTCAGGAAACTGCTACACAGTAAGCGTTTTGTTACTTGGCATGCTGGTCAAGTAGTCAATTAAACCCGAGAGAAGCACAGTCTCTCGGGTTTTTTTATTATTCTCGGTAAAGGTGTGCATGACTTATATAATTAGCTTGCTATACAAAATTGATTAGGTTGCTATTGAGTTTACAAAAAAAACCGCTCACCTGTGAGGGGGAGCGGTTCATGTTACAGCAAGGCTCTACAGTACAGCCGAATTACATCCGGATTACAGGATGCTCAGCGGGTACTCAACGATCAGACGCAGGTCGTTGTTGTCGCCACCATTGTAAGCAGTGTTGGAACGGTACCAGGCGCTACGCAGGCGGAAGGACAGGTCTTTGGCCGGACCATTCTGCATGACGTATTTGGTTTCGAAGTCCAGCTCGTGTTCCTTGCCTTCTTCAGCACCGGTAGAGATGTTGTCGCCTTTGACGTAACGGGTCATGAAGCTCAGGCCCGGTACGCCGTAGGTTTTCATGTTCAGGTCGTAGCGACCCTGCCACGAACGCTCGTCTGCGCCGTTGAAGTCGGAGTATTGAATGGAGTTGGCGAGGAAAATGGTGCCGCCGCCGTCTACGCCGTACACGTAACCGGTATCGCCGGTCGAACGCTGGTGAGCGATGGTGAACTTGTGGGCGCCGATGCTGTAAGCGGCAGCCAGGGACCAGATACGGTTGTCGATATCGCCCGACAGTTCCTGACCTTGGCTCTTGCTCTTGTACCCGTTGAAGTCGAAGTTCAGCGATTGTTCATCGTTGATCGGCAGGGTGTAGTTGGCGTTGAGGTACTGCTTCTTGAAGTGGTCATCCACGTCGGAAGCCGCAACGCCCGCGACAAAGTTGTCGGTGAACTGGTAGGTTGCACCACCGATGTTGGCAGATTTCAGGCCGCCATCAACGATAGTGTCATGGCCCATGCCGGTCTGGGAGCTCATCGCGGTGAAGCGACCAGCGCTCAGCTCAAGCCCAGGGATTTCCTTGGAAACGAGCAAGGTACCGGTAGTGGCTTCAGGCAGCAAACGGCTGTCGTCGGTGGAGAAAACCGGGCTGGCAACGAACTGGTCGCCATATTTCAATACGGTGTTGGACAGGCGGAATTTGACTGCACCACCCGCTTTGGATTGGGTGTCCTCTGGAACGCCATCGCTATCGGTGGCGAACAAGCCGTTGCCGGTGCGGCCGCGGCCGCTGTCGAGCTTGATAGAGCCCAGACCGAAAGCGTCAACACCGACACCGATGGTGCCTTGAGTGAAGCCGGATTCGAAAATGGCGTGCATGCCAATACCGGTTTCTTCGCGATAGCCTTGACGCTCACCCGATGGACTGGTTTTCAAGTTTTCATTCTTGAAATCACGGTTCATATACAGCATGCGGGTTTTTACATTGAAGCTACTGTCTTCAACGAAGCCTTTGGAATCATCCTGGGCGGACGCCATTGCGAACTGCGAGGTGCCTGCTGAAACAGCCAGGGCGATCATGCTCCACTTCATCACGCGCATCGTGATTTGCTCCTTTGGTTTTTAGAAGAGTACTGCCGTCCCACCTGTTTTATTATCTGGGCGGCTCTTTCTTTTTGTGTCGGCGCAAACTTATATCACGCCGACATTGTTGGCGATACTTGCGAATCTAACCTTTCACCTTCTTTACGACGCTGTCGCAATTGGCTTTGTAGATGTCGCAAATTCACAGTACCGATGCAACCGGACCGACAACTTTCTAGCTGTTTTTTTTGCCGTTTGCATTGCTAAAAAAGAGTCCCTGGCAAAACACTTGAATCTCCATCGGGCAACCCTGCCACTGTTTTTGTTGGGCTTGAGGCCTCCACTTCTCGTGGTGCGCTTATAGCCCATATGAGTACGGTTGCAACAACCGTGCACAAACCGCAATGTCGCTGCGGTTATTTTTCTGCGCACCTGTCTTTACCTGTAAAAACCTCATAAATACTGGGCGCCAAGTCCCATTCTTTCAGGGCTTGACGCGATTGTTCGTATGGTGTTGCCACCCAGCCAACTGCGCGAGACAACCAAAAACGTTACCGGTTCACCCCGCCAGTGAGTATTCGGCGGATGCCTGCCGCACTGAGCGTAGACGCACTGTGCGGTTTTGGTGCAAAAAAATTTACGGGCTGTACCGTATTCATACAGTTCAGGTTGCTCATTATCGTGAGCGCGTGACGGTTTCTCGGTCATTTCAGCAGAGGGCTCGTCAATTCCGGTTCCGTACTGGTGCAGACCGTCGAAAAATGTCACATGTCAGGGCGCCAGGAGAGTGACAGGAGTCTGTAGTCGTGAAGGCAAGCGCTTTCGCAGGTATGCTGCCGGTCTGTCGCTTGGTGCGCCGCCCTCGGGCGAGGCCGCTAAGCTCTATCATGTAGACCAGCCGGGAGTACGCGCGGTGTTTGCTTTAGATTCACGACTTCAACAGGACACGCTGACCCTCGGCGACTTCCCGCTCTGCCGACTGCTGCTGTCCAATGACGCCAACTACCCGTGGTTCATTCTGGTGCCACGCCGGGACGATATCAGCGAGTTGTTTCAGTTGGATGTCGAAGATCAGCAGCAGCTATGGCGGGAAACCACCGCGCTGGCCGAGTTGCTCAAGGATTTGTTCGACGCCGACAAAATGAACGTCGCGACCTTGGGTAACGTTGTCAGTCAGATGCACATGCATGTGATTGTGCGTAAACGCGACGACGCCGCCTGGCCAGCGCCGGTCTGGGGCAAGCACCCAGCCAGGCCTTATAATGGCGAGGAGGTGGCGGCCATTCGCGATCGCTTGCGTGTGGTGTTGACCGAAGACTTCACTTTTCTGGAGGGCTGAGTCATGAGCCTTGAAGATCGCGTTACCGATCTGGAAAGCCGTCTGGCGTTTCAGGATGACACCATTCAGGCGTTGAACGACGTGCTGGTGGCGCAGCAGCGGGTGGTCGAGCGCCTGCAATTGCAGATGGCTGCACTGCTCAAGCGTCAGGAAGAAATGGTCGGCCAGTTCGAGTCCTTCGAAGAAGAAGCGCCGCCGCCACATTATTGAGGCTGGTGTTTTCGCCAGGCATAAAAAAACCGCGAACAGCACGCTGCTCGCGGTTTTTTTATGCCTTGGATCAGCGCCGTGGCAGGGCGGCGATCACGTCCTCGGCTTGCAGGCCCTTGTCCCGGTTCATCACCGAGAACTCCACGCGCTGGCCTTCGACCAGAACGCGGTGGCCTTCGCCACGGATTGCACGAAAGTGCACGAAAATATCATCGCCGGAATCCCGGGAGATAAAGCCGAAGCCTTTGGAGGTGTTGAACCACTTGACGGTGCCGGTATCGCGGTTGGTCATGTCGTAGCTGGTTGGCGCGGCAGCCGGTGAAGAACGATAGAAACTGACGGCCAGGTGCAGGACTACGGCAACCAGGGCAATCACCAGACTGAACAACACGGCTGGCTGGCCGGCGATGACAGGCATCGGCGCGATCAGGGTCAAGGTTTGCAGGACGACAGTCAGCACCAGAAGAGCGCTGACCAGATTTTGCAGATGCTGGCGCGGGCCTTTGTTCCAGTAAGGAATCACTGGAGCGATGACCAGGTTCAGCAGGCCGAAAAAGGCCAGGTAAAGTGCATCGGGTTGTTGCAGGTAGGGAACGGCTTCGGATTTCAGGCTAGGTATGAACGACAGCAGCAAGGCTGCTGCGCCCATTAGCAGGTGGACGATTTTCAACATTTTAATTGGCTCACGTTATGACGGCTCACAAGGAAGAGCTGAAGGCGCACGGTTCGCTTCACAACAAAATAAGAGGCGGTAGGCACGTACACGGCATCAGCCTATGCGCAACGCCCCGAAAAATGGGGCATGGCGACACACTGCCTATTTAACAGCAAAGCCTGCAGCTACTCAAATCAGCCCGGCCAGCGGCAGAGCGTCAGTCGTTTTGTCGCAGCCTGTTCAGGCTTTCGGGGCTGCGGGGTGGCGACAGCCTTGCTAGAGTGGGTCTGCACCTGTTGGATGAATTCAATCGCCGTTAGGGGGTAAACATGGCAATCGATATCGGTATCAGTGAAGAAGATCGCAAGTCCATCGTCGAAGGGCTGTCGCGGCTGCTGTCGGACACCTACGTGCTGTATCTGAAAACCCATAACTTCCACTGGAACGTCACCGGCCCGATGTTCCGCACGCTGCACCTGATGTTCGAAGAGCAATACAACGAACTGGCGCTGGCCGTGGACCTGATCGCCGAGCGCATTCGCGCGCTGGGTTTTCCCGCGCCGGGCGCCTACGCCACTTACGCACGTCTTTCTTCTATTAAGGAAGAGGAGGGGGTGCCGAGTGCCGAAGACATGATCAAGCAGCTGGTCGACGGTCAGGAAGCGGTGACCCGCACTGCGCGTGGCATCTTCCCGCTGCTGGACAAGGTCAGTGACGAGCCGACGGCCGACCTGCTGACTCAGCGGATGCAAGTGCACGAAAAAACGGCGTGGATGCTGCGCGCCTTGCTCGAGGCGTAACCAAGTTGCGCGGGCACGTCAAAGGCCTGCTCGCGCGCTGTCCAGCCTCCTACTTGCGTCGTTGGCTTATCCTACGTTGATGGTCAATAAGTCATCTGGATATAACTTTGCGTCTGCGTTTTTATGAAGGCACAGGATGTGGCTTTTAAAACAAGCAGCAATGGCAAAGGAGTGTCAACGATATGGTAGAGGGAGACAGGCGAGGCGACAGGGATGTCAGCTCGCGACACGCTATAAAAGTCGATCCGTTCGTCAGCGAATTCGACATGTCACTGATTCGGCCATTGTCGCGATCTGTGCGTTTGAACGGTTATGCGACCTGCCTGCGGCTGGAGCAGGTTTACTGGAACATCCTCGGCAACATGGCCGAAGACAATTGCTGTTCGATCAGTACGTTGTTGTCCCACGTCGATCGTGAAGTGCATCTGCGCCACGGCGGGGTGAAAAACTTCAGTGCACTGGTGCGGGTGGTCTGCGTGATGAATGGAGTCAAGGATGCGCCGCCGCCTGTTGTTGTCTGAAGGCTGGGGTTGCGGATAACGTCGCGGCCTGTGCAGTCTTACGGCTGCACAGGCCGCGTTTAATGGATATAATCCCGCTCTTTCGCCGCAAAGCCCTGCGCGCGGTGGCAATCTGATCGCCGAGACACCCCCATGCCGATGTACGATTACCAATGCGCTTCCTGTGGTCATCAACTGGAAGCCATTCAAAAGATCAGCGAGGCACCGCTGGTCGACTGCCCTGCCTGCCAGGCGCCAGAGCTCAAGAAACAGCTGTCCATGCCGGGCTTTCGCCTCAGCGGCAGCGGTTGGTACGAAACCGATTTCAAGACCGGAGCCAAGAAGAACCTGGCCGGTGGCGACAAATCTGACTAGGGTTCAAACCCAGGTTGAACGACACGCGTGAGCTTCCAGACCGCCTGAGGGCGCCGGGATCTCCAACGAATATCGAATGACGAGAAGCGAACCATTATCATGATGCGCAGCCACTATTGCGGCCAACTGAACGAAAGCCTGGAAGGCCAGGAAATTACCCTTTGCGGATGGGTTCACCGTCGCCGCGACCACGGCGGGGTGATTTTCCTCGATATCCGTGATCGTGACGGTCTGGCCCAGGTGGTATTCGATCCGGATCGCGCCGAGAGCTTTGCCGCCGCCGACCGCGTGCGCAGCGAATACGTCGTGAAGATCACCGGCAAGGTGCGTCTGCGTCCGGCCGGTGCCACCAACGCCAACATGGCGTCGGGCATGATCGAAGTGCTGGGCTACGAACTGGAAGTGTTGAACGAGTCGGAAACCCCGCCGTTCCCGCTGAACGAGTTCTCCGACGTGGGCGAAGAAACCCGTCTGCGCTATCGCTTCCTGGACCTGCGTCGTCCGGAAATGGCCGAGAAGCTGCGTCTGCGTTCGCGCATGACCACCAGCATCCGTCGCTTCCTCGACGAGAACGGCTTCCTCGACGTTGAGACGCCGATCCTGACCCGTGCTACGCCGGAAGGCGCACGTGACTATCTGGTGCCAAGCCGTACTCACGCCGGCTCGTTCTTCGCCCTGCCGCAATCGCCGCAACTGTTCAAGCAACTGCTGATGGTGGCCGGCTTCGACCGTTACTACCAGATCGCCAAGTGCTTTCGCGACGAAGACCTGCGTGCCGACCGTCAGCCAGAGTTCACCCAGATCGACATCGAGACCAGTTTCCTCGATGAAAAAGAGATCATGGGCCTCACCGAGCAAATGATCCGCAACCTGTTCAAGGAAGTGCTGGATCTGGAATTCGGCGAATTCCCGCACATGACCTTCGAAGAAGCCATGCGCCGCTACGGTTCCGACAAGCCAGACCTGCGTATTCCGCTGGAGCTGGTCGACGTTGCCGATCAACTCAAAGAAGTCGACTTCAAGGTGTTCAGCGGCCCGGCCAACGACCCTAAATGCCGCATCGCCGCTCTGCGCGTTCCAGGCGGCGCCAGCATGCCGCGCAAGCAGATCGACGATTACACCAAGTTCGTCGGCATTTACGGTGCCAAGGGCCTGGCGTACATCAAGGTCAACGAGCGCGCCGCCGGTGTTGAAGGTCTGCAATCGCCGATCGTGAAAAACATCCCGCTGGACAACCTCAATGCCATTCTTGATCGCGTTGGCGCAGTCGATGGCGACATCGTGTTCTTCGGCGCCGACAAGGCCAAGATCGTCAGCGAAGCCTTGGGCGCGCTGCGTATCAAGCTGGGGCACGACCTGAACCTGCTGACTTGCAAGTGGGCCCCGATGTGGGTTGTCGACTTCCCGATGTTCGAAGAAAACGACGACGGCAGCTTCTCCGCGCTGCACCACCCGTTCACCGCGCCGAAGTGCACGCCGCAAGAGCTGGAAGCCAACCCGGCTGGTGCTCTGTCCCGTGCTTACGACATGGTGCTGAACGGCACTGAGTTGGGCGGCGGTTCGATCCGTATCCACCGCAAGGAAATGCAGCAAGCGGTTTTCCGCCTGCTGGGTATTGAGGAAGCTGAACAGGAAGAGAAATTCGGCTTCCTGCTCGACGCGCTGAAGTACGGTGCACCGCCGCACGGTGGTCTGGCGTTCGGTCTGGACCGTCTGGTGATGCTGATGACCGGCGCCCAGTCGATCCGTGAAGTGATCGCCTTCCCGAAAACCCAGAGCGCTGCCGACGTGATGACGCAAGCGCCGGGTGTCGTGGATGCCAAGGCACTGCGCGAGCTGCACATTCGTTTGCGCGAAACGCCAAAGGCTGAGTAAGACGGGCCTGAAGGCGCATCTTCGGATGCGCCTTTTTTCTTTCTAGAGAGAACAGGTCGAGATTTTTTGTTTGCTGGCCGCTGCATGAGCAGGGCGGGCAACGTTTCAAAGAGAATTCGGAGCGAGTTATGGCAGGTCATTCCAAGTGGGCGAACATCAAGCACCGCAAAGAACGTCAGGATGCCAAGAGAGGCAAGATCTTCACCAAGTGGATCCGTGAGCTGACCGTTGCGGCCCGGCAGGGTGGCGGTGACCCGGGTTCCAACCCGCGTCTGCGTCTGGCCCTGGACAAGGCGCTGAGCGCGAACATGAGTCGCGACATCATCGACCGCGCCGTTGCGCGTGGCGCCGGTGCGACCGAAGCGGACAATGTTGAAGAGCTGACCTACGAGGGCTACGGCCCGGGCGGTGTAGCGGTGATGGTCGAATGCATGACCGACAACCGCAACCGTACTGCAGCTGCCGTACGCCACGCGTTCAGCAAATGTGGCGGCAACCTCGGCACCGACGGGTCGGTCGCCTATCTGTTCGAGCGCAAGGGGCAGATCAGCTTCGCGCCGGGTATCGATGAGGATGCACTGACGGAAGCAGCGCTGGAAGCCGATGCCGATGACGTGGTGACTCATGAAGACGGCTCGATCGACGTGTTCACCTCGTTCACCAGCTTCTACGCCGTGCGTAACGCTCTCGAAGCCGCTGGTTTCAAAGGTGATGACGCAGAGATCGTGATGCAGCCGACCACCAGCGCCGAACTGGATCTGGAAGGTGCGGAGAAGGTACTCAAGCTGATCGACATGCTGGAAGACCTGGACGACGTGCAGAACGTCTATTCCAACGCAGATATTCCGGAAGACGTGGCCGCTCAGCTCGGCTAAGGCCGACTACGATTCAATGTGGGAGCGAGCCTGCTCGCGAAGGCGGATTTTCAGGCAGCATCGTTGCTGATGATGAAACCGCTTTCGCGAGCAGGCTCGCTCCCACATTTGTTATGGGTTGATTTGAAATTCGTGCTTTTACCGAATCCGCAGGCGTTATGACTTTAATTCTTGGTATCGACCCCGGTTCGCGTATCACCGGTTACGGCATTGTTCGCGATACCGGCCGCGGCGGCTGCATCTACGTGGCCTCGGGTTGTATTCGTACGGGTGCGGGCGAGCTGCATGAGCGTCTGCAAATCGTCTATCGCGGTGTGCGCGAAATCATTCAGACCTACGGCCCGGTCACCATGGGCATTGAAAAGGTGTTCATGGCGAAAAACGCCGATTCGGCGCTGAAGCTGGGGCAGGCGCGTGGGGCCGCCATTGTCGCCGGCGCAGAAGAGTGTCTGGAGATTGCCGAGTACACCGCGACCCAGGTCAAACAAGCCGTGGTCGGCACCGGCGCAGCCAATAAAGAGCAAGTACAGATGATGGTCATGCACATGCTCAAACTGACCAGTAAACCGCAAATCGACGCCTCCGATGCCCTGGCGATTGCCATTTGTCACGCTCACACCCGCTCCAGCCTGCTTCCGCATGGCTTGGGAACTGCACGCAGTCGTGGCGGGCGCCTGCGTCTCTGATAGCATCAGCAATCAAATTTTCCGCAAGGTGAGTTTCGCGCCTGGGTCGTCGGCCTGAAGCGCGCCTTGCGCTAGTCGCCAGCCTACGGCTGGCCAACGCTCAAGGATCTGAAACGTGATTGGACGCTTGCGCGGCACCCTGGCTGAGAAACAGCCGCCGCACCTGATTCTGGATGTAAACGGCCTCGGGTATGAGCTGGAAGTGCCCATGACCACGCTTTATCGGTTGCCGTCGGTCGGTGAACCGCTGACCCTGCACACCCATTTGGTCGTACGCGAAGATGCGCAATTACTCTATGGTTTTGCCGGCAAGCGTGAGCGAGACTTTTTTCGCGAGTTGATCCGTCTCAATGGTGTCGGGCCAAAATTGGCGCTGGCGCTAATGTCGAGTCTTGAAGTCGACGAACTGATCCGCTGTGTGCAATCCCAGGACACCTCGGCGCTGACCAAGGTGCCCGGCGTTGGCAAGAAAACCGCCGAGCGTCTGCTGGTCGAGCTCAAAGATCGCTTCAAGGCCTGGGAAACCTCGCCGGCCATGTTTGCCCTGGTGCCGAACCAGCCGGACGGGCCGGCGCCGGTCAACACCGCTGAAAACGATGCGGTCAGCGCGCTGATTTCCCTGGGCTACAAGCCGCAGGAAGCGAGCAAGGCGATTACCGCCATCAAGGACAAGAATTTGAGCAGTGAAGACCTGATCCGCCGCGCCCTGAAGGGAATGATTTAAGTGATTGAAGCTGATCGTCTGATCGCCGCCGCGCACAGCCCGCGTGAGCGCGAAGAAGTCCAGGACCGGGCCATCCGTCCGGTCAGTCTGGCCGACTACATTGGCCAGCCGACCGTGCGCGAGCAGATGGAGCTGTTCATCCAGGCCGCCCGTGGCCGCAGTGAATCCCTCGATCACACGCTGATCTTCGGCCCGCCGGGTCTGGGCAAGACCACGCTGGCCAACATCATTGCCCAGGAAATGGGCGTGTCGATCAAGAGCACCTCGGGCCCGGTGCTGGAGCGTCCCGGCGATCTGGCTGCGTTGTTGACCAACCTTGAGCCGCACGACGTGTTGTTTATCGACGAAATCCATCGCCTGTCGCCCATCGTTGAAGAAGTGCTGTACCCGGCGATGGAAGATTTCCAGCTCGACATCATGATCGGCGAAGGGCCGGCAGCGCGCTCGATCAAGCTCGATCTGCCGCCCTTCACGTTGGTGGGTGCGACGACTCGCGCTGGCATGCTGACCAATCCTTTGCGTGACCGCTTCGGTATCGTCCAGCGTCTTGAGTTCTACAGCACCGCAGATCTGGCGACGATTGTCGGTCGTTCGGCGAATATTCTCGGGCTGCCGCTGGATCCGGAGGGGGCCTTCGAAATTGCTCGCCGCGCCCGTGGTACGCCGCGGATCGCCAACCGCCTGCTGCGTCGCGTGCGCGATTTTGCTGAAGTGCGGGCCAGGGGGCACATTACCAAGTCGGTTGCCGATCTGGCGCTGAACCTGCTGGATGTCGACGAACATGGTTTCGATCACCAGGACCGGCGTTTACTGCTGACCATGATCGAGAAGTTCGATGGCGGCCCGGTCGGGATCGACAGCCTCGCGGCCGCGATCAGCGAAGAGCGCCACACCATCGAAGACGTGCTGGAGCCGTACCTGATTCAGCAGGGCTACATCATGCGCACGCCACGGGGCAGGGTGGTGACGCGGCATGCGTATCTGCATTTCGGTTTAAACATTCCGTCACGAATGGGTGAAATGCCCGTGGAAGACGAGTTTCTCGATGCCGTGGACGACTAATACACATTTGTTGTCGATTTATTCAGGGTTTGTGCTGTCAGAGGACGGTACTTTTGCGGTAAAGCCCTCGAACAATGAAAAACAGTTGCCTGGCCGGATTGGCAACCTGAGGAGTAAGCACTAGAGTATGCGCGCGCAAAACGGGCTTGAGCCTTTCGCACATCGTTGTCGCGTTTATTACGAGGACACCGATGCGGGCGGCATCGTGTATTACGTTAATTACCTCAAGTTTATGGAACGGGCTCGAACCGAGCGGCTCCGCGAGCTGGGCTTTGCCCAATCTGCGCTTGCCGGGGAGGACCTGTTGTTTGTCGTGCACTCCAGCGAAGCGCGCTACCACGCGCCGGCGCGACTGGACGACGAATTGCTGGTAAGCGCTGAAGTAATCGAATTGAACCGTGCCAGCCTGCGCTTTAAACAGCAGGTCAGGCGGGCTACGGATAATGTGCTGCTCTGTGAAGGGCAGTTTTTGGTGGCCTGTGTGCGCACTAACAGTTTGAAACCCCGGGCCCTTCCCGAAGACCTGCGTGCGGCCTTCGCCGACGCGGGCGGCCCGGGTACACACTCAAAGCAGGAGATAAAGCGTGGAAGCTAACGTCGTCGACCATTCCTCCATGTGGAGCCTGGTCAGCAATGCCAGCATCGTGGTGCAGTTGGTAATGTTGACTCTGGTTGCTGCATCGGTGACCTCATGGATCATGATCTTTCAGCGCAGCAACCTGCTGCGTGCCGGTCGACGTGCCCTGGAGAGCTTCGAGGAGCGCTTCTGGTCGGGTATCGACCTGTCCAAACTGTACCGTCAGGCCGGCAGCAACCCGGATCCTGATTCGGGCGTCGAGCAAATCTTTCGCGCCGGTTTCAAAGAGTTCTCCCGTCTGCGTCAGCAGCCAGGCGTCGATCCTGAAGCCGTGATGGAAGGCGTGGCCCGCGCCATGCGCGTGGCCATCTCCCGCGAAGAAGAGAAGCTGGAGCAGAGTCTGCCGTTTCTTGCCACCGTCGGTTCGGTCAGCCCGTACATCGGTCTGTTCGGTACCGTGTGGGGGATCATGAACTCCTTCCGCGGTCTGGCCAGCGCTCAGCAAGCCACCCTGGCCACCGTGGCCCCGGGTATTGCCGAAGCACTGATCGCCACGGCGATCGGTCTGTTCGCGGCAATTCCTGCAGTAATCGCTTACAACCGTTTTGCTGCTCGCAGCGAAACCCTGCTGGGCCGTTACTACACCTTCGCCGATGAATTCCAGGCGATCCTGCACCGCAAAGTGCACACCAGCGAAGAATAAGCAGGTAATTTCCAATGGCTTTAATCGCTCGAGCTCGCAAAAAGCGCAAGCCGGTCGCCGAGATGAACGTGGTGCCTTACATCGACGTGATGTTGGTACTGCTGGTCATTTTCATGGTGACTGCGCCGATGCTCAATCAGGGCGTGAAAGTTGATCTGCCCAAGGTTTCCAGCGAAGCCTTGCCGCAGGACAACAACACCCAGGTCCTGACCATTTCGATCAAGGCTGACAAGACCTATTACTGGAACCTTGGCAGCGAAGTCGACACCGAGAAGCAACAGGACAGGGCCATGACCCTGCCGCAAATGACCGATGCGGTGACCAAGATCATTCGCGCCGGCACCGAAGGCGGCAAGCGTACCCAAGTCTTTATCCGCGGCGATAAAACCGTCGATTATGGTTCCGTCATGGGCGCCATGGGCGGGTTGCAGAAAGCCGGGGTCGGTAATGTTGGTTTGATTACCGAGGCCCCCTGATGCAGCAAGTGCGAGAGCCGTCCGCCTCGGAAAGCTTCTTCTGGCCTAGTGTCTGGGCGATTGTCTTGCACGTGCTGGTGTTCGGCATGCTGTTTGTCAGTTTCGCCTTCACACCAGAGCTGCCGCCGGCTAAACCGATTGTCCAGGCGACCCTGTACCAACTGAAATCGAAAAGTCAGGCAACCACCCAGACCAATCAGAAGATTGCGGGTGAGGCGAAGAAATCCGCCGCGCGCCAGACCGAAGTCGAGCAGATGGAGCAGAAAAAGGTCGAGCAGGAAGCGGTGAAAGCTGCGGAACAAAAGAAAGAAGAAGCGGCTCAAAAGGCCGAGGAAGCCAAGAAGGCCGACGAGTCGAAAAAAGCGGACGAGGCGAAAAAGGCTGATGAAGCCAAAAAAGCCGACGACGCCAAAAAAGCCGAGGCCAAGAAGGCAGAAGAGAAACAATTGGCTGATATAGCCAAGAAGAAGGCTGAAGAAGAGGCGAAGGAAGAGGCCAAGAAAGAGGCCGCTGAAGAAGCCAAGAAGAAAATCGTCGAAGACGCGAAGAAGAAAGCCGCCGAAGACGCCAAGAAGAAAGCTGAAGCTGAAGAGGCGAAGAAGAAAATCGCCGACGAAGCGAAGAAGAAAGCTGCTGCCGATGCTGCGAAGAAGAAAGCGCAGGATGCGGCACGTAAATCGACCGAAGACAAAAAGGCTCAGGCCTTGGCCGATTTGCTTTCCGACACGCCACAGCGTCAGCAGGCCTTGGCCGATGAGCAGGGTGACGAGGTCGCGGGCAGTTTTGATGACCTGATTCGTGCGCGAGCTGCAGAAGGTTGGGCGCGTCCTCCTTCGGCACGCAAAGGCATGACGGTTGTGCTGCAGATCGGCATGTTGCCGGACGGTACGGTGACCTCGGTCAGCGTGGCCAAGTCCAGCGGCGACGGTCCGTTCGATGCTTCGGCAGTGGCGGCAGTCAAGAATATTGGACGTTTGACAGAAATGCAGGGAATGAAGCCGAGCGATTTCGCTCCGTATCGTTCATTCAAGATGACATTCACACCTGAGGATCTAGCCTTGTGAGAAACCTTCTTCGAGGAATGCTGGTCGTGATCTGCTGCATGGCAGGGATCGCGATGGCTGATGAAAAGAACATTCTGGTCACCAGCGGCAGCGATCGGGCCACTCCGATCGCCGTTGTTCCGTTCGGCATGCAGGGCGGTGCCGTGCTGCCGGACGATATGGCTGAAATCATTGGTAACGATTTGCGCAACTCGGGCTACTACTCGCCGATTCCAAAGCAAAACATGATCAGCCAGCCAAGCCAGCCGAGTGAAATCATCTTCCGTGACTGGAAGGCGGTGGGTGCTCAGTACATGATGGTCGGCAGCATCGCTCCAGCGGGCGGTCGCCTGCAGGTGCAATGGGCGCTGTTCAACGTGGCCACCGAGCAGAAAGTGGCTGATGGCAGTGTTTCCGGCACCACCGAGCAATTGCGCGACATGGCGCACTTCATCTCGGACCAGTCGTTCGAAAAGCTCACCGGTATCAAAGGTGCGTTTTCGACCCGTCTGCTGTACGTGACAGCTGAGCGTTTCTCCGAAAAGAACACTCGCTACACCCTGCAGCGTTCGGACTACGACGGTGCTCGCGCAGTCACTCTGCTGCAATCGCGTGAGCCGATCCTGTCGCCGCGTTTCGCACCGGATGGCAAGCGCATCGCCTACGTGTCGTTCGAACAGAAGCGTCCGCGCATCTTCATGCAGAACATTGACACTGGTCGCCGTGAGCAGATCACCAACTTCGAAGGCCTGAATGGCGCGCCAGCCTGGTCGCCGGATGGCAATCGTCTGGCGTTCGTCTTGTCGAAAGACGGTAACCCGGACATCTACGTGATGAACCTCGGTTCGCGTCAGATCACTCGCGTGACTGCCGGCCCTGGCATCAACACCGAACCGTACTGGGGCAAGGATGGTTCGACCATCTACTTCACCTCGGACCGTGGCGGCAAACCTCAGATCTACAAAACCAGCGCCAGTGGTGGCGGTGCGGAGCGAGTGACCTTCATCGGTAACTACAACGCCAACCCGAAACTTTCGGCTGATGAAAAGACCCTGGTGATGATCCATCGTCAGGACGGCTTCACCAATTTCAAGGTGGCGGCCCAGGATTTGCAGCGAGGTAGTGTAAAGATCCTCACTGATAGCACTCTGGACGAGTCACCCACTGTTGCGCCCAACGGCACCATGGTAATCTACGCCACCCGCCAGCAGGGCCGGGGAGTCTTGATGCTCGTGTCCATTAATGGACGCGTGAGGCTCCCGCTTCCTACCGCTCAAGGCGAAGTCAGAGAACCGTCCTGGTCCCCTTACCTGAACTGACGCGGCGCTACACGTTTTACTTAACACACTGGGGTTCATTAGGAGTTTCACGATGGAAATGCTGAAGTTTGGTAAATTTGCTGCGCTGGCTCTGGCCATGGCTGTAGCTGTAGGTTGCTCGTCCAAAGGCGGCGACAACGCCGGTGAAGGCGCTGTTGATCCAAACGCTGGTTACGGCGCAAACACTGGTGCCGTTGACGGTTCCCTGAGCGAAGAAGCTGCTCTGCGCGCAATCACCACCTTCTACTTCGAATACGACAGCTCGGACCTGAAGCCAGAAGCCATGCGCGCTCTGGACGTTCACGCCAAAGACCTGAAAGCAAACGGCGCTCGCGTTGTTCTGGAAGGCAACACCGACGAACGTGGTACTCGTGAGTACAACATGGCACTGGGCGAGCGTCGTGCGAAAGCCGTTCAACGCTACCTGGTACTGCAAGGTGTTTCCCCAGCTCAGCTGGAACTGGTTTCCTACGGCGAAGAGCGTCCAGTTGCTACCGGCAACGACGAGCAGTCCTGGGCTCAAAACCGTCGCGTCGAACTGCGTAAGTAATTCGATATGCGAACGTGCCGTCGTGCTGTAACTGTTCTGGCTCTCAGCCTCGCGCCGCTTGCGGCGTGGGCTGCGGTTCCTGTGGTCGATGACAACTCCGGTTATAACAATAGCGGGAGCAGTTATCCGCCTGCGGGTTACGGTACGAACGGCGCCTATGCCGGGGGAGCGGCTTCGGCCCCTGCCTCGGCACAAGGCATGCTGTTCAACCAACTGCAACAGATGCAGGATCAGATTTCGCGCCAGCAAGGTGTGATAGAAGAACTGCAGAATCAGGTTGCGCGCATGAAGCAAGAATCCCTGGAGCGATACCAGGATCTTGATCGGCGCATAGGATCCGGCGTTGCACCTGCCGCGACTCCTGAGAATTCTTCTGCCGGTGGCGATGCAAGTGCTGCTGCCGGTGCTGCCGCTGGCGCCGGGGCTGCTGCCCAGGCACCTGCTGCAAGTAGTGAACCGGGTGATCCGGCCAAGGAAAAGCTGTATTACGATGCCGCTTTCGACCTGATCAAAGCCAAGGATTTCGACAAGGCCAGCCAGGCTTTCGCCGCTTTCCTGCGCAAATACCCGAACAGCCAATACGCGGGCAACGCCCAGTACTGGTTGGGTGAAGTGAACCTGGCCAAAGGTGATCTGCAAGGTGCAGGTCAGGCATTTGCCAAGGTTTCGCAGCTGTATCCCAAGCACGCCAAAGTGCCGGATTCGCTGTACAAGCTGGCTGATGTAGAGCGCCGCCTCGGTCACACCGACAAGGTAAAAGGCATACTGCAACAGGTGGTGGCCCAATATCCGGGCACGTCTGCCGCTCAGTTGGCCCAGCGCGATCTGCAACGCATGTAAGCGTGCCGCACCCGTTTAGAAGAAACCCGCGCCTGTCGCGGGTTTTTTCGTTAGAATTCACGCCCTTTTTCTGAAACACGCTTCTTGTGGTCTACGCGTTGGCGGGATTACCTGAAGTGCCTGACGGAGGCGGACAGCCTGTTTAGCTGTTACGCCCGTGGCGACTATGCAAGACACATTGAGAATCACCGAAGTTTTCTACTCGTTGCAGGGGGAAACGCGGACTGCCGGGCTGCCCACTGTTTTTGTGCGCCTGACCGGTTGCCCATTGCGTTGCCAATACTGCGACAGTGCCTACGCCTTCAGTGGCGGCACAATCCGTACCCTCGACGATATCCTCGAGCAAGTAGCCGGATTCCGTCCGCGCTACGTCTGCGTCACCGGCGGCGAGCCGTTGGCACAGCCGAACGCCATTCCTTTGCTTAAACAGTTGTGTGATGCCGGCTACGAGGTCTCGCTGGAAACCAGTGGCGCCCTCGATATTTCGGCTGTCGATACGCGCGTCAGTCGTGTGGTCGACCTGAAAACGCCGGGTTCGAAAGAAGCCCATCGCAATCGTTACGAGAATATCGAACTGCTGACCCCGAACGATCAGGTGAAGTTTGTCATCTGCTCGCGGGAAGACTACGACTGGGCCGTTTCCAAACTGATCCAGTACGGTCTTGACCGACGTGCCGGTGAAGTACTGTTTTCCCCAAGCCACCATGACCTGAATGCTCGGGATCTGGCAGATTGGGTCGTAGCGGATAACCTGCCGGTGCGCCTGCAATTGCAACTGCATAAATATCTTTGGAATGACGAGCCGGGGCGCTGACATGGCTGAGCAACTGAACGCCACCGAAAAACGTGCAGTGATTCTGCTGTCTGGCGGCCTCGATTCGGCCACTGTTGTGGCCATGGCGCGCGCCGAAGGTTACAGCTGCTACACCATGAGTTTTGATTACGGTCAGCGCTCGCACGCCGAATTGCACGCTGCTGCTCGCGTCGCTCGCGACCTGGGTGTGGTCGAACACAAGGTGATCGGCCTTAATTTGAATGGCATGGGCGGTTCTGCGCTGACTGACAGCAGCATTGATATTCCAGAAGAGCAGGGTGAAGGCATTCCGGTGACTTACGTGCCAGCGCGCAACACGGTGTTCCTGTCTCTGGCACTGGGTTGGGCTGAAGTGCTCGGTGCCCGCGACATCTTTATCGGCGTGAATGCTGTGGATTACTCCGGTTACCCTGATTGCCGTCCCGAGTTCATCGAGTCGTTCGAGCGCATGGCCAACCTGGCGACCAAGGCTGGTGTTGAAGGTAGCGGTTTCCGTATTCAGGCGCCGCTGCAGAATCTGAGCAAGGCGCAGATCGTCCAGGCGGGCGTGAAGCTTGGCGTTGATTATGGGCTGACCGTTTCTTGCTATCAGGCCGATGATGAAGGCCGTGCCTGCGGCAAATGCGACAGCTGCCGGCTGCGTGCGGAAGGCTTTGCAGCGGCTGGTGTCAGTGATCCAACACCTTATTTTTGATTATTTTCAAAAAGGTGTTGAATAGTCCTTAAAAATCAGTATTATACGCGCCACCACACAGCGGGTCGTTAGCTCAGTTGGTAGAGCAGTTGGCTTTTAACCAATTGGTCGTAGGTTCGAATCCCACACGACCCACCATATTTGGCGGTTTAGAAAATCCGGAAGGCCCACGAAAGTGAGGATTTCCGGGTTTTTTTTTGCCTGCAATCTGGCCATGCGTTGTTTCAGTGCCAGCGGCGCTGACGCAGGTCAGAATCATCTTTTGTATCAACCGGATATTCTGTAGCCTTGCGCAGCTTAAACGCTGTCCGTGCCTGATAAAACTCACTCTCCCGGCGGTACCCTCAAGCGGTCCGGAGCCGGGTGTATACTCGACTTTCGCGCGAAAGCGCCTGCAGGTCTTGCGAACATGACGCAGATTTCCGAACGCCTTCTGGTTCAAGCTCACCTCGATGCCAAACAGCCCAAACCGCTGACCGCCGAGGAAGAGGCTTATTACCGTTCCGCCATCGCCGCCGAGCTCAAGGCTCAGGACGCGGTGCTGGTGGCTCACTTCTATTGCGATCCTGTGATTCAGGCCCTGGCCGAAGAAACCGGCGGCTGTGTGTCCGACTCCCTGGAAATGGCCCGCTTCGGCAACGCCCACCCGGCCAAGACCGTGGTCGTTGCCGGCGTGAAGTTCATGGGCGAGACCGCAAAAATTCTCAACCCTGAAAAACGCGTGCTGATGCCGACCCTGGAAGCGACCTGTTCACTCGATCTGGGTTGCCCGGTGGATGAGTTCTCGGCCTTCTGCGATCAGCACCCGGAGCGCACGGTGGTGGTGTATGCCAACACGTCCGCCGCCGTCAAAGCCCGGGCCGACTGGGTAGTGACGTCGAGTTGTGCGCTGGAAATCGTCGAAAGCCTGATGGACAACGGCGAAACGATCATCTGGGGCCCGGACAAGCATCTGGGCACCTACATCCAGCGCAAGACCGGCGCTGACATGCTGTTGTGGGACGGTGCCTGCATCGTCCACGAAGAGTTCAAGTCCAAGCAACTCGAAGACATGAAGGCCTTGTACCCGGACGCTGCGATTCTGGTACACCCTGAGTCGCCGACGGCGGTGATCGAACTGGCGGATGCCGTCGGCTCCACCAGTCAATTGATCGCTGCTGCCCAGAGTCTGCCGAACAAGACCCTGATCGTCGCCACCGACCGTGGCATCTTCTACAAGATGCAGCAGCTGTGCCCGGACAAGGTCTTCATCGAGGCGCCAACGGCCGGTAACGGCGCAGCGTGCCGCAGTTGCGCACATTGCCCGTGGATGGCCATGAACACCCTTGAGCGCACGCTCAAGAGCTTGAAAGAAGGGACGAACGAGATCTTTGTTGATCCGGCGTTGATTCCTCAGGCGATTCGGCCTTTGAAGCGGATGCTGGACTTTACCCAGGCGGCGCGGATGAAGCTGGCCGGTAACGCGTAGAATCTTCCAGGCAACGCAAATCGAATGTGGGAGCGGGCTTGTTCGCGAAGGCGGTGTATCAGTCACCATTGAAATTGACTGATACGACGCCTTCGCAAGCAAGCACGCTCCCACATTGGTATTCGGTGTCTGGAGGTTACTTGGTCTTTTTCGGGATCCGCACCACGCGAGTATCGGAATAGATGTCATGCCACGTGCGCTTCTGCTTGTCGTACAGCGACCAGAAGAATCCCAGGCCGACGCACAGCCATGAAGCAATCGACACCATGAACCGCAACAACGCCTGCCACAGACTGATCGCTGTGCCGTCAGCGTTCTGCACGCGAATACCCCACACTTGCATGCCGAGTGTCTGCCCACCATGGGTCCAGAACTTGGCGAAGAAGCCAAACAGCACCAGCAAAAGCACAGTCGAGTACAGCGGATCACCATCCATCTGCCCGGCATCGGTCATCGCCCGCAGACGCTCCTCGCCGATGATCGCCGCCTGAATGAGCTTGTAGATGAAGCCGGTGACGATCAGCAGGGCGGTGCACAACAGAAAGTCATAGAACATCGCCGCCAGACGCCGGCCGAGGCCAACGGCAGGAAAGTCGCCCTGGGGCGTGAGCAGGTTTTTCGACATGGCAGCCTCTGGACGCAAAATGAAGCGCCATTTTACGGATTCGCGCGCACAAAAAAGCCCCTGATATCAATATCAGGGGCTTTTTCGTTACAGAGATCAGGCTTCGGCTTGTACTTCGTCAGCCTGCATGCCTTTCTGGCCTTGCACGGCAACGAAAGTCACTTTCTGGCCTTCTTTCAGGCTCTTGAAGCCGTTGCCCTGAATAGCGCGGAAATGCACGAACAGATCCGGACCGCTTTCTGGAGTGATAAAACCAAAACCTTTCTCGTCGTTAAACCACTTGACGGTACCGCTCTGACGTGTGGACATTTCTTATTTCCTTTGACGCATAAATTGATGACAGTCTCTTTCTCATGAAAGAGTACTGGGGCTGGTTGCAGGAGAGTAAGAAGACGTCGAACGGGATGTAGCTAACTTGTAGGCTACTGCCCAGGTCACGATTCAAAGCTGACCCATGCAAACACAGTAGACAAACTCTACGCCAACTACGGGAGAAAAAACAAGCCCCGCGAAGGCCCCGGTTTTGCTGCGCTTGCTGGCAATTAGTCAGTTCGCTAGTGCGGGCTTAGACGATTGGCTTGTTCCATTGTTTTCGATCGTTATAAGCAAAGTTCATATTCGAATCAGATGTTAGAAAATGCACTTTTTTGTGGCGATTGCGTTACACATTAGTGCACGCATAACGCAATCGCGTTACTTATGGAAACAGCCAATCAACCACGATAGTAGCGTTGCGGAACAAATGGCATTTTGCTTACACGCATTTGCACCTTTTTCCCACGCACTATGGCCCAAACCGAGGTATCGAGCGTGACATAGGCGCTGTCGAGGTAACCCATTGCCAACGGCCCGCCCAGGGTAGGACCGAAGCCGCCGCTGCACACACTGCCGATGATCTCGCCGGCTTCGTTGACGATTTCTGCGCCTTCACGCACTGGCGTGCGTTCCTGCGGCAGCAGGCCAACGCGTTTGCGCGCGACACCGTTCTGTTGCTGAGTGAAAACCTGCTCCGCCCCAGGGAACCCGCCGGCACGCGCGCCGTCTGCGCGGCGCGGCTTGGAGATCGCCCACAGCAGGCTGGCTTCGATGGGTGTGGTCTTGGTGTTCATGTCGTGGCCGTAGAGGCACAGGCCAGCTTCCAGACGCAGCGAATCGCGAGCGCCGAGGCCGATGGCCTGAACTTCCGGTTCGGCGAGCAGGGCGCGGGCGAGTTTCTCTGCATCGGCGGCCGGTACCGAGATTTCGAAACCGTCTTCACCGGTGTAGCCCGAACGGCTGACAAAGCAATCGACGCCCAGCAGCTGCACGCGGTTGAACTGCATAAAAGTCATCTTCGCCACTTCCGGCGCCAGTCGCGCCAGCACGGTAACGGCTGCCGGACCCTGCAATGCCAAGAGGGCGCGCTCTTCGAACAGCGCCGTAATGGTGCACTGATCGCCGATGTGCTTTTGCAGGTGCGCCAGGTCCTGATCCTTGCACGCGGCGTTGACCACCAGAAACAGTTCGTCGTTGCCGAGGTTGGCGACCATCAGGTCGTCGAGGATGCCGCCGCTATCGTTGGTGAACATCGCGTAGCGCTGCATGCCCACCGGCAGATCGATGATGTCCACCGGCACCAGGGTTTCCAGGGCCTTGGCGGCATTGGCGCCGGTCAGGCGGATCTGGCCCATGTGCGAGACATCGAACAGCCCGGCTTGCTCACGGGTGTGCTGGTGTTCTTTCATCACGCCCAACGGGTATTGCACCGGCATGTCGTAGCCGGCGAATGGCACCATGCGGGCGCCGAGTTCGAGGTGCAGAGCGTGCAGCGGGGTTTTCGACAGTTGTTCGGTGGACATGCGGAACTCCTTGATTCACACCAACCCTCTCCCGAAGGGAGAAGGGGCTAATTAGCATTCGATAATGTTGACCGCCAGACCGCCGCGGGCGGTCTCTTTGTATTTGCTTTTCATGTCGGCGCCGGTCTGGCGCATGGTGCGGATGACTTTGTCGAGGGAAACGAAGTGCTGCCCGTCGCCACGCATGGCCATGCGCACCGCGTTGATCGCCTTCACCGAGCCCATGGCGTTGCGCTCGATGCACGGCACCTGAACCAGTCCGCCAATCGGGTCGCAGGTCAGGCCGAGGTTGTGTTCCATACCGATTTCCGCCGCGTTCTCGACTTGCTGAACGCTGCCGCCGAGCACTTCGCACAACGCCCCGGCCGCCATCGAACAGGCCACGCCGACTTCTCCCTGACAACCGACTTCGGCGCCGGAGATCGAGGCGTTTTCCTTGTACAGAATGCCGATTGCAGCGGCGGTGAGCAGAAAACGCACGACGCCGTCATCGTTCGAGCCGGGAATGAAGCGCATGTAGTAATGCAGCACCGCCGGAATGATCCCCGCCGCGCCATTGGTTGGCGCGGTGACCACCCGGCCGCCGTTGGCGTTTTCTTCGTTGACCGCCAGCGCGTAGAGGTTGACCCAGTCGAGCACCGACAGCGGATCGCGCAACGCCGATTCCGGGTTCTTGCACAGTTGCCGGTGCAGTGCGGCCGCGCGGCGCTTGACCTTCAAACCGCCGGGCAGAATGCCTTCGTTGCGACAACCTGCGGCGACGC
Source organism: Pseudomonas sp. Irchel 3E19 (assembly GCF_900187585.1). Classification (NCBI taxonomy): domain Bacteria; kingdom Pseudomonadati; phylum Pseudomonadota; class Gammaproteobacteria; order Pseudomonadales; family Pseudomonadaceae; genus Pseudomonas; species Pseudomonas sp. Irchel 3E19. Next base: position 84,757 of record NZ_FYDT01000007.1, read on the forward strand.
AGTCCTGCATCACCTGCCAGATTTTCAGCAGGCCGGCGCGGGTTTCCGCTTCCGGGCGCCAGGCGCTTTCGTTGGTCAGCATCACCTGGCTGATCGACAGGCCATACGTGCTGCAATGCGCGAGCAAGTCCTTGGCACTTTTGAACGGGAAGGTCAGCGGCGTGGCGTCTTCGACGATGCGATCGGCACCGGCCGCGTCCTCATCGACAACAAAACCACCGCCGACCGAGTAGTACTCGCGGCTGCGGATCTGAATGCCCGCCGCGTCGAACGCGCGGAAAATCATGCCGTTGGGGTGATAGGCCAACGGTTTGCGGATCATCGCCAGATGTTCTTTCTCGTTGAACGCAATGCTGTGTTCACCGAGCAGGTTGAGGCGCGCGTGGCTGCGAATTTCTTGTAATCGAGCCGCGACGGTTTCGGTGTCGACGGTGTCCGGGTGTTCGCCTTCAAGGCCGAGCAGCACGGCTTTGTCGCTACCGTGACCCTTGCCGGTGGCGCCGAGCGAGCCGTACAGCTCGACGCGAACACTCGCAGTCACAGTCAACAGGTTTTCCCGGCGCAGGCCTTCGGCGAAGCGCGCGGCGGCACGCATCGGGCCGACGGTGTGGGAACTGGAGGGGCCGATGCCAATCTTGAACAGGTCGAACACGCTTAACGACATGAGTGGTTCTCCGGTTTCTTGTTATAGGAATTGGCGCAATATCAGGCTTGATGCATTCCCTGTGGGAGCGGGCTTGCTCGCGAATGCGGTGGGTCATTCAATATACATGTGACTGATTCACCGCATTCGCGAGCAAGCCCGCTCCCACATTGGGATCTGTGGTGTTGTTGAGAGTGGGGGCAAATAAATGCCCCCACACGGGTTTAAGCGTAGCTTTCGATCGACGGGCAGGCACAAACCAGGTTGCGATCGCCGAACACGTTGTCGACGCGCCCGACCGGTGGCCAGTATTTGCCCTCGATCAACGACGCAACCGGGTAAACCGCTTGCTCGCGGCTGTACGGGTGCGTCCACTCGCCAACCAGTTCCGCCGCCGTGTGCGGAGCGTTCTTCAGTGGGTTGTCGTCCTTGTCGAGGGTGCCGTTTTCCACCGCGCGGATTTCTTCGCGGATGCGGATCATCGCGTCGCAGAAACGGTCCAGTTCTTCTTTGGATTCGCTTTCGGTCGGCTCGATCATCAGCGTGCCGGCGACCGGGAACGACATGGTCGGGGCGTGGAAGCCGAAGTCGATCAGACGCTTGGCGACGTCATCGACGCTGATGCCGCTGCTGTCTTTCAACGGGCGCAGGTCGAGGATGCATTCGTGCGCGACCAAGCCGTTGCTGCCGGTGTACAGCACTGGGTAGTGCTCTTCGAGGCGACGGGAAATGTAGTTGGCATTGAGGATCGCCAGTTGCGAAGCGCGCTTGAGGCCTGCGCCACCCATCATGCGAATGTACATCCAGGTGATCGGCAGAATGCTCGCGCTGCCGAACGGTGCCGCGCAGACCGCGCCTTCTTTGCGCTCCATGGTGCCGTGCCCCGGCAGGAACGGTGTCAGGTGCGACTTGACGCCAATCGGGCCGACGCCCGGGCCACCACCGCCGTGGGGGATGCAGAAGGTTTTGTGCAGGTTCAGGTGCGATACGTCGCCGCCGAACTTGCCCGGCGCGCAGAGGCCGACCATCGCGTTCATGTTGGCGCCGTCGATATACACCTGGCCGCCGTTGTCATGAATGATCCCGCAGATTTCGCGGATACCTTCTTCGAACACACCGTGGGTCGACGGGTAGGTGATCATCAGCGCGGCGAGGTGTTCGCGGTGCTCGATGGCTTTGGCGCGCAGGTCTTCGATGTCGACGTTGCCGCGAGCGTCGCACGCGGTCACGACCACGCGCATGCCGGCCATGTTGGCAGTAGCAGGGTTGGTGCCGTGGGCGGACGACGGGATCAGGCAGATGTCGCGACGCTCATCGCCACGGCTCTGGTGATAGGCGCGGATCGCCAGCAGGCCCGCGTATTCACCTTGCGAACCGGCGTTCGGTTGCAGCGAGATCGAATCGTAACCGGTGGCGGCGCAGAGCATCGCTTCCAGTTCATCGGTCAGTTGCTGATAACCGGCGCTTTGTGCGGCCGGAGCGAACGGGTGCAGCGCACCGAATTCGGCCCAGGTGACCGGGATCATTTCGCTGGCGGCGTTGAGTTTCATGGTGCACGAACCCAGCGGGATCATGGTGCGATCCAGTGCCAGATCCTTGTCGGCCAGTTTGCGCAGGTAGCGCATCAGCTCGGTTTCCGAGTGATAACGGTTGAACACCGGGTGGCTGAGAATCGGCGACTGGCGTACCAGCGCAGCAGGAATGGTGCTCTGCACGGTCGCGGCGAGGGCGGCGAAGTCCGGCAGGGTTTTGCCGTCGGCGAAGACGCTCCACAGGGTTTCGATATCAGCCTGAGCGGTGGTTTCGTCAACCGACAGACCCAGACGTTGGGCGTCAATGACACGCAGGTTGATCTGCTGGGCGTGAGCCTTGTCGTGCAGCGCGGCGGTTTGCGCGCCCGTGGCCAGAGTCAGGGTGTCGAAGAAGCTTTCCTGCTCGACCTTCAGACCCAGTGTGCTCAGGCCCTTGGCCAGAATCGCGGTCAGGTGATGCACGCGATTGGCGATCTGGGTCAGACCTTTCGGGCCGTGGTAGACGGCGTACATGCTGGCAATGTTGGCCAGCAGCACTTGCGCGGTGCAGATGTTCGAGGTGGCCTTCTCGCGGCGGATGTGTTGCTCGCGGGTCTGCATCGCCAGACGCAGCGCTGGCTTGCCGAAACGGTCAACCGAGACACCGACCAGACGGCCCGGCATGTCGCGCTTGAACGCATCTTTAGTCGAGAAGTAAGCCGCGTGCGGGCCACCGAAGCCCAGCGGCACACCGAAACGTTGCGCGGAACCGATGGCCACGTCAGCGCCAAATTCGCCCGGGGCGGTCAGCAAAGTCAGAGCCAGCAGGTCAGCGGCCACGGCCACCAAAGCGTTGGCGGTGTGGAAGCGTTCGGTCAGTTCGCGGTAGTCGAACACATCACCGTTGCTCGCCGGGTATTGCAGCAGGGCGCCGAAGAACGGGGTGACGTCGGTCAGTTCACGCTCGTCGCCCACGACCACTTCAATGCCCAGCGGCTCGGCACGGGTGCGCAGCACGTCAAGGGTTTGCGGGTGGCTGTGGATCGAGGCGAAGAATTGGTGGCTGCCCTTGTTCTTGCTCAGGCGTTTGCAGAAGGTCATGGCTTCGGCAGCGGCGGTGGCTTCGTCGAGCAGGGAAGCGTTGGCGATCGGCAGGCCGGTGAGGTCGCTGATCAGGGTCTGGAAGTTCAGCAGCGCTTCGAGACGGCCCTGGGAAATTTCTGGCTGGTACGGCGTGTAAGCGGTGTACCAGGCCGGGTTTTCCAGCAGGTTGCGCAGGATTGGCGACGGCGTGTGGCAGTTGTAGTAGCCCTGGCCGATGTAGGTCTTGAACAGCTGGTTTTTGCCAGCGATGGATTTGATCATCGCCAGGGCGTCGGCTTCGCTCAGGCCGTCGTCCATGCCGAGCACGCTGGTGCCCTTGATGCTTTCCGGGATGACGCTGGCGCTCAGGGCTTCAAGCGAGTCGAAGCCGAGGCTGTTGAGCATGGCTTGCTCGTCACCGGCGCGCGGGCCGATGTGACGGGCGATGAATTCGTTGGCGGTGCCAAGGTTTACTTGAGTCATGACAGGTCTCCTCAGGCTTCGGCTTGGGCTTTGATTAGACGGTCATACGCGTCCTGATCCAGCAGTTTGCCGACAGCGGCGGCGTCACTTGGCTGGAAGCGGAAGAACCAGCCTTCGCCCAGCGGATCTTCGTTGACCAGTTCCGGGGCGTCTTCCAGCGCCGGGTTCACTTCCAGCACATCGCCATCGAGGGGCATGTACACGCCGCTGGCAGCTTTCACCGATTCCACGGTGGCGGCTTCAGCGCCTTTTTCGTAAGCCTGCAGCTCAGGCAGTTGCACGAACACCACGTCGCCTAGGGCGTTCTGCGCGAAAGCGGTGATGCCGACAGTAACGCTGCCGTCAGCTTCGGTGCGCAGCCATTCGTGATCTTCAGTAAAACGCAACTCGCTCATGGAAACTCCTCAGGGGCCAGACTCGTCTGGTGGACGCGGTGGAAAGCGTGGGCAGGGAAGCCCTTATTTATGAGGGGTTGATTAGCAAGAACGCAGCCAAGATTAATTTATTGTTTTAAATCAATGGCTTGAAGTGGTTTAGGTCTAAATGAAAACGCGTGCGTGTAGCGAAATCGCTACAGCTTGGGGCGAGAGAAAAAGCTTAAGCGGATCAAAGCCTTGCAAAGCGGTGGCTGGAGGACGGTGTATCGATATCGTTCCGCTGTAGCGCTTTCAGTACAGATGGAGGTCGTTTTTGAGCGGATTTCGAATCCGTTACATACTTTGTGGGAGCGAGCCTGCTCGCGAAAGCGGCGCATCAGGCACATTAATGTCAATTGACACACCGCATTCGCGAGCAGGCTCGCTCCCACAAAGGGACAGTGATGGCTCAGGGTTTGTTGGGAATGCCGTATTTGCGCAGTCGATGGGCGATGGCGGTGTGCGAGGTTTGCAGGCGGCTGGCCAGTTGGCGGGTCGAGGGGTAGCTGACGTAGAGTTTTTCCAGCAGCGATCTTTCGAAGGATTCGACGGCTTGTTCGAGGCTGTCGACGTCGCTGTCGGTCTGCCGCGCCATCGAAGTGCCGGCAATGTCGAGGTCGCCGATGTCGACGAGGCTGCTTTCGCAGATCGCGGCGGCGCGGAAGATCACGTTCTGCAGTTGCCGCACGTTGCCCGGCCAGCGGTTACCGAGCAGCGCCGGATAAGTGCCGGGGGCCAGGCGGCACACCGGGCGCTGGATCTGCGCACAGGCCTGCTGCATGAAATAACGCGCGAGCAACAGAATGTCCTGACCGCGTTCGCGCAATGGAGGCACTTCAACGTTGAGCACGTTGAGGCGGTAGAACAGGTCTTCGCGGAACAGGCCTTCGCTGACCATTTTTTCCAGGTCGCGGTGGGTCGCGCTGAGAATCCGTACGTTGACCTTCACCTCACGATCACCGCCAACGCGGCGGAAGCTGCCGTCATTCAAAAAACGCAGCAGCTTGGCCTGCAAGTACGGCGACATCTCGCCGATCTCATCGAGAAACACCGTGCCCTGGTTGGCCAGTTCCATCAGCCCCGGTTTGCCGCCGCGCGCTGCGCCTGTGAAGGCGCCGGGGGCATAGCCGAACAGTTCGCTCTCGGCGAGGTTTTCCGGCAGGGCCGCGCAGTTCAGCGCCAGAAACGGCGCACTGTGCCGCGCACTGATGGCGTGGCAGGCGCGGGCGACCAGTTCTTTACCGGTACCGGTTTCGCCCTGGATCAACAACGGCGCATCCAGTGCGGCCACTCGCTGCGCACGAGCTTTGAGCGTGCGGATTGCCGGCGATTCGCCGAGCAGTGCATCGAAACCTTCGGCGTGGTCGTGGTGCAGTGCCGAGAGTTGTTCGCCGATGCGGTTCGGTTGATACAGCGTTAGCAGGGCGCCGGCGTCGGTGATCGGCGTGGCGTCGAGCAACAGGGTCTGGCCGTTGACGGTGATCTCGCGCAGTGGCAAGCGAAAGCCTTGTTCGAGCAGGGTGTCGAGCAGGCCGGGATCGTTGAACAGTTCCGCGACACTTTCCCCAGCCGGTTCGCGACCGTACAGCGCGATGAGTGCCGGGTTGGCCAGCAGCACCTTGCCAGCGCTGTCGAGGGCCAGTACCGGATCGGTCATTGCTGCGAGCAAGGCATCGAGTTGTAAGTGCCGACGCTGGCCGGGGAGGATGTCGACCACCGTCACCGCTTCTACACCCAGCACGCGAAACAGCGCATCTTTGAGTTCTTCGAGCACTTGCGGGCTGAGGGTCGGCGCGTCGATGTAGACGTTGGGCGGAATCATCTCCACCGCATCCAGATTGAGATTGCGCCCACCGAGTATGGCCAGGACTTCCTGGGTGATGCCGACGCGGTCGATGAAGCTGACGTGGATACGCATGGGGCGATTCAGTGATCTGCAGAGCGGAGGGTGGCAAGTATGCCTTGGGGCGGGCTAATGGTGAAATTTACGGCGATTTTCAGAGCTACATAGTTCCCTTGTGGGAGCGAGCCTGCTCGCGAATGCGGTGTGTCAGAAATGAAGAAGTTGACTGACAGATGGCGTTCGCGAGCAGGCTCGCTCCCACAGGGGGAATGTGGCGGGTGCGGGTTATTCGAAGCGCTCGAGATTGACCGGATCCCCGGATTTCATATCCAGCTGCTTACGGATGTCTTCAAACATCATGTCGTAGTGCTTGTGCACCGAGCCGATCTGGCTGTGGGTCCTGGGAATGCCGTACTTCTCGGCGATTCGCGTCACGTTGTTGGCAAAGTTGTAGGCCTCTTCCTTGGGCAGGAAGAACGTCTCTTTCATGTCCTTGCCCTGAAGGTTGCCATGCATCGTGAACTGGATGCCTTTGCCTTTTTGCGGATCGGTGAACACCTCGTAGTCGAGGTGTACGTTGTAACTGACATCGTCCGGGGTCAACGCGTGCCGTTCGATGTGCAAATGACCGGGTTCAAACTGGGCCATGGGTTTCTCCTTTCAAGGCATGGGAGAAGGGCAGACCTTGGGCCTGCCCCCGGAGTTTCTAATTATCGGTAAGTGATGCCGGGCTTCGCAGTGGTTACGCGAGTACCGGCGGTGCCCTGAACGATGGCTTCGATGTCCGCCAGCGAACCGATCACCGCTACCTTGCCAGTATGGCGTGCGAATTCGCAGGCTGCCTGCACCTTGGGTCCCATGGAACCGGCGGCAAAACCGAGGCGTTCGAGTTCGTCCGGGTGCGCCTCGGCGATGGCTTTCTGCGTTGGTTTGCCGAAGTCGATGAACGCCGCGTTGACGTCGGTGGCGATCACCAGCAAATCCGCTTCCAGTTGTTCAGCCAGCAGCGACGAGCACAAGTCCTTGTCGATCACCGCCTCGATGCCCTTGAGGTTGCGGTTTTCGTCATACATGGTCGGAATGCCGCCGCCACCGGCGCAAATCACGATGCTGCCCTTGTCCAGTAGCCACTTGATCGGGCGGATTTCGAAGATGCGTTTCGGCCGGGGGCTGGCGACCACACGGCGGAACTTGTCGCCGTCCGGGGCAATCGCCCAGCCTTTTTCAGCGGCGAGTTTTTCTGCCTCGGCCTTGTCATAGACCGGGCCGATCGGTTTGGTCGGGTTCTTGAACGCGGGGTCGTTGGCGTCGACTTCAACCTGGGTGAGCAGGGTGGCGAACGGCACTTCGAAATCCAGCAGGTTGCCCAGTTCCTGCTCGATGATGTAACCGATCATGCCTTCGGTTTCGGCACCGAGCACGTCCAGCGGGTACGGGGTGACGGAGGTGTAGGCCGCGGCTTGCAGTGACAGCAGGCCGACTTGCGGGCCATTGCCGTGGGCGATGACCAGTTGATTGCCGGGATGGATCTTGGCGATTTGCTCGGTGGCGATGCGGATGTTGGCGCGCTGATTGTCAGCGGTCATCGGCTCACCACGGCGGAGCAGGGCGTTACCGCCCAGAGCTACGACGATACGCATGGTGCTTGTCCTTCTAAAGCAGAGGAATGGCAAACGACTCGATCGCACTGCCGGAACCGGGAGTCTATGTGGGAGGGGGCTTGCTCCCGAAGGCGGTGTGTCATTCAACAGTGATTGTCGACTGATCCGCCGCCTTCGGGAGCAAGCCCCCTCCCACAAGGGCCCGGTTCCGGCAGTGGGAGCGGGCCGGTCTTACAGATCAGCCAGCGTCGAGACCAGAATCGCCTTGATGGTGTGCATGCGGTTTTCCGCTTGCTCGAAGGCGATGCAGGCTGGCGACTCGAACACGTCGTCGGTGACTTCGATGCCGTTGGCCAGGTGCGGATACTGCTCGGCGATCTGTTTGCCGACCTTGGTATCGCTGTTGTGGAACGCCGGCAGGCAGTGCATGAACTTGGTCCGTGGGTTGCCGGTGGCTTTCATCAGCTCGGCGTTGACCTGGTACGGCAGCAGTTGCTGGATACGCTCGGCCCAGGCTTCCACCGGTTCGCCCATCGACACCCAGACGTCGGTGTGAATGAAGTCGACGCCTTTGACGGCGGCTTTCGGATCCTCAGTCAGGGTGATGCGCGCGCCGCTTTCTTCCGCGTACTTTTTGCAGCGCTCAACCAGATCATCCAGTGGCCACAGGGCTTTCGGCGCGCAGATGCGCACGTCCATGCCCAGTTTCGCGCCGACCAGCAGCAGCGAGTTGCCCATGTTGTTTCGCGCGTCGCCCAGATAGGCGTAGCTGATGTCATGGATCGGCTTGTCGGCGTGTTCACGCATGGTCAGCACGTCGGCGATCATTTGGGTCGGGTGATATTCATCGGTCAAACCGTTGAATACCGGCACACCGGCGAATTTGGCCAGCTCTTCGACGATTTCCTGTTTGAAGCCACGGTACTCGATGGCGTCGTACATGCGACCCAGCACGCGGGCCGTGTCTTTCATGCTTTCCTTGTGGCCGATCTGCGAGGAATTCGGGTCGATGTAGGTGACGTTGGCGCCTTGGTCATAGGCTGCCACTTCGAAGGCGCAACGGGTGCGGGTCGAGGTTTTTTCGAAGATCAGGGCGATGTTGTTGCCCTTCAAGTGTTGTTGCTCGGTGCCGGTGTACTTGGCGCGTTTCAGATCGCGCGACAGGTCAAGCAGGTACCGCAGCTCACGTGGGGTGTGGTGTTCCAGGCTGAGCAGGTTACGGTTGTGGATGTTAAAAGCCATGATGGATCTCCTTGCCCGACACTGTGAAAGCTACTGCGCTCGGAAATACTGCGTTAAAAACAGGCTCGGAATGCTCATTTACAACCAGTAAACTCCGCTTCCTCGCCTGTTTTTGCCTTGTCTTTCCTTCGCTCGCTACGCTTTCACAGCGCCGGGTCGTATTAAGAAAAAGTTAGTAGTCAATCGGGTCGCGGATGATCGGGCAGGTCATGCAGTGGCCGCCGCCACGGCCACGGCCCAGTTCCCCGGCGCTGATGGTGATGACCTCCACGCCCGCTTTGCGCAGCAGGGTATTGGTGTAGGTGTTGCGGTCGTAGCCGATGACCACGCCCGGCTCCACGGCCACCACATTGTTGCCGTCGTCCCATTGCTCGCGTTCGGCGGCGAAGCTGTTGCCGCCGGTTTCCACCACGCGCAGTTTCGGCAGGTTGAGGGCGGCGGCCACGGTGTCGAGGAAGCTCGATTCTTCGCGGCGGATGTCGATGCCGCCCTGTTTGCTTTCGTCAGGGCGCAGGGTGAAGGCGACGATCTGATTCACCACTTCCGGGAAAATCGTCACCAGGTCGCGGTCGCAGAAGCTGAACACGGTGTCCAGGTGCATCGCCGCGCGGGACTTCGGCAGGCCGGCGACGATGACTTTTTCCACAGCCTTGTTCTTGAACAGGTTCAGCGCCAGTTGGCCGATGGCCTGACGGGACGAGCGCTCGCCCATGCCGATCAGCACCACGCCGTTGCCGATCGGCATCACGTCGCCACCCTCAAGGGTGGAGCTGCCGTGGTCTTTGTCCGGGTCGCCGTACCAGATCTCGAAATCGGCGTTGGTGAACTGCGGGTGGAATTTGTAGATGGCGGTGGTCAGCAGGGTTTCCTGACGGCGCGCCGGCCAGTACATCGGGTTCAGCGTCACGCCACCGTAGATCCAGCAGGTGGTATCGCGGGTGAACTGGGTGTTCGGCAGCGGCGGCAGAATGAAGCTGGAGTGACCGAGGAAATCGCGGAACATCTGGATGGTCTTGCCACCGAAGCTGTCCGGCAGATCATCAGCAGATACGCCGCCAATCAGGAATTCGGCGATGTGCCGTGGCTCAAGGCTCTTCAGCCAGGATTTGACTTCGTTGATCAGGCCCAGGCCCACCGAATCGGCGGTGACCTTGCGCTCGAGAATCCAGTCCAGCGCCTCAGGGATGGCGACGATGTCGGTCAGCAGGTTGTGCATTTCCAGCACGTCGATCCCGCGTTCACGCATCTTGGTGACGAAGTCGAAGTGGTCGCGCTTGGCTTGGGCGACCCACAGCACGTCATCGAACAGCAGTTCATCGCAGTTGTTCGGGGTCAGCCGCTGGTGGGCCAGACCTGGGGAGCACACCATGACTTTGCGCAGTTTGCCGGCTTCGGAATGGACGCCGTACTTAACTTTTTCCGTGGTCATTTCAGATCCTCCAGATAACAAAACAATCAGGGGTTACAGAGTCAGGAAGCCGTCGTAGAGACCGTAGGCAGCCACCAGGGCACCCACGACCACTGCGGCGAAAATCAGCTTCTCGACGTTAGTGAAAATCGGTTGTTTGAGTTCCAGCTTGGCTTTGGCGAACAGGATCGCGCCGGGTGCATAGAGCAGGGCGGAGAGCAGCAGGTATTTCACACCGCCGGCGTAGAGCAACCAGACCGCATAGATCAGTGCGATACCGCCGATAATCAGATCCTTGCGCCGCTCGGCCGCGAAGCCTTCGTAGCTTTCGCCGCGCACCGCCAGCAGCAGGGCGTAGGCGGCCGACCACAGGTACGGCACCAGAATCATCGAGGTGGCGAGGTAGATCAGCGACAGATAAGTGCTGGCCGAGAACAGGGTGATGACGAGGAAAATCTGCACCATCGCATTGGTCAGCCACAGGGCGTTGACCGGTACGTGGTTGGCGTTCTCCTTACGCAGGAACTCCGGCATGGTGTGGTCTTTTGCTGCGGCGAACATGATCTCCGCACACAGCAGCACCCACGACAGCAGCGCTCCCAGCAAGGAGATGATCAGACCGACGCTGATCAGCACCGCGCCCCAGTGACCGACTACATGCTCAAGCACGGCGGCCATCGACGGGTTCTGCAGTTTCGCCAGTTCCGGCTGAGTCATGATGCCCAGCGACAGCACGTTCACCAGCACGAGGAACAGCAGCACGGTGATGAAACCGATCACGGTGGCTTTACCCACGTCCGAGCGTTTTTCGGCACGGGCCGAGAAGATGCTCGCGCCCTCGATACCGATGAACACCCACACGGTGACCAGCATCATGTTGCGCACCTGGTTCATCACACTGCCCAGATCAGGGTTTTTCACGCCCCAGATATCGGCGGTGAAGATGTCCAGTTTGAAGGCGAAGACCGCGATCAAAACGAACAGCAGCAGTGGCACGACCTTGGCGACGGTAGTCACCAGGTTGATGAACGCCGCTTCTTTGATTCCGCGCAGTACCAGGAAATGCACCGCCCACAGCAGCACCGAAGCGCCGATGACGGCGGCAACCGTGTTGCCTTCGCCGAAAACCGGAAAGAAATAGCCGAGGGTGCTGAACAACAGAACGAAGTAACCGACGTTGCCCAGCCAGGCACTGATCCAGTAACCCCAGGCCGAGGAAAAACCCATGTAATCGCCAAACCCGGCCTTGGCGTAGGCGTACACGCCGCCGTCCAGGTCAGGTTTGCGATTGGCGAGGGTTTGAAAGACAAAAGCGAGGGTGAGCATGCCGACAGCGGTGATGGCCCAACCGATGAGTACCGCGCCGACGTCTGCGCTGGCTGCCATGTTTTGCGGCAGAGAGAATATCCCGCCGCCGATCATTGAACCGACTACCAATGCAACCAGTGCACCTAGTCGAAGTTTTCCGGGAGCTTCAGACATTTGCATGACTCCATTGCAGGAGAGAAGAGTTCACAGCGTAGTTCTGTTGACTGTTCAAACAACTGATTTAGATCAGTTCATAGGCACATTCCATTGTTAATGAATGACTTAGGCGGCGCCTGATGGCATAAAGCTGCTGCCTGAAAGGCCCGTCCGATAGGCGTTTGGCAGATATGACTGGGAAAGGCTCCTATTACTTTCGAATTATCACGCTAGTTCTTTTTCAGGTTTTGGCAAATTTTCCGCATCTGTTTTCAGTACAGAATCGAATAATCAGGATTCGCACACAAAAGCGACTATCCGTGTTAGGCGTTAGCGCCATTGGCTATATATAAAAGGCGTTAATTGGCGTTATTCAATAAACGTACTTACGCTTTATCCGTTTAGTTAAAAACCGCCTCTTTTTGATGAGTGCCAGAGCAGGAAAGGGAGACTGGAATGTCGCAACCGACGCAAAAGCTGCAACTGGGGGCGTTGATCGCCCTGGTGGTGGGGTCGATGATTGGCGGGGGGATTTTTTCCCTGCCGCAGAACATGGCGGCACGCGCCGATGCCGGGGCAATTCTGATCGGTTGGGGAATTACCGCGATCGGCATGCTGACCCTCGCTTTCGTGTTTCAGACCCTGGCCAATCGCAAACCCGAACTGGATTCGGGGGTGTACGCCTACGCCAAGGCCGGTTTTGGCGATTACATGGGGTTTTCCTCGGCGTGGGGTTACTGGATCAGCGCCTGGCTGGGCAATGTCGGTTATTTCGTTCTTCTCTTCAGCACCCTCGGCTATTTCTTTCCGGTGTTCGGCCAGGGCAACACGCCCATCGCTATCGGTTGCGCCTCGGTGCTGCTGTGGGCCGTGCATTTTCTGGTGATGCGCGGGATCAAGGAGGCGGCGTTCATCAACCAGGTGACTACCGTGGCCAAGATCGTGCCGCTGATCATGTTCATCGTCATCGCTGCCGTGGCGTTCAAGGCTGATATTTTTACTCGCGATATCTGGGGGCGCAGCAACCCGACGTTTGGCGGGGTGATGGATCAGGTACGCAACATGATGCTGGTGACGGTGTTCGTGTTCATCGGTATCGAGGGGGCCAGCGTGTACTCGGCGCGGGCGCAGAAACGCAGTGACGTCGGTCGCGCCACGGTGATCGGTTTTATCGGCGTGCTGGCGCTGCTGGTGTTGGTCAATGTGCTGTCGCTGGGGATCATGAGCCAGCCGGAACTGGCCAGTTTGCAGAACCCGTCGCTGGCGGCGGTGCTGGAGCATATCGTCGGGCCGTGGGGGGCGCTGGCGATCAGTATCGGTCTGGCGATCTCGCTACTCGGCGCGTTGCTGTCGTGGGCATTGCTCTGCGCGGAAATTCTTTTTGCCACGGCTCGGGACAAGACCATGCCGGCATTCCTGAAAAAGGAAAACGCCAACCATGTGCCGGTCAATGCGTTGTGGCTGACCAACGTGATGATCCAGATTTTCCTGTTGATCACCCTGTTCTCGGCAGGCACTTACACCAGCCTGATCTACCTCGCATCGTCGATGATTCTGGTGCCGTATCTGTGGTCGGCCGCCTACGCGGTGTTGTTGAGCGGGCGCGGCGAAACCTACGAACATGCCTCGGCCGAACGCACCAAGGACCTGCTGATCGGTGGCATCGCGCTGTGTTATGCGGTGTGGTTGTTGTATGCCGGCGGAGTCAAGTATTTGCTGCTGTCGGCGTTGTTGTATGCGCCGGGGGTGATCCTGTTTGCCAAGGCCAAACATGAGCAGGGTGAGCCGTTGTTCACCCCGGTGGAGAAGGGGATTTTTACCGCTGTGATCATTGGGGCAGGGTTGGCGGCTTATGGTTTGTACAGCGGGGTGCTGTCGTTGTGAGATTGACGAGCCGCACGGATTGACCCTGAATCGCAGGTGTCCGTGCGGCCGTCTTCGCGAGCAAGCCCGCTCCCACATTCAATCGCGTTCCGTCAGAAGAGACTCGGTCAAATGTGGGAGCAAGCCCGCTCCCACATTCAATCGCGTTCTGTCAGAAGAAACCCGGTCAAATGTGGGAGCAAGCCCGCTCCCACATTCAATCGCGTTCTGTCAGAAGAAACTCGGTCAAATGTGGGAGCAAGCCCGCTCCCACATTCAATCGCGTTCTGTCAGAAGAAACCCGGTCAAATGTGGGAGCAAGCCCGCTCCCACATTCAATCGCGTTCTGTCAGAAGAAACTCGGTCAAATGTGGGAGCAAGCCCGCTCCCACATTCAATCGCGTTCCGTCAGAAGAAACTCGGTCAAATGTGGGAGCGGGCTTGCTCGCGAAGAGGCCCGTATGTTCATCACCACTTTGGGTGATGCGAACCCAGTTCGGTGGCCGGCAGCGCCCACTGCAGCGGCGTCCCGCTGATCTTCACCGGCACCTGCAACCGGTGCGCCGGCCCCCACGGTGTCTGCTCAATCTCCAAGCGCTGATCCTGCTCATCCTCCGCTCGTAACGCCTCACTCGTCCCCGGTCCGTGCTCGATCAACAGTTTCGCCGTCCGCGCCAGCGACAACCGTGCCGATCCTCCGCGACCACTGCGCAACCGCTCGCTCAGCAAGCTGATCGCACTCGCCGCCATCAAATACCCGGTCGCATGGTCCAGCGCCTGCACCGGCAACGGTGTCGGTTTGTCGGCGTGCTTCCAGCGCTGCCCGGCCTCGGCGATGCCGCTGCTCATCTGCACCAGGCTGTCGAAACCTCGGCGGTTCTGCCACGGCCCGCTCCAGCCGTAGGCGTTGAGGCTGACGTCGACCAGCCCCGGTGCCAGTTGCCGACGACGCTCGACACCGAAGCCAAGGTGCTCCAGCGCATCGGCGCGGTAGCCGTGGAGCAGAATGTCGGCGTCCTTCAACAAGTTTTCGAACACCGCGCGATCCGTCGGATCATGCAGATCCAGTCGCGCGCAGCGTTTGCCGAGGGTGACTTCCGGGACCACGCCCGGTTCGTTCCAGGTCGGCGGATCGATGCGCAAAACATCGGCGCCAAACCCTGCAAGAAAACGGCTGGCGGTGGGCCCGGCGAGTACCCGCGTCAAGTCCAGCACCTTGATCCCGGCCAGCGGTTGCGCCGCTGAGCCTTGCCACGGTTTGCGGCGTTCGTCCGGCTGATCAATGAACTGAACCAGCGGTTCGGCATTCACCGCCAACCCTTGCGGATGCTGTTGCCACTGAGCCCAACTGCGCATTTCGGCAGCGCAGCCCTTGGCGTCGACCACCGCTTGCTCCAGATCCTTGCTCGCCCATTGCGCGACTTTCGCCGCCATCGCTGCGCGGTCGGCACAGGCGCCCAGTACGCGTTCAGCGGCAGCGCGGTGATGCGAGGCGTTGGTGTGCAGGCGGATCCAGCCGTCGCGGGTCGCATAGTCACCTGCGACCGGATCCCACAACGGCGGCACCTCCCAACCTATCGGACGCAGCGAGGTGGCGAACCAGAACGAGGCCAGACGCCGGTCGACTTCAACGCTTGGCAGATAAGCGGTTTGTTGCTGGATCAGTTCGCTGATCGCTTGCCCGGCAGCGGCAATGCTCGCGCAGGCCAGATCGGTGACGGCGAACGCCGAGGGCAGGGCGCCGCTGGCGGTGAACGGAATAGGCGTGTGCGGCAAGCCGAGTGCGGCTTGAATGGACGTGAGTAAATCAGTCATCGAAGGCCCTCCGGAGCGAGAGGGCGATGATAGTGCAAAAGAATGTCAGCTCAGATGAAATTCCCTGGGCAGAACACGTACCCCTGTGGGAGCGAGCCTGCTCGCGAAAGCGGTGTGTCAGTCAACAAAGGTGTTGGATTTGACGACCTCTTCGCGAGCAGGCTCGCTCCCACAGGGATTTGTGCCGGATTGTTATACCCGGAACTGATCCATCAATTTCATCTGCTGGCTCGCCAGGGCATTGAGCTGGCTGCTGATCGCTGCCGATTCGGTGGCTTGCTCGGTCAACGTCTCCGTCACGGTCCGAATCGCCGAGACGTTGCGGTTAACCTCTTCAGCCACCGCGCTCTGCTGTTCGGCGGCGCTGGCAATTTGCAGGTTCATGTCGCTGATCACGGTGACCACATCGCTGATCTTGCCCAGCGCATCCACCGCCTGACGGATCTGCCCGGCGTTGTTGTGCGCCTGGGTCTGGCTCGAATGCATGGTCGCGACCACGCCACGGGTGCCGGTCTGGATCTTCTCGATGACTATGCGAATTTCTTCCACCGAATCCTGCGTGCGTTTGGCCAGGTTGCGCACCTCGTCCGCCACCACGGCAAACCCGCGCCCGCTCTCACCGGCCCGGGCCGCTTCGATGGCGGCGTTGAGCGCCAGCAGGTTGGTCTGTTCGGCGATGCTGCGAATCACCTCCAGCACCGAGCCGATCTGCTCGCTGTTGACCGCCAGTGCTTCGACTTCGGTCACTGCTTTGCTGACTTCATCGGCCAGTTGATTGATGTCGCGGGTGCTGCGCTCGATGATCGACATGCCGTCCTTGGCCGACTGATCGGCACCCTTGGCGGCGTTGGCCGCGTTTGACGCGCTGTTGGCAACGTCATGGGCGGTGGCGCTCATTTCGTTGGAGGCGGTGGCCACCTGGTCGATTTCGCGGAACTGAACCTGCATGCCTTCGCTGGTCTGACGGGCGATTTCCGAAGATTGGTCGGCGGTGCCGCGCGCTTCGGTGATGCTCTGTTTGATCTGCGCGATGGTCGGTTGCAGCTTGTCGAGGAAGCGGTTGAACCAGTTCGCCCAGTTCATCCTGCTTGCTGTAATTGAGCCGCTGGGTCAGATCGCCTTCACCGCTGGCGATGTTCTTCAGCATCTCGGCAACGCTGTTGATCGGACGAGTGACACCGGAAGCGGTGAGCCAGATCAGCAACAAGCCAATCAGACCGGCAGCCACCGCCACTGCCAATGCCATGAATACGCCGGTTTCCTGAGCGTCATCGAGCACCGCTTGCAGCTTGACCGAATCGGCCAGCAACACTTGTTTCGGCAGGTCGATGACCACGCCCCAGGCGCGCGAGTTGCCAATCGGTTCGACCGGATACACAGCACGGATCAGGTCGCCTTGTTCGAGGATCTTCGGCGTGGCGCTGCCGAGTAGTTGCAGCACATCCTTACCGTCGGCGCCGAGGGTGTCGCTGATTTTCTTGCCGACCTTGGCGGCGTCGGAACTGTCGGCCGCCAGCACGCCACTGCCGGACACAATCAGCATGTGCCCGGCGTTGTTGAACAGGTTGCGCTGGGACTCCGCGGTGGCCGCTTGCAAGGCGTCGAGGGCGATATCGACGCCGACCACACCGATGGCTTTGCCGTCGACGATCAAGGGCACCGAAATGGTCGTCATGAGCATTTCCTTGCCGCCGACGGTATCGGCATACGGGTCGAGCAGGCAGGTGCGTTTGTTGTCGCGAGGGCAGGTGTACCAACTGTTGTACGGCGTGCCGCTGACACTCAACGTGGTCTTGGTCATGTCTTCTTCGACCATGATCGTGTTCAGCGAGGAGCCGGCAGCGCGGCTCCAGTAACTGGCAAAACGCCCGGCTTCGTTGGACTGGCGCGCCGCGTCGTTGGCGAACTCGCTGTCCTTGCCGTCGAGCCCGTTCGGTTCAAAGGCGAGCCAGATGCCGAGCACCTTGTCGTTACGCTCGAACGCGGTTTTCAGGTTCAGGTTCAACTCTTCACGCAAGGCACCGGCGTCCAGCGAACGCTTGGCGGCCATTACGCGCATGTCCTTGATCTGGTCGGCCTGCGCGGTGATCACCGTCAGGCTTTCGCCAAAGGTCTTCTGCACGCGCACCGCTTGTTCGGCGGCTTTGGCCTGCAGCAGGTTCTGCACACTGGTGGTGAGCAACTTGTTGCTGGAGTCGCTGACCAGTTTATCGTTCTGGTTGGTCTGGTAAATGTTCATGCCGACGATCAGCGCAACCACACCGAGCAGGCATAGACCAGAGAGCAGAACGATTTTCAGGCGAATGGAAAGAGAGTCGAACATGGGCGTTCTCGCGAATGAATAAAACGGGTGGCATTCGGGTATGAACTACCCGGTTCGCCAAATCCATTCAGCGCCATTAATCCTCATCGGCGCGGAGCGAGGGCGCATGAGCGGGTTGCCGACGAACGGTCAGCGCTAAACGTTTGCGCAGGGGAATGTGCTGCAAGGGTGATTAATTACAGAGAAGTTTCAGGGGTGTTACGCGGGCTCAGGAAGGGGGGGGCAAGGTTTCCGGTCGCGACCAGATCCACAGGTTGCCCAAACTCATCCCGGCAATCGCCAGATAGACCGGCCAGCCGTGATCGAGCATCAGCAACATCAGCGTCGCGCACAGCAGCATGCTCACCGTCGCACTGACCTTGGCCTTGCGCGCAATGATTTTGCCGTTGCGCCAGTTGCTCAGGATCGGCCCAAACAGGCGATGGTGTTCCAGCCAGGCACTCAGTCGCGGCGAACTGCGCGTCGCGGCCCAGGCGGCGAGCAGGATGAACTCGGTGGTCGGCAGGCCGGGCACGACGATGGCAATCAGGCCGATGCCAAGGCTGACATAGGCCAGCAGGCCGAACAGCAGGCGGGCGATTTTTGAGGTGGCGGGTTGCGGCATGGGCTCAGCGAGTGATTATGAAGCGGAATGGAGATCTTACAGGTTGTTGCAGTTCCCATGTGGGAGCGAGCCTGCTCGCGAAAGCGGTGGATCAGTCACATTAATGTTGAATGTGCTGCCGTCTTCGCGAGCAGGCTCGCTCCCACAAGGAATAGGTGTGGCTTCAGGCAAGTTCTGCTTCGGTGGCATAAGCCTGTTCCAACAACACGGTGACGCGGTTGAACGCGTCAATCGCGCCTTGCTCGACTTCAGCTTCTTCCTCGGCACTGAACTGCAACGAGTCGAGGGTGCGCACAAAGCTTTTCCAGCCTTCGGCGCGACCACCTTCGGGCTCACCCAAATGACGCGCACCAAAGGTTTCGCTCAGCTCCAGCGCCACGGCGCGCTTGATCAGAAACGCCGCACCGAGCTTCGAACCTTCGGAGACAAAGATCCAGCCCAGCGCACGAGCCTTGCTCGGGTTTTTCACCGCGCCAGCCACAGGTGCCGGCACTTCAGTTTCCAGATCCGCCAGATCTGCCTTGGCCGCTTCGGCACGGCAACGGGCTGGCAAGTCCGGCACGATCGCGGTCAGTTCGGCGTTGTTATAGAGGTCGACCAGTTCCGACTGAAACAGGTATTGCGCCACCACAAACCGGGCGAAGTTGGCGCGAGTATCGAATGGCGCATGGGCTTTGACCAGGGCGTCGAGCTTGCTGTGCGGCTCGTGCGTGATCTGGTTCAGGCGTTGTGAACGCAGGGCTTTTTGCGAAGTGGTCATGGGGTGTCCTTGATAAAAGAGGCGCTTGATAACGAGACGAACGGGATAGCGCCGGACAGTAAAAAAAGCCTCACTGCGCGGCGTATGAATACGCGCAGTGAGGCAGACGGGATCAGATGTCCCAGATCAGGTTGATCGCGAAGTTACGGCCCGGCTGGGTCAGGCGATCAAGGTTGGCCGGTTGCGTTACCGAGGCTTCGCCGACGCTGTCGTAACCGCGCACGTCATCCCACAGCCAGTATTTCTTGTCGGTCAGGTTGTAAATGCCGCCGCTGACGGTGACGTCGTTGGTGACTTTGTAGAAGCCGGTCAGATCAAGAATACCGAAGCCCGGTGACTTGAACTGGCTGCTGACGCCATCCGGCGACTTGAAGTTGCTGTCGTCGACACGATCCTTCTTCTTCACCAATGTCCAGCTCAGCAAACCGCCGTAGTTGTCCTGGTCGTAACCGAGCCCGAACACACCGGTCAGCGGATTGACGCTGTTGAGCGGTTCGCCGCTGTCGTCGTTGCGGCCGTAGGCGTAGGCGATCGAGCCTTGGGTATACAGGCCTTGCGGCGCACCGAACGCATCCAGATTCAAGCGACCTTTGACTTCCGCGCCCTTGATGGTCGCATGCTTGATGTTGCTCGACTGGAAGGTCAGCTCGCTGTAACCCGGGGTGACCGCATCTTCGTTGATGAAGTCGCGGTACTTGTTATAGAACACCGCCACGTCAAACGAGCCGGACTCGAAGTTGCCGCGCAGACCGGTCTCGTAGCTTTTGCTTTTTTCCGGTTCCAGGTCCGGGTTCGGCGCCACTTGGTAACCGGTGGTGTTGTTCTCGAAACGACCGTACAGCGCTTTCGCGGTCGGCGTGCGGAAGCCTTCGGCGTATTGACCGTACCAGGTGTAGTTGTCGTTAAAGGCGTAGGTCAGGCCGAATTTGGGCGAGACTTTATGCCAGGTCTTGTTCTTGTCGCTGACCGTGCCCTGGCCATCCGCCGCCACGGTGTTGAGGAATTCCTCGGTGATGTGCGGCTTGAGTTGGGTGTAGTCGTAGCGCAGACTTGGAAGGAAGGTCCAGTCGTTCCAGCTGATCTGATCCTGGGCGAACAGGCTGTAGGTGTTGATGGTCGGGTCCGGGAAGTCGCTGGCCTTTTTCAAGACGTCAGCGACACTGGTGGCGCCAATCGCGGTGCAGCCGCGACCGACGGCCAGGCACTTGCCGTCGCCGCTGCGCGAGCCGGTGACTTTCTGCTGTTTGATCGTGGTGCCGTAGGTCAGCACGTGGTCGGTGTCACCGATGGCAAAGGCCTTGTCCAGTTGCGCATCGAAGACCCACTGCTTTTCCTCGTAAACCGTGTCGCGGGTACGCAGCACTTTCCGGGTCATCGGGTAGTAATACTCTTCGGTGCTCTGGTCGGTCTTGGCGATCTGGTGGTTGAGGCTCCACTTCACGTTGTCGACCAGCAGGCTGTCGAGGGCGAAGCTGTGTTCGATGCCGAAACGCTCGCGGGTGATGGTGTCGTTACCGGTGCGCCACTGGTACATGCCGCCGGGCAGCATGCTGTCTGGAATGGTCGGGGCGCCGTTGAAGTACGGGCCGCCGTAGGCGCTTTTTTGATCGGTGTCGCGATCATCCTTGTACTTTTCGTAGGTCAGGCCCAGGCGCGAATCTTCGTTGTAGTTCCAGCCGATCTTGGCCAGCACGTTGGTGGCCTTGACGTCTTCCGGGTTGGCGGCGGTGCGCTCAAGACCGGTGCCATTGTTGCTGCCGTAGGAGTCGGTCTCGTGACCGTCACGGCGGCTGAAGTGCAGCAAGCCATCGAACTGATCGGCACGGCCAGCGACGGTGGCGGACTTCAACCAGCTCTCATCGGCGGAGCTGTAACCGGTTTTCAGGCGGGCGCCGACGTCTTTGCCGGGCTTGATGATGTCGTCAGGATCGAGGGTGTAGTAGCTGACGGCGCCGCCAATGGCGTTGCTGCCGTACAGCACCGAGGCAGGGCCGCGAAGGATTTCCACGCGTTTGACGATTTCCGGGTCGACGTAATTGCGCTGGCTTTTGGCGTACGGGCCGTTGAAGAAACTGTTGGGGATTTCCACGCCATCGACTTGAGTCAGAATGCGGTCGCCGTCGATGCCACGGATGTTGTAGCCGGTGATGCCGGCACGTTGACCGGCGCCACCGACGGAAACGCCCGGCTCATAACGCACCAGATCCTTGATGGTGTTGACGTTGCTGCGATCGAGTTCTTCACGGCTGTGCACGGTGACGGTGCTCGGCACGCTGTTCACCGACTGTTCCTGGCGGGTGGCGCTGATGGTCACCTGATCCAGATTAAGCGCGCCGCTGGTGCTGCGTTTTTCCAGCACGACGTTGTTGTTGCTCAGCTTGCGGAAGCTCAGGTTGGTCCCCACCAACAGGCGCTCAAGGGCTTTTTCCGGTGGCAGCGAGCCGCGTACGCCCGGCGACGATATGCCCTGACCCAGTTCTGCCGGTAAGCCGACTTGCCAGCCGGTCACGGCGGTGAAGGCATTGAGGGCCGACACCAGCGGCTGCTGACCGATGGCGAACGAGTAATCGCCCATGTTGCGCGCCGGTTGCTCAGTGGCAGCCAGCAGCGGCGCGCTGCCGGCCATCAGGATGGCAGCGGTCAGCAGCGACAATACGCGGGAAGGGGAAGCAGTCTGGCGGGTAAGGCGAGAGGACATCGATAGCGCTCCGTGTCGCACGAATCTTTATAGGTGCTGATTTCGCGTCCGAAGATGCGAATCAATTGCATTGGCTATAACTAGACGAACGCGCTCACGCTATCGAGTAAAAATAATTCTCATTTAGTTCAGGATCACCAGCGCCGGGAATTCCTGCAGGCGTGCGGAGGTGATGTGGGCGAGGGAGCGCACCACGTCGAGCGGTTGATCGAGGCGGTAATTGCCGGTCACGGCAACGTCGGCCAACTGCTCGTTGTTGTTGATGATCCAGCCCGGATAGTAGCGGCGCAGTTCGGCCAGCACCTGATTGAGCGGGCAGTTCTCGAACACCAGTCGACCTTGCACCCAGGCCAGATCGGTATTGGCGTCGAGCTTGGCCGGGCGGTCGAAACCGTTGGGGCCGATGCGGATACTTTCCCCTGCGCTCAAGCGAACCCGAGCATCGTTATGGGTCGCACGCAGATCGACATCGCCGCGCTGCACATTGACCTGCGCGACACCGTCCAGATAGCGCACGGCGAACGCGGTGTCATGCACGCTGGCCTTGACCGGGCCGGCGTCGATTTCCAGCGGTTGATTGCGATTGGCCGCGACCTCGAAAAACGCTTCGCCCTGATACAACCGGGCAACGCGCTGTTGATCATTGATGGTGCTGGAAAACGCCGAGTTGGTATTGAGCAGGACTTTCGAACCGTCCTCCAGTTGCAGGCGCTGGCGTTCGCCGACCACGGTCAGATGATCGGCCTGAAGGCGCATCGGCACATTGCTGAAACTGAACAGACCGAGCACCAGCACCGCAGCGGTCGCCAGCGGTTTCCAGTGGGGGCGCAGGCGTTTGAGGACAGTGACTTTCGCAGGTTTGGCCGCGAGGTTTTGTGCGCACTGGGCGATCTGCGGGCCGTCCCAGATCGCCTGCGCCTTGGCGAAGGCCTCGGCATTCAACGGATCAGCCGCCAGCCACGCGTGGAATTGCCGGGTCTGCTCTTGGTCCGGACTGCCGAGCACGATGAGCCAGTCCAGCGCCTGGTCCATTGCAAGTGCGGCGTCCTGCGCCGTTTCGGGCGAAGGCGAGCGGTGGGTGTCCGTCACGGTGTTTCCTCGGCAGTGTCTGCGCACGGCTGTTTTTTTAGTGAAGCGTAAAAGTCGGGCAAGGGTAACAAAGCCCGATGATCAGTGCAGTTGAACCTGGCACAAACAGAAAAGGCCTACAGCCTCAGTCGCCATTCAAGCGTTCGGCGACGCCGATGCAAATGCTCATGATCAGTTTCAGTTCTTTCTGCACGGTGCTGAGCGACACGTTCAGTTCGTCGGCGATTTCCTGATAGCTATGACCGTGCAGGCGGCTGAGGATGAAAATCTGCTGCTGACGCGGGCTGAGTTGACCGAGGCTCACGTTCAGGCGCTCCAGCAATTGTTCGGCGTGGGCGGCGTCTTCGGCGCTGCTGGCGGGGGCGGCGACGCTGTGCACAACTGCCTGCGGCACATCATCGACCATGGTCCGCGAATGGATCTTGCGCGCACGCAGATGATCCAGGGCCAGATTGCGCGCGGTCTGGAAGACAAAGGGTTCGAGATGATCGATGGCCCGCTCGCTCAGCGCCCGCGTCACGCGCAGGTAGGTTTCCTGCAACAGATCTTCAGCGGTGCTGTGATTGTTGACCATCCGTTCCAGCGTACGCAGCAAGGACGTGCGCTGGGTGAGGAAGACGTGGTTGAAGTGTGATTGACTCACGGGAAGACCTGATCCATTTCAAGTGAATGATAATGCTTATCATCTAGCTGAATGGTCAAGTACTGATTTTGAATAGAACGGAAAACCTTGTGGGAGCGAGCCTGCTCGCGAAAGCGGTGTATCAGCCAACATAAATGTTGAATGACACATCGTATTCGCGAGCAGGCTCGCTCCCACAGGGATAGGGGATTACTTGAGATTATTCGGCGTTGCACAACGCCAGGCAGTTATCCAGCATGCGGTTGGAGAAGCCCCACTCGTTGTCATACCAGGCCAGCACTTTCAGCAGTTTGCCGCTGGATTTGGTGTGGTTGGCGTCGAAAATCGACGACAGCGGGTTGTGGTTGAAGTCGCTGGAAACCAGCGGCAAGGTGTTGTAGCCCAAAATTTTCGAATGCTGGCTGGCCGCTTTCAGCAGGGCATTCACTTCCTCGGCGGTGGCTTCTTTCTTCAGATGAACGGTCAGATCCACCAGCGACACATTGATCACCGGCACGCGCACGGCCATGCCGGTCAGCTTGCCCGCCAGGTCCGGCAGCACCAGGCCTACCGCTTCAGCGGCGCCGGTCTTGCTCGGGATCATGTTCTGCGTGGCCGAACGCGCGCGGTACGGGTCGGTGTGATAGACGTCGGTCAGGTTCTGGTCGTTGGTGTAGGCGTGGATGGTGGTCATCAAACCGCTTTCGATGCCCAGCTCACGGTGCAGCACTTGCGCGACAGGCGCCAGGCAGTTGGTGGTGCACGAAGCGTTGGAGATGATCTGATGCGACTGGCGCAGAATGTCGTGGTTCACACCGTAAACCACGGTGGCGTCGGCACCTTTGGCCGGGGCCGAGATGATCACTTTGCGTGCGCCGGCAGTAATATGCGCAGCGGCTTTGGCACGGTCGGTGAACAGACCGGTGCATTCGAACACCACATCGATTTTTTCCGCAGCCCAGGGCAGCTCGGCCGGGTTGCGAATGGCGCTGACTGAAATGCGGTCGCCATTGACAGTCAGGCTCTCGTTGTCATGCTCGACTTGTGCATCGAATGTGCCGTGAACGGTGTCGTATTTGAGCAGATGCGCGTTGATCGAGCTGTCGCCCAGATCGTTGATGGCGACGATCTGCAAATCCTGTCGATAGCCTTGGGTATACAGTGCGCGCAGGACATTACGGCCGATGCGGCCAAAACCATTGATTGCAATTCGAAGAGTCATGGAACAGCGCCGCCGTCGTTTTGTTGTTGGAATTACAAGATTATTCGCATAAAAATAGAAAACAAGCCTTTTTAGTGGCAATATTTTGTTTTATCTACAACGAGTGACCTGAATCAACTGGTCCGAATGGTCAAAAAAGCCGTCTGTCATTCCGATAACAACGGCGTTTGATCAGCATAGACAATCAGGTCGCCACATCCGTTAGCCTGGAGTTCTACACATGCATCCCCGCGTTCTTGAGGTCACCGAACGGCTTATCGCCCGCAGCCGCGCCACGCGTCAGGCTTACCTTGCACTGATTCGCGGCGCCGCCACTGACGGCCCGATGCGCGGCAAGCTGCAATGCGCCAACTTCGCCCATGGCGTGGCCGGGTGTGGCAGCGAAGACAAGCACAGCCTGCGGATGATGAACTCGGCGAACATCGCCATTGTTTCTTCCTATAACGACATGCTCTCGGCGCATCAGCCGTACGAAGTCTTTCCTGAACAAATCAAGAACGCCCTGCGCGAAATCGGTTCGGTCGGCCAATTCGCCGGCGGTACACCGGCGATGTGCGACGGCGTGACCCAGGGCGAGCCGGGCATGGAACTGAGCCTGCCGAGCCGCGAAGTCATCGCCATGTCCACGGCAGTGGCGCTGTCGCACAACATGTTCGATGGCGCGCTGATGCTCGGCATCTGCGACAAGATCGTGCCGGGCCTGATGATGGGCTCGCTGCGTTTCGGTCATCTGCCGACGATTTTCGTCCCGGGCGGGCCGATGGTTTCGGGGATTTCCAACAAGGAAAAAGCCGACGTGCGGCAGAAGTACGCTGAAGGCAAGGCGACCCGCGAAGAGCTGCTGGAATCGGAGATGAAGTCCTACCATAGCCCGGGCACCTGCACCTTCTACGGCACCGCCAACACCAACCAGTTGCTGATGGAAGTCATGGGCCTGCACTTGCCGGGCGCGTCTTTCGTCAACCCGAACACGCCGCTGCGTGATGCCCTGACCCGCGAAGCCGCGCATCAGGTCACGCGCCTGACCAAACAGAATGGCAACTTCATGCCGATCGGCGAAATCGTCGACGAGAAGTCGCTGGTCAACTCGATCGTCGCGTTGCACGCCACCGGCGGTTCGACCAACCACACCCTGCACATGCCGGCCATCGCCATGGCGGCGGGCATTCAACTGACCTGGCAGGACATGGCCGACCTCTCCGAAGTCGTGCCGACCCTGAGTCACGTCTACCCGAACGGCAAAGCCGACATCAACCACTTCCAGGCCGCTGGCGGCATGTCCTTCCTGATCCGCGAACTGCTCGCTGCGGGCTTGCTGCACGAAGACGTCAACACCGTGCTTGGCCACGGCTTGAGCAAATACACCAAAGAGCCGTTTCTCGATAACGGTCAACTGGTGTGGCGTGAAGGCCCGGTCGACAGCCTCGACGAAAACATCCTGCGTCCAGTCGCCCGCGCGTTCTCGGCGGAGGGCGGTCTGCGCGTAATGGAAGGCAACCTTGGTCGCGGCGTGATGAAAGTCTCGGCCGTGGCCCTGGAAAACCAGATCGTCGAAGCACCGGCCATGGTGTTCCAGGATCAGCAGGATCTGGCCGATGCGTTCAAGGCCGGTTTGCTGGAGAAGGATTTTGTCGCGGTGATGCGCTTCCAGGGCCCGCGCTCCAACGGCATGCCCGAGCTGCACAAGATGACGCCGTTCCTCGGCGTGCTGCAGGATCGCGGCTTCAAAGTCGCACTGGTGACCGACGGGCGCATGTCCGGCGCCTCGGGGAAAATCCCGGCGGCGATCCACGTCAGTCCTGAAGCTTATGTCGGCGGCGCTTTGGCGCGCGTGCAAGAGGGCGATATCATCCGCGTCGATGGCGTCAAAGGTACTTTGGAACTCAAAGTGGACGCCGAAGAATTTGCCGCGCGCGAACCTGCCAAAGGCCTGTTGGGCAACAACATCGGCAGCGGTCGCGAACTGTTCGGCTTCATGCGTTTGGCCTTCAGCTCGGCGGAGCAGGGGGCCAGCGCCTTCACTTCTGCCCTGGAGACGCTTAATTGAAACTGGCTTTGGTCGGTGACATCGGAGGCACCAACGCGCGGTTTGCGTTGTGGAAAAATCAGCAGCTCGAATCGATTCAAGTGCTGGCCACGGCCGACCACGCCAGCCCGGAGGAGGCGATCAGCCTTTACCTGAGCGGGCTGGGTCTGGCGCCAGGTTCGATCGGTTCGGTGTGCCTGTCGGTGGCAGGTCCCGTCAGCGGTGATGAATTCAAGTTCACCAATAACCATTGGCGTTTGAGCCGCACGGCGTTTTGCAAAACCTTGCAGGTCGAACAGTTGTTGCTGGTCAACGACTTCTCGGCGATGGCGCTGGGCATGACCCGTTTGCAGCCCGACGAATTCCGCGTGGTCTGCGCAGGCACGCCGGAGCCGTTGCGTCCGGCGGTGGTGATCGGCCCGGGCACTGGCCTTGGCGTCGGCACCTTGCTCGATCTCGGTGAAGGTCGTTTTGCTGCTTTGCCGGGGGAGGGCGGTCACGTCGATCTGCCGTTGAGCAGTCCGCGTGAAACCCAGCTGTGGCAGCACATCCATAACGAGATCGGCCATGTCAGCGCGGAAACTGCGTTGAGCGGTGGTGGTTTGCCACGGGTTTACCGGGCGATCTGCGCAGTGGACGGGCATGAGCCGACACTCGATACGCCGGAAGCGATTACGGCGGCAGGCCTTGCGGGTGATCCGATAGCATTGGAAGTGCTGGAACAGTTCTGCTGCTGGCTGGGGCGTGTCGCGGGCAACAACGTGCTGACCACTGGCGGTCGGGGTGGGGTGTACATCGTCGGTGGCGTGATTCCACGCTTTGCCGATTTCTTCGTCGAAAGCGGTTTTGCCCGTAGCTTCGCTGACAAAGGTTGCATGAGCGATTACTTCAAGGGCATTCCGGTGTGGTTGGTGACGGCGCCGTATTCTGGCCTTGTCGGTGCCGGTGTGGCTTTGGACCAATCAATCCCGACCTGAAATACGGTAAAAATTGTGGGAGCGGGCTTGCTCGCGAAAGAGGTGTATCAGAGACATCAAGGTGACTGACACACCGCTTTCGCGAGCAAGCCCGCTCCCACAGTGGTTCTGTGGTGTTTGTAAGTTCGATGCTTAAGGCATAATCCGCCCCAATTCCAACAACAAGGATGCCTTCGAAGTGAGCTCAGTCAACAAGTCGATATTGTTGGTCGATGACGACCAGGAAATACGCGAGTTGCTGGAAACCTACCTGACCCGCGCCGGGTTTCAGGTGCGGGCCACAGCCGATGGCGCCAGTTTCCGTCAGGCACTCAACGAGGCGCCGAGCGATCTGGTGATCCTCGATGTCATGCTCCCCGACGAAGACGGCTTCAGCCTCTGCCGTTGGGTGCGCCAGCATCCGCGTCAGGCGCAGGTGCCGATCATCATGCTCACCGCCAGTTCTGACGAAGCTGACCGCGTGATTGGTCTGGAACTCGGCGCCGACGACTACCTCGGCAAACCTTTCAGCCCTCGTGAACTGCAAGCCCGGATCAAGGCCCTGCTGCGCCGCGCGCAATTCGGTCAGGAACGCAGCGGCAGCGAAGTGCTGGCCTTCGACGATTGGCGGCTGGACATGGTCAGCCATCGCCTGTTCCACACTGACGGTGAAGAAGTGATTCTCTCCGGCGCCGATTTCGCCCTGCTGAAACTGTTCCTCGACCACCCGCAGGAAATCCTCGACCGCGACACCATTGGCAACGCCACCCGTGGACGCGATCTGATGCCGCTCGATCGGATCGTCGACATGGCCGTCAGCCGCTTGCGCCAACGCCTGCGTGACACGGAAAAACCGCCTCGGCTGATCCGCACCGTGCGCGGCAGCGGCTACCAACTGGCAGCCAACGTGGTTGCCGGCAATGGTCACTGAGTCGCTGCGCAAACTCGCCGCCAGGGTGCCGGTGCCACGCTCACTGCTTGGGCGGATGTTGCTGCTGACCTTGCTGGCGGTGTTGTTCGCGCAAACCTTGTCGAGCGTGATCTGGGTTTCGCAACTACGCGCCACCCAACTCGAAGGGCTGGTCACCAGCGCTCGCAGCCTTGCCCACTCGATGACCGCCAGCGTCAGTTATTTTCGTTCGTTGCCGGTGGCCTATCGGCCGCTTGTGCTTGATCAATTGCGCAGCATGGGCGGCACGCGGTTTGTCGTAACACTCAACGACAAACCGCTGGGTATGGACGTGCTGCCGGTCACCCCGCGTAAAGCTGCGGTGATGAAAGCGGTTGACGAAGTGCTGCGTCAATCGCTCGGCCATGACACCGACATCTCGGTGACCTTCGTCAGCCCCGAGGATCTGCGCATCTTCAATGCCGGGCTGAAACTCGATGAGCTGCCGCGTTCCTGGGCGCATTACGCGTTGACCCTGGAGCCGGTGAATCCACCGGTGCTGGTCACGCAGATTCAGATGGCGCCGGGCGAATGGCTGTACATCGCCTCGCTGTTGCCCGAGCCCTACACCAGCCTTGAAGAGCAAGGCCTGCCTTCGCAGCAGGTGTGGTTTATCGTGCTCACCAGCGGCTTTTTGCTGTTGTTCATCGGTTTGCTGGTGCACTGGCAGAGCCGGCCGCTCAAGCGTCTGGCCCGCGCGGCGCGGGACCTGTCGCTGGGCGCCGACGTCGAACCGGTGGCCGAGGGCGGCGGCAGTGAAGTGGTCGAAGTGGGGCGTGCGTTCAACACCATGCGCGAGCGTATCAGCCGTTACCTGACCGAGCGCAGCCAGTTGTTCAGTGCGATTTCCCACGACTTGCGCACGCCGATCACCCGCCTGCGTCTGCGCGTCGAACTGCTGGAAGACGAACAACTGCAAACCAAATTCGGCCGCGATCTGGATGAGCTGGAACTGCTGGTCAAAGGCGCGCTGCAATGCGTGAAGGACACCGATATTCACGAGAACATCGAACCGGTGGATCTCAACCATGTGCTCGACTGTCTGGTGGAGCCATACCTGGCGCCCAACGGCAATGGCCGCGTGACCCAGCATGGCCGGGCGCTGGCAGCGTATCCGGGCAAGCCTCTGGCGTTGAAACGCTGCATCGGCAACCTGATCGACAACGCCTTGAAGTACGGGCAGAACGCGCATTTGCATATCGATGACGATGAAAGTGCGTTTGTCCTGCACGTCGACGATGAAGGCCCGGGCGTGCCGGAGCAGCGGCTGGAGCAGGTGTTTGAGCCGCACTTCAGGTTGGCGGGGCAGCAGCAGGGGTATGGGCTTGGCCTCGGGATTGCGCGCAACATTGCCCACAGTCATGGCGGTGAGGTGACGTTGCAGAATTTGCGCGAGGGTGGGTTGCGGGTGACGTTGCAACTGCCGCGCAGTGTTGACTAGTCAGACCGCGTTAACGTTCTTCGCGAGCAGGCTCGCTCCCACATTCGACCGTGTTCCAACTGAAGGAATGCGGTCGAATGTGGGAGCGGGCTTGCTCGCGAAGGCGTCAGAAGCATCAATGTAAAGTCACGGGTCGGTGACAAACCCCGTCCCCTTCGTTACAAGCCCACCCCGGCCTGTTGTTTAGACTCCCCGCAGTCATAACAACAAAAAAGGCCACCCATGGATCTCTTCCACCCAGGCTTCAGCAGTTGGCTGAATGCCCCTGCCCACCAGCAATGGCTCGCCGCCGAAGGCGTGCGCCTGCTGGATTTCGCCAAGGCTGCAAAGCTGCCTGAAGGCTTCGGCAACCTCGACGAACGCGGCCAGTTGCCGGCGCACGCGCAGGCCGAAACCATGAACACCGCGCGCATGACCCACAGCTTCGCCATGGCCCACATCCAAGGGTTGCCGGGGTTCGCGGCGCTGGTCGATCACGGCATCGCGGCGTTGCGCGGGCCGTTGCGGGATGCGCTGCACGGTGGCTGGTTTGCAGTGGCTGAACACCGCGATGGCAACACCGGCAAGAACGCCTACCTGCACGCGTTCGTCGCACTGGCGGCGAGTTCTGCCGTGGTCGCGCAACGTCCCGGTGCCCAGGCTTTGCTGGATGACGCGATCGACATCATCGACACCTATTTCTGGAGTGAAGAAGAGGGCTCCATGCGCGAATTCTTCAACCGCGACTGGAGCGAAGAAGAAGCCTATCGCGGCGCCAACAGCAACATGCACGCCACCGAAGCGTTCCTCGCCCTGGCCGATGTCACGGAAGATCCGCGTTGGCTGATACGTGCGCAACGCATTGTCGAGCGTGTGATCCACGGTCACGCCGCCGCCAACGGTTACATGGTCATCGAGCATTTCGACCGAAACTGGCAGCCGCTGCGCGAATACAACCAGGACAATCCGGCCGACGGTTTCCGCCCTTACGGCACCACGCCGGGCCACGGTTTCGAGTGGGCGCGGCTGTTGCTGCACCTCGAAGCGGCGCGGGTTCAGGCAGGCATGCTGACGCCAGGCTGGCTGGCCACCGACGCGCAAAAACTGTTCGAACACAATTGCCGCCACGGCTGGGACGTCGATGGTGCACCGGGCGTCGTCTACACCCTCGACTGGAACAACCAAGCCGTGGTCCGCCATCGCCTGCACTGGACGCACGCCGAGGCCAGCGCCGCCGCCAGCGCCTTGCTCAAGCGCACCGGCGATGCGCAATACGAAACCTGGTACCGGCTGTTCTGGGAATTTTGCGACGTGAATTTCATCGACCGCAGCAACGGCAGCTGGCACCACGAACTCGACCCGCAAAACCGCCCAAGTGCCGATATCTGGCCGGGCAAACCTGATCTGTATCACGCCTGGCAAGCCGTGCTGATTCCTCGTCTACCCTTGTCGCCTAGTATGGCAACGGCTCTGGCGCAATGGTCCCGGCGCTCTCCTGTGTAACCATGTCGTGACATTCGCGCGTCCCTTCGTTACCTGCGAAGGGAATCGCCCTGTTTAAACTCCTGTGCAGCGCAAGCACCAGACTTGCAATGCATAACAACAAGAAAGGTACATCTCAGATGAATGCGATTTCTCGCCTCGCTACTGTCATTTCTGTCGCCTCCCTGTTCCCGCTCGCAATTCTGCCTCTCAGTGTTTCCGCTGCCGAATCCAAAGGTTCGGTGGAAGTCGTGCACTGGTGGACGTCCGGTGGCGAAAAAGCTGCCGTTGATGTGCTCAAGGCCCAAGTCGAAAAAGACGGCTTCACCTGGAAAGACGGTGCTGTCGCCGGTGGTGGCGGTGCGACTGCCATGACCGTGCTGAAAAGCCGTGCCGTAGCCGGCAATCCACCGGGCGTTGCCCAGATCAAAGGCCCGGACATCCAGGAATGGGCGTCGACCGGTCTGCTCGACACCGACGTGCTGAAAGACGTCGCCAAAGAAGAGAAGTGGGACAGCCTGCTCGACAAGAAAGTCTCCGATACCGTCAAGTACGACGGTGATTACGTGGCCGTGCCGGTGAACATTCACCGCGTGAACTGGCTGTGGATCAACCCGGAAGTCTTCAAGAAAGCCGGCATCGAAAAAGCCCCGACCACCCTCGAAGAATTCTACGCCGCTGGCGACAAGCTGAAGGCGGCGGGCTTCATCCCGCTGGCCCACGGCGGTCAACCATGGCAGGACAGCACCGTGTTCGAAGCCGTGGTGCTGTCGGTCATGGGTGTTGATGGCTACAAAAAAGCCCTGGTCGATCTGGATAACAAAGCGCTGACCGGCCCGGAAATGGTCAAGGCCTTGACCGAGCTGAAGAAAGTCGCGACCTACATGGACGCTGACGGCAAAGGCCAGGACTGGAACCTGGAAGCGGCCAAAGTCATCAACGGCAAGGCCGGCATGCAGATCATGGGTGACTGGGCCAAGTCCGAATGGACTGCCGCGAAGAAAATCGCCGGCAAGGATTACCAGTGCGTAGCTTTCCCGGGCACCGACAAGGCGTTCACCTACAACATCGACTCCCTCGCTGTGTTCAAGCAGAAAGACGCCGGCACTGCCGCGGGTCAGAAGGACATTGCCAAAGTCGTGCTGGGTGAAAACTTCCAGAAAGTCTTCAGCATCAACAAAGGCTCGATCCCGGTACGTATCGACATGTTGAACGACATGGAGAAACTCGGTTTCGACTCCTGCGCACAGACCGCTGCCAAGGACTTCCTGGCCGACGCCAAGTCCGGCGGTTTGCAGCCGAGCATGGCGCACAACATGGCGACCACGCTGGCCGTGCAAGGCGCGTTCTTTGACGTAGTGACCAACTACATCAACGACCCGAAAGCCGACCCGGCTGACACCGCCAAGAAACTCGGCGCGGCGATCAAGTCGGCCAAATAACCAAAAGCAGGCTCGAACCCTGTGGGAGCGAGCCTGCTCGCGAAAGCGGTGTGTCAGTTAACCGATGTGTCGACTGATACCACGCCTTCGCGAGCAGGCTCGCTCCCACCAGGGAATGCCTTTGTCATCTTATTCTGGATTTCCCCATGAGTTCTGTTGCTGTGTTCAGCAAAGCCTCGCCGTTCGATGCATTGCAACGCTGGCTACCGAAACTGGTGCTGGCGCCGAGCATGTTCATCGTGCTGGTGGGCTTCTATGGCTACATCCTGTGGACGTTCGTGCTGTCGTTCACGACCTCGACGTTCCTGCCCAACTACAAGTGGGCCGGTCTGGCGCAGTATCAGCGGCTGTTCGACAACGACCGCTGGTGGGTCGCGAGCAAGAACCTCGCGTTGTTCGGCGGCATGTTCATCGGCATCACCCTGGTGATCGGTGTGCTGCTGGCAGTGTTCCTCGACCAGCGTATCCGCCGCGAAGGTTTCATCCGCACCATTTACCTGTACCCGATGGCGCTCTCGATGATCGTGACCGGTACCGCGTGGAAATGGCTGCTCAACCCAGGCATGGGCCTGGACAAATTGTTGCGTGACTGGGGCTGGGAAGGCTTCCGTCTGGACTGGCTGATCGACCCGGATCGCGTGGTCTACTGCCTGGTGATTGCCGCTGTCTGGCAAGCCTCGGGCTTCATCATGGCGATGTTCCTCGCCGGCCTGCGTGGCGTTGATCAATCGATCATCCGTGCGGCGCAGATCGACGGCGCGAGCATGCCGACCATCTACTGGAAAGTGGTGCTGCCAAGCCTGCGTCCGGTGTTCTTCAGTGCGGTGATGATTCTGGCGCACATCGCAATCAAGAGCTTCGACCTGGTCGCGGCAATGACTGCCGGTGGCCCGGGTTACTCCTCCGATTTGCCGGCGATGTTCATGTACTCGTTCACCTTCAGTCGCGGCCAGATGGGCATGGGCTCGGCCAGTGCGATTCTGATGCTCGGTGCGATTCTCGCGATCATCGTGCCTTACCTGTACTCCGAGCTGAGGACCAAGCGTAATGACTAGTCTCGCTGCCAAACCTGCGATCAGCCTGAGTCGCATCGCGATCTACGCGGTGCTGATCCTCGCCGTTCTGCTTTATCTGGTGCCGCTGGTGGTCATGTTGCTGACCAGCTTCAAGACCCCGGAAGACATCAGCACCGGCAACCTGCTGAGCTGGCCGACCGTGGTCAGCGGCATCGGCTGGGTCAAGGCCTGGGCCACGGTTGACGGGTACTTCTGGAACTCGATCAAGATCACCGTGCCGGCCGTAATCATCTCCACCGCCATTGGTGCGTTGAACGGTTATGTGCTGTCGTTCTGGCGCTTCCGGGGTTCGCAGTTGTTCTTTGGTCTGCTGTTGTTCGGCTGCTTCCTGCCGTTCCAGACCGTGCTGCTGCCAGCCTCGTTCACCCTCGGCAAGATGGGTCTGGCCAGCACCACCACCGGCCTGGTGTTTATCCACGTGGTTTACGGTCTGGCGTTCACCACGCTGTTCTTCCGTAACTACTACGTGAGCATTCCCGATGCACTGGTGAAGGCCGCACGTCTGGATGGCGCGGGTTTCTTCACGATTTTCCGCCGGATCATTCTGCCGATGTCGACGCCGATCATCATGGTCTGCCTGATCTGGCAATTCACCCAGATCTGGAACGACTTCCTGTTCGGTGTGGTGTTCTCCAGCGGTGATTCGCAACCGATCACCGTGGCGCTGAACAACCTGGTCAACACCAGCACCGGCGCCAAGGAATACAACGTGGATATGGCAGCGGCGATGATCGCCGGCCTGCCGACCCTGCTGGTCTATGTGGTCGCAGGCAAGTATTTCGTGCGCGGGCTGACGGCCGGCGCAGTCAAGGGGTAATCATGGCTACGCTCGAACTTCGCAACGTAAACAAAACCTATGGTGCCGGCCTGCCGGACACCCTGAAGAACATCGAACTGTCGATCAAGGACGGTGAGTTCCTGATCCTGGTCGGCCCGTCGGGCTGCGGCAAATCGACCCTGATGAACTGCATCGCGGGTCTGGAAACCATCACCGGCGGCGCGATCATGATCGGTGACCAGGACGTCAGCGGCATGAGCCCCAAGGATCGCGACATCGCCATGGTGTTCCAGTCCTACGCGCTGTACCCGACCATGAGCGTGCGCGAGAACATCGAGTTCGGCCTGAAGATTCGCAAGATGCCTCAAGCGGCGATCGACGAAGAAGTCGCCCGCGTGGCCAAGCTGTTGCAGATCGAACACCTGCTCAATCGCAAGCCGGGCCAGCTCTCCGGTGGTCAGCAACAGCGCGTGGCGATGGGCCGTGCGCTGGCGCGTCGGCCGAAGATTTATCTGTTCGATGAACCGCTGTCCAACCTCGACGCGAAGCTGCGCGTCGAGATGCGCACCGAAATGAAACTGATGCACCAGCGCCTGAAAACCACCACGGTCTACGTGACCCACGACCAGATCGAAGCGATGACCCTAGGCGACAAGGTTGCGGTGATGAAGGACGGCATCATCCAGCAGTTCGGCACGCCGAAAGAGATCTACAACAACCCGGCCAACCTGTTCGTGGCGAGCTTCATCGGTTCGCCGCCGATGAACTTCATTCCGCTGCGCCTGCAACGCAAGGACGGTCGTCTGCTGGCGCTGCTCGACAGCGGCCAGGCGCGTTGCGAGTTGCCGATGGGCATGCAGGACGCCGGGCTGGAAGATCGCGAAGTGATTCTCGGCCTGCGCCCGGAGCAGATTGTTCTGGCGAACGGCGAGGGCAATGGCCTGCCGAGTATTCGCGCTGAAGTGCAGGTCACCGAGCCGACCGGTCCGGACACGCTGGTATTCGTCAACCTGAACGACACCAAGGTCTGCTGCCGACTCGCACCGGATGTGGCGCCACAGGTGGGCGAGAGCCTGACGCTGCAATTCGATCCGTCGAAAGTGTTGTTGTTCGATGCCAAGACTGGCGAACGGTTGGGTGTTGCCGGTCAACCACAGACCGATGCGCGGTCTGCGAACGTGGCGCAATTCAAAGGCCGCTGAGGAACAAATGTGGGAGCGGGCTTGCTCGCGAAAGCGCAGTGTCAGGCAACACATGTACTGACTGACACGACGCCTTCGCGAGCAAGCCCGCTCCCACAGGGGAGCACGCGGTGAATGGCCTGTCATTCGCCGCACTTTATGTAAACCGCGTTAGATAAAAACAGTTAATAACAATAAAGACGAGGAAGTAGGGATGAAAATGAAACACGTCAATGCCCGGTTGATCTGCCAAGTGTCAGCTGCGGCGGCATTGGTGCTGGCCGGTAATGCAATGGCTGCCGATGCCTTCAGTTCCGATTCCAAATGGATGACCGGCGACTGGGGTGGCGAGCGGACCAAGCTGATCGAGCAAGGTATCGACATCAAGGCCGACTACGTTGGCGAAGTCGGAGGCAACCTGAACGGTGGCTACAACGACGACAAGACCGCGCGTTACGCCGACCAGTTTGGCCTGGGCGTGGCACTGGATCTGCAAAAACTGTGGGGCTGGGATAACACCCAGGCCAAGATCCAGCTGACCAACCGTAACGGCTACAACATCTCCAACGACCGCGTGGGCGATCCGCGTGCCGGCACCTTGTCTTCCTCACAGGAAGTCTACGGTCGTGGCCACATGGTGCGTCTGACCCAGTTGTGGATTCAGCACCAGTTCTTCGACAACAAGCTCGACGTCAAGGCCGGTTACTTCGGTGAAGGCGAAGACTTCAACACCTTCCCGTGCGACTTCCAGAACCTGGCGTTCTGCGGTTCCCAAGTGGGTAACTGGGCGACCAACATCTGGTACAACTGGCCCGTCAGCCAGGCCGCGATCCGCGTGAAGTACAACATCAACGACGAGCTCTACGCGCAGATCGGTGCGTACAACCAGAACCCGTCGCAGCTGGAACACGGCAACGGCTTCAAGCTCAGCGGCAGCGGCACCAAAGGTACCGTTCTTCCGGTTGAATTGGTCTGGTCGCCGAAGGTCAACAGCCTGCCTGGCGAATACCGTGTCGGTTACTACAAGAGTACGGCCGATGCCGACGACGTTCGTGAAGACGTCAACGGTTTCGACGCCGCCACCACTGGCGACGCTTATAAAACCCACAACAGCAAAAGCGGCTACTGGTTCGTGGCGCAACAGCAACTCACCAGCCACAACGGTGATGCCTCGCGCGGTCTGAACATCGCGGCCAACGCCACCTTCCACGACAAGGACACCAACTTCATCGACAACTACCAGTCGGTGATGTTTGTCTACAAAGGCCCGTTCGACGCGCGTCCGAAGGATGACGTCGGTATCGGCGCGGCGCGTATCCACGTCAACGATGACGTGAAGAAAAATGCCGAGCTGCTGAACGTTTCCAACGGTGTTTCGGATTACGACAATCCGGTGTTCTCGCCGATTCGTGAAACCGAATACAACTACGAGATCAACTACGGCTTCCACGTCACCAACTGGCTGACCGTGCGTCCTAACCTGCAATACATCACTCACCCAGGCGGTGTGGATGAAGTGGACAACGCTTTGGTCGCCGGCCTGAAAATTCAGTCTACGTTCTAACGCGTCTGCGATAAGCTCCTCTCTATGTGCGCATATTTGCGGACAGCCCAGGCTGTCCGCTTTTTTTTGGGGGGCGGCGCGCCCCTGTGAAAGACGAGTTCAGGATCGTGGCAAATGCATGAGCATCCGCTACAACGCTTCTTCAAATCCCTGCGTGAACAACCGGTGTTCGCCTGGGAGCGCTATCAGATGCGCGACGTTCTGGTGATCGATCACCCGCTGTGTCAGGCGGTGTTCAGTCGTCAGGGTGCGCAGTTGCTGCACTTTCAGCCACGCGGGCAAAAACCGTGGTTGTGGTGTGCGGCGAAGTGGCCGCATGTCGGCGCCATTCGTGGTGGTGTGCCGGTGTGCTGGCCGTGGTATGGCCGCCATCCTAGCGAAAACGCGTGGCCGTCCCATGGCTGGGCGCGTTTGCTTGACTGGAAACTGCTCGACAGCAGCCATGCCGAAGACGGTGTACGCCTGCACTGGCAATTACAGCTGTGCGACTGGCAGGTTGATCTGCACGCGCACCTTGGCGAACGCATGGAATTGCGCCTGAGCACCGAGCATCAGGACGACATGCCGTGCCAGTTGAGTCAGGCTTTGCACGCTTACTGGCGTATTGGCGATGTCGGTGAGATAGCGCTGTCTGGGCTCGAAGGCGCGCAAGGTTATGACCAGTTGAACCGCCAGGTTTGTCAGCAGGAGGGCGAGTTGCGGGTCGATGGAGGCTGTCAGCGGGTATTCCAGCATGACGGCGAATTGCAGCTCAAGGATCACGCCTGGCAGCGCGAGTTGTGCATCGATACCGGTGACAGTGGCGATACGGTGGTGTGGCATCCGGGATCGCGGCCGTTGTTGGGCGTGAGTTGGGATGAGGTGACGGAGTTTGTGTGTGTGGAGGCGGCGGCGGGGGGCACTGACAGCCTGCATCTGGCGCCGGGGGAGAAGGCGCATTTGAGTTTGCAGGCGTGGGCAGCGGCCTGATTCGGAATCTTGTGGTGAATCGGCTGGCCCCTTCGCGAGCAAGCCCGCTCCCACAGGGGAATGCATTCCAAATGTGGGCGCGGGCTTGCTCGCGAAGAGGCCGGATCAGTCAGCCGAGATCGCGGATCAGTTGAACTCGTCCCCCACCGGATACCGGCTCGCATTCAAGCTCTCTTTGATCTTGCGCAGATGCGGCTGGAAATCCACCCCGCGACGTAGCGTCATCCCCGTCGCCAGCACATCCAGCACGGTCAACTGAATGATCCGCGAGGTCATCGGCATATAAATGTCGGTGTCTTCCGGCAGCGGAATATTCAGGCTCAACGTACTGGCCTTGGCCAGTGGCGAATTCTCCGCCGTCAGCCCCAGCACCGAAGCACCGTTCTCGCGAGCAATACGCGCCACTTCCACCAGCTCACGGGTGCGGCCGGTGTAGGAAATGATCACGAACAACTCGCCGGTGTGCGCCACTGAAGCAATCATCCGCTGCATCAGCACATCGGCATGCGCCGTCACCGCCAGGTTGAAACGGAAGAACTTGTGCTGCGCATCCAGCGCCACCGGTGCCGAAGCGCCGAGGCCGAAGAAGTGGATCTGACGGGCCTGAATCAACAGGTCGACGGCGCGGCTGACCAGATTCGGGTCCAGCGCCTGGCAAGCGCTGTCCAAGGACGCGATGGCGCTGCCGAAAATCTTTTGCGTGTACGCCTCGGGATTGTCGTCGGCCTCGACCGCGCGGCTGACATACGCCGCACCACTGGCCAGGCTCTGGGCCAGTTGCAGCTTGAGCTCGGGGTAACCGCTGACGCCGAACGAACGGCAGAAACGGTTGACCGTCGGTTCGCTCACCTTTGCTGCCTGGGCGAGGGCGGCGATGCTGAAGCGGGTGGCCTGCTGCGGGTTGAGCAGGATCACCTCGGCGACTTTGCGTTCGGCCTTGTTCAGGTCTTCAAGGCGACTCTGGATCTGTTCCAGTAAATTTCGCACGCGGTCCATATGGAATTCCTAATTCACCTGCGCAAAGGTGCGCCGGGCTATGCAAATTGGGCCTTTGATATGGCCCGTAACGGTGGCCTATCCTACTGATGGCTCCGACCGACCACCACACGGAATCTGTATTTTGCGAAAATGTTGTGGTTATTACTACATTTTCCCTTGAGTGATGCCTTGAAAAAAGGTATTTGTAGCTTAACTTGATAAAAGAACAAACATCATGCCTTCGATTACGGTTGAACCGTGCACCTTTGCCTTGTTCGGCGCTCTGGGCGATCTGGCCCTGCGCAAGTTGTTTCCTGCCCTTTATCACCTTGATGGCGCCGACCTGCTGCACGAGGACACGCGCATCATCGCGTTGGCCCGTGAAGACGGTACCGAGCAGCAGCATCTGGCATTCATCGCCGCTGAGCTGCGTCGCTACGTCGGCAAAGAACTGAACGAAGCCGTCGCCGAGCGCTTCCTGGCGCGCCTGACTTACCTGCACGTCGACTTCCTCAAGGCTGAAGATTATGTCGCGCTGGCCGAACTGGCCGGCAATACGCAACGCATGATTGCCTACTTCGCCACCCCGGCGGCGGTGTACGGCGCGATCTGCGAGAACCTGGCGAAAGTCGGTCTGGCGGAAAACACCCGCGTGGTGCTGGAAAAGCCGATCGGCTCCGATCTGGAATCCTCGCGCAAAGTGAATGACGCCGTGGCGCAGTTCTTCCCGGAGAACCGCACCTACCGCATCGACCACTACCTGGGCAAAGAGACCGTTCAAAACCTGATCGCCCTGCGTTTCGCCAACAGCCTGTTCGAAACCCAGTGGAACCAGAATTACATCTCCCACGTGGAAATCACCGTGGCCGAGAAGGTCGGCATCGAAGGCCGTTGGGGTTACTTCGACAAGGCCGGCCAGCTGCGCGACATGATCCAGAATCACCTGCTGCAACTGCTCTGCCTGATTGCCATGGACCCGCCGGCCGACCTGTCCGCCGACAGCATCCGTGACGAAAAGGTAAAAGTGCTCAAGGCCCTCGCGCCGATCAGCCCGGAAGGCCTGACCACCCAGGTTGTGCGCGGCCAGTACATCGCCGGCCACAGCGAAGGCAAATCCGTACCGGGCTATCTGGAAGAACCGAATTCCAACACCCAGAGCGACACCGAAACCTTCGTCGCCCTGCGTGCCGACATCCGCAACTGGCGCTGGGCTGGTGTGCCGTTCTACTTGCGTACCGGCAAGCGCATGCCGCAGAAGCTGTCGCAGATCGTCATCCACTTCAAGGAACCGTCGCACTACATCTTCGCCCCCGAGCAGCGCCTGCAGATCAGCAACAAACTGATCATCCGCCTGCAACCGGACGAAGGCATTTCCTTGCGCGTGATGACCAAAGAGCAGGGCCTGGACAAAGGCATGCAACTGCGCAGCGGCCCGCTGCAACTGAATTTCTCCGACACCTGGCGTAGCGCGCGGATCCCCGATGCCTACGAGCGGTTGTTGCTGGAAGTGATGAACGGCAATCAGAACCTGTTTGTCCGTAAAGATGAAATCGAAGCCGCGTGGAAGTGGTGTGACCAGCTGATTGCCGGGTGGAAAAAATCCGGTGACGCGCCCAAGCCGTATGCGGCCGGGTCGTGGGGGCCGATGAGCTCCATTGCACTGATCACGCGGGACGGGAGGTCGTGGTATGGCGATATCTGATGTGAAACTGCCGGCGGGCGTAAATGCCCACGAATTCAAGAGCCCGGTGCTGTTGGCCGAAGGTCTGGCGCTGAACGTGGCCAAGCAACTGAGCGATGCCATCGCTGCACGCGGCAACGCGGTGCTGGTGGTCTCTGGCGGTCGCAGCCCGGTGGCGTTTTTCCAGCACCTGGCCAAGCAGGAACTGGACTGGTCGAAGGTCGTCGTGACCCTCGCCGACGAGCGTTGGGTGCCGGTCGAGCACGCCGACAGCAATGCCGGTCTGCTCAAGCAGTATCTGCTCAAAGGCCCGGCGGCCAAGGCACAGTTCCTCAGCCTCTATAGCGCGGCGGCCAACGTCGAGCAGGCTGCTGAACAGGCTGATCGCTTGCTCGCCGAATTGCCGCCGATTGACGTGCTGGTGTTGGGCATGGGCGATGACGGCCACACGGCTTCGCTGTTCCCCGACAGCCCGAACCTCGCCGAAGCGCTGCAGGCTGATGGCACGCGCCGTTGCTGGCCGATGCTGGCACCGAGCGTGCCGCGTCAGCGCCTGACCATGAGCCGTGCGCTGCTGGCCTCGGCCAAACACAAGATTCTGTCGATTTCCGGTCAATCGAAACTGACCACCCTGAATGCCGCACTGGCATCCGACGTCGCTGCCATGCCGGTGCGCGCGTTTCTGCAACCTACGTTAGAGATTTACTGGTGCCCATGAGCCAAGGAACAGCCGCTATGACAACCCCATCCCCGACCGTTTCCATGGCGGACAAAGTTGCCCTGATCGACAGCCTCTGCGCGAAGGCGCGGATCCTGCCGGTGATCACCATCGCCCGTGAACAGGACGTGCTGCCACTGGCCGACGCTCTGGCCGCGGGTGGCCTGACCGCGCTGGAAGTGACCCTACGTTCGCAGTTCGGCCTCAAGGCGATTCAGATCCTGCGCGACCAGCGTCCGGAACTGATGACCGGTGCCGGCACCGTGCTTGATCGCAACATGCTCGCAGCGGCCGAAGCGGCGGGTTCGCAATTCATCGTCACCCCGGGCATCACCCGTGACCTGCTCGAAGCCAGCGTCGACAGCCCGATTCCGCTGTTGCCGGGCATCAGCAACGCCTCCGGCATCATGGAAGGCTACGGTCTGGGTTATCGCCGCTTCAAGCTGTTCCCGGCTGAAGTCAGCGGTGGCGTCGCAGCCATCAAAGCCCTCGGCGGCCCGTTTGGCGAAGTGAAATTCTGCCCGACCGGTGGCGTGGGCCCGGCCAATATCAAGAGCTACATGGCGCTGAAAAACGTCATGTGCGTGGGCGGTAGCTGGATGCTGGATCCGGAGTGGATCAAGAACGGCGACTGGGCCCGCATTCAGGAATGCACCGCCGAGGCGCTGGCGCTGCTGGACTGATCGCTTTACCCGACACTTCGTTGTGTGTTCTACGGCTTTACGGTGCGCTTGGTCGGTGCACCGTTTTTTTTGCCCGAAACAAACGCAGACCTCTGTAGCAACTGTCGAGTGCAACGAGGCGGCTCCTACAGATGTGTCTCGTTACGCTGCGATACATAGTTACCGCACGGCGTTTTTTCCGTGGCGCTAATCTGCGTTCATCTTATGGAAGAGAGGAACGTGTCATGGATCGAGATCCTGCATCACCATCGCCGCAACCGGTGTATCAACTCGCCCCGGAGCAAATTGCCGGGCCGTATTTCCGTAATCCCAAATTGTTGCGGCGCAATATCAGCGAAGGCGCAGAGGGCCTCCCGCTGATCTTGCGTCTGACCATCGTCGATGCCATGACCGGCGAGCCGGTGAGCGGCGCACTGGTCGATATCTGGCATTGCAATGCACGAGGGGCTTATTCGGGCTGGAGCCGGCTCAATCCGGATCTGGAGGTCGATGCCGAGGCCATCGGCTCGATCCCGCGCACCGACGACGATACTTACCTGCGCGGCAGCCAGTTCTGTGATCACAAGGGGCGCGTGCGGTTCACCACGATCTATCCCGGGTTTTACGCGGGCCGCGCCTTGCATATTCATGTGGCGGTGCGCATCGTT
Organism: Pseudomonas sp. Irchel 3E19; assembly: GCF_900187585.1. NCBI lineage: Bacteria > Pseudomonadati > Pseudomonadota > Gammaproteobacteria > Pseudomonadales > Pseudomonadaceae > Pseudomonas > Pseudomonas sp. Irchel 3E19. Next base: position 127,997 of record NZ_FYDT01000007.1, read on the forward strand.
ACCGGCAGCGAATATCTGGAAGAGCGCTACGTGGCCTGGGTCGGCCAGTTATATTTCCCCGAGGTGGTGTCACGTTCGGTGCTCAATGCCAAAGCCTATCGTGGTCGAGCGTCCTTGCCGTTGAACAACGCCGAAGACAGCTTCTACGCCGGCATGGCCGGCGAGGCTTCGACACTGTCGGTCTGGCCGATCGGCCGCGACTCTCACGAGGACGGCTACTTCGGCCACCTGACCATTGGCATCGATACGTTCGCAGTGTCGTCGCAGATCAAACCCGAGGACTTCGACAAGTACACCGTCTAAGCGGACTAACGCAGCTCGTTGAGCGCGCGGGTCAACAACTGCATGTCAGCGGCGGTAGTGGTCAGCCCTGGTGTAATGCGGATGCAAGGCCCGCACGCCGCGCCGGTGCGCACCACGCTGAACAGGTTGTAGTCGTTGAGCAGGCGCTCGGCCATTGCCTGTTGATCATCGCGGCGCGTAAAGCGCATCGAGGTGATGCCGCAGTACAGTCGCGGATCATCCGGGGTCATCACCTCGATGCCCGGCAGATGCCGTACAGCGCTGACCCACAAATTGCGCAGGTAATTGAGCCGTGCGCCTTTGGCCGCGGCGCCGCCGAGTGATCGGTGTTCCTCGAACACCAGCGGCAGCGTCATCAGCGCCGGAATGTTTGGCGTGCTGTACGAGGTGCGTGCGCGGATGTCGTTGCCCGGATAGTGCATTTCACCCATGTCCGGGTCGATGTCGGCCAGACGCTGCGGCGAGATGTAGAGGAAGCCAAGGGTCAGCGGTGCGCCGATCCACTTGTGCAGGTTGTAACCGGCGAACGCGATGCCCAGCGCTTCGAGGTCGAACTCGATCTGGCCCAGTGCGTGGGCACCATCGAGAATGATGTCGATGCCATGTTCCCTGGCCAGCGCGGCGATGGCCTGTACCGGCATCACCAGACCGGTGCGGTGGGTGACGTGGGTCAGGGCCATCAGTTTGAGTTTCGGGTGGCCGATGAACGCTTCACGATAAGTATCGAGCAGGCTGTCGAAACTGGCCGGATGCGCATGGCTGATCTCGATCACCTCCGCCCCGCGATGATGCGCCAGCCAGCGCATGGCGCCTTTGACCGTGTCGTACTCGAGGTCGCAGATCAGCACCTGATCGCCCGGTTGCAGGCGGTTGTAATTGCGGATCAACGACAGCAGGCCTTCGGTGGCATTGCGGGTGAAGGCCACGCTCTGCGCGCGTACGCCGATCAACTCGGCAAGCTGTGCGCGAATATCGAGGCTATCGTGCTGTTCGAAGCGCTGACGCACATACACCGAATTGCTGGTGTTGATCAGTTCGATGTTGCGCTGATACTCCTCGATCACCGTGCGCGACATGCGCCCGAAGTAACCATTTTCCAGATTTACGGGGCCGGGTTGAACGTCGTAGCGGTCGGCGAAGGTTTGCCAGAAAGCTTCATCACGGGCACGGCGGGTGTTGTCGGGCATGGTCGACTTGCTCTTGAGGAGGAGGGCGCTTCAGTGGCGCGGGGCGGGTTTGCCATGTTTGGCGCGCAGCGGTTCGAGCAAATCCGAGAGGCCGTTGTGATCGATTTCCTGCATCAGCGCGAGCAAGCCACCCAGTTCGCCATGCGGAAAACCTTCGCGGGCAAACCAGTTCAGATAAGGACCCGGCAGGTCGGCAATGATCCGTCCTTTGTATTTGCCGAAGGGCATTTCGCGGGTGATCAGCAGTTCGAGTTTTTCAGGGTTCATCGATTTTCGTCTGGATTCAAATCAAACTGGAAAATACAGGCATTCTGCATGCAGGCCAAATGACAGATCATGCAAATAACCGTGATACAGATAGTTCATTTATCTTTAAGTTGTTGATAAATAACGATTTATTTCAAAATAAAAAGCTGGCACGCACACTGCAATATCCCTTGCATCTTCCATCGATCGCAAGGAATTGAAAAATGACTGACATGAATAAAGAAGCCATCTCTGTACTCAATGACCTGATTGAAACCAGCAAGGATGGTCAGGAAGGGTTCAAGACTTGTGCAGAAGACATTAAGCATCCAGAACTGAAAACCCTGTTCGCGACTCGCTCTGCTGACTGCGCTACTGCCGCAGCTGAACTGCAAGCGGAAGTGCGTAAGCTGGGCGGTGATCCAGAAACCTCCACCAGCGTCAGCGGTGACCTGCATCGTCGTTGGGTAGACGTCAAAGCCATGTTCACCGGTAAAGACGAAGAAGCAGTGCTCAACGAAGCCGAGCGTGGTGAAGATCACGCGCTGAAGGCTTATCGTGAAGCCATCGAAAAAATCAGCAAGCACAATCTGGTGGGTATTCGTGACCTGGTTGAACGTCAATACCACGGCGTACAGCGCAACCATGACCAGGTGAAAGCCCTGCGTAACCAGGCTCGCGCACGCTCGTAAGCCAGGCTGGAAAAATTGTGGGAGCGGGCTTGCTCGCGAAAGCGGTGTGTCATGCAACGATGATGTTGCTGACCCGACCCCTTCGCGAGCAAGCCCGCTCCCACATTTGTTTTTTGTGTACCTGAAGATTAGCCGATGCTGATCGCCGGCAATGTCGGCAAGGTCACGGTTTGCTGTTTACGTGGCGCGAGAATTTCAGCCTCGCCATCCACCACCAACTCATCACGCTGGTTGAACACGCGAGTCGCAATGCGCACGCGAAACTTCGGCAGCTTCTCGAGAATTTCCAGACGCACTGTCAGGGTGTCACCGATTTTCACGGGCTTTTGAAAGCTCATCTGCTGACCGATATAGATCGTACCCGGACCAGGCAGCTCGCAAGCCACCGCAGCGCTGATCAGCGCACCGCTGAACATGCCGTGGGCGATGCGCTCCTTGAACATGCTGGCGGCAGCGAACTCGGCGTCCAGGTGCACCGGATTGTGGTCGCCGGACATGGCGGCAAACAGCTGGATGTCACGCTCTTCGACGGTCTTGCTGTAGCTGGCGGTCTGGCCGACTTCGAGGGCTTCGTAAGGGATGTTGGTAACTTGGGTCATCGGTCTTGATTCCTGTGACGGATTAAATGAATCCACAAAAAGTTATTCGCTGCGGTGAGGGCGGGGATGGCTCAGGGCCTGGTCGATCCAGGTCAGCACATCGGCGATCACTTCGTCGCGGTTGGTTTCGTTGAACAATTCGTGCCGCGCCTGCGGGTAGATCTTCAGTTGCAGGTTCTGGCTGCCGGCCGTGCGCAAGGCATTGGCCAGATCTGTCAGACGCTTGCCTTCGCTCACCGGATCACATTCGCCGCCGATCACCAGCAGCGGCAGGCCCGGGGCAATCTGGGCGAGAGTGGACGCTTTGCTGATCTGCTGCAAGCCGCCGAGCAAGTCGATCCACAGTTGATTGGTGCAGCGAAAACCGCACAGCGGGTCATTGGCATATTTGTCGACTTCGACCGGATCGCGGCTGAGCCAGTCGAACGGGGTGCGCACCGGTTTGAATTTTTTGTTGAACGAGCCGAACGACAACCACTCGATCAACGCGCTGCGTCCCTTGTCGCCTTGGCGCAGTTTCTCCAGGCGAGCGATCTGTCGCGCAGCACCGTAGAGCGCCACCGGTTGAAAGTTCGAACCACTGAGAATCGCCCCGTGCAGGCTGGCGCTGTGATGCAGCAGATAACCTTGAGCAAGGTAGCTGCCCATGCTGTGGCCGAGCAGGATGATGGGGACGCCGGGATGCTGCTGGCCGATGTATTGATTAAGACTGGCCAGGTCACCGACGACTTTGCACCAACCGTCGTCGTCGGCGAAATGCCCGAGGGTACCGTTGTCGGCGGTTCTGCCATGTCCACGCAAATCCGGGGCGTACACACCGTAACCTTTGTCGCAAAACGTGTCGGCCAACCGCGCGTAGCGGCCGCTGTGTTCCGCCATGCCATGGGCCAGCAGAATCACCGCTTTCAACGGCGCGGCCGGCAACCACTGATTGACGAAGAGGCGGCTGCGGTCACTGGCGTCCAGCCATAGGGTTTGGTGGATCATGGCGATTCCTTTGCTATGGGTCGAAGCATTGTATAGCGCATCTGTCGCTTGTCGTCCGATCAGCCCACGCCACGGCGTGAAGATTCACACGATCAATGACGACATCGCCCATATTTGCCTCAATGGCCATAACTGCTAGTGTCCGTGAAGCTCCGCGTTTTGCTTTCTGCTTTCAATGCATGAAGGAGAAATGACAGAAACGCGGCCCCGGATCGGCTCAGGTAAAGAGGACAAGAACAATGCAACCTGATTTCTGGAATGACAAACGCCCGGCCGGCGTACCGCTGGACATCGACATGGGTGAGTTCAAGTCGGTGATCGAAGTGTTTGAGCGTTCCTGCAAGAAGTTCGCCGATCGCCCCGCGTTCAGCAACATGGGCGTCACCCTGACTTACGCCGAACTCGAACGCCAGAGCGCCGCCTTTGCCGGTTATCTGCAAGCACATACCGATCTGGTACCTGGGGATCGCATCGCGGTGCAGATGCCTAACGTGCTGCATTACCCGATTGCCGTGTTCGGTGCGTTGCGCGCCGGGCTGATCGTGGTCAACACCAATCCGCTGTACACCGCGCGAGAGATGCGCCATCAGTTCAAGGACTCCGGCGCGCGGGCGCTGGTGTATCTGAACATGTTCGGTCAGAAAGTCCAGGAAGTGCTGGCCGACACCGATATTCAATACCTGATCGAGGCGAAGATGGGCGACCTGATGCCCACCGCCAAGGGCTGGCTGGTCAATACAGTGGTCAGCAAAGTGAAGAAAATGGTGCCCGAGTATTCGCTGCCCCAGGCGATCTCCTTCAAGAGCGCGTTACGCATGGGCCGGGGCCTGGGCATCAAGCCGCTGAAGGTCGGCCTCGACGACATCGCGGTGTTGCAGTACACCGGCGGCACCACCGGGCTGGCCAAAGGGGCAATGCTCACCCACGGCAATCTGGTGGCGAACATGCAGCAAGTACGTGCCTGCCTTGCACAGTTGGGCCCGGATGGGCAGCCGCTGTTGCGCGAAGGGCAGGAGGTGATGATCGCGCCACTGCCGCTGTACCACATCTATGCCTTCACCGCGAATTGCATGTGCATGATGGTCTCGGGCAACCATAACGTGCTGATCACCAACCCGCGTGACATTGCCGGGTTCATCAAGGAGCTCAAGAACTGGAAGTTTTCCGCACTGCTGGGGCTTAACACCCTGTTTGTCGCGCTGATGGATCACCCGGACTTCAAGACCCTGGATTTCTCCACGTTGAAACTCACCAACTCCGGCGGCACAGCGTTGGTCAAAGCCACGGCCGAGCGTTGGGAGCAGATCACCGGTTGCCGTATCACTGAAGGCTATGGCCTGACCGAAACCTCGCCGGTGGCCTGCACCAATCCGTATGGCGATCAATCGCGTCTGGGCACGGTTGGCCTGCCAGTGCCGGGGACGCTGCTCAAAGTCATCAATGATGATGGCGTCGAGCAGCCGCTGGGTGAACGTGGCGAGCTGTGCATCAAAGGCCCGCAGATCATGAAGGGCTACTGGCAAAAACCTGAAGCCACCGCCGAAGTGCTGGACGCCGAGGGCTGGTTCAAATCCGGCGACATCGCAGTGATTGACCCGGATGGTTTTGTGCGCATCGTCGATCGCAAAAAGGACATGATCATCGTCTCCGGTTTCAACGTGTACCCCAACGAAATCGAAGACGTGGTCATGGCCCACCCGAAAGTCGCCAACTGCGCGGTGATCGGCGTGCCGGACGAGCGTTCGGGCGAGGCGGTGAAGCTGTTTGTAGTGGCGCGGGAAAGCGGCGTGAGCCTTGAAGAGCTGAAGGCTTACTGCAAAGAAAACTTCACCGCCTACAAAGTGCCCAAGCACATCGTATTGCGTGAGTCGTTGCCGATGACGCCGGTCGGCAAGATTCTGCGGCGCGAGTTGCGCGATATCGCCTAAGGATTAGAAGCGAAAAGATCGCAGCCTGCGGCAGCGCCTACAGGAAACGCATTCCAATGTAGGCGCTGCTGCCAGCTGCGATCTTTTGCTTTGTAGGCCCGGAAAATCAGGCGTTTCAGGGTGATATAGGATTTTTGCTCTAAAATGACTGCTGGCAAGTCTTGAGTCATAAATGTGACTGTTCGGGCCACTTTTGGCTCTGGTCGACCCTCGGCAAAGCTGCTACTCTCGGCGCGCTTTGTGACGTCTCGGCCTCTGTAAAGCCAGATTCACCAATACAAAACACACACCAATAATAATCGCATCAAATGCGGTGAAGAATTCGCGTTGCTGAGGAGTGGGCTTCCATGATCGAAGACTTTTGGAAGGATAAATACCCGGCTGGAATTGCTGCCGAGATCAATCCGGACGAGTATCCGAACATTCAGGCAGTGTTGAAGCAATCCTGCCAACGCTTCGCCAACAAACCGGCTTTCAGCAACCTGGGCAAGACAATCACCTACGGTGAGTTGTACGAATTGTCTGGTGCGTTTGCCGCGTATCTGCAACAGCATACCGATTTGCAGCCCGGTGATCGAATCGCCGTGCAGCTGCCCAACGTTCTGCAGTACCCGGTGGCCGTCTTCGGTGCGATCCGCGCCGGGTTGATCGTGGTCAACACTAACCCGCTGTACACCGCGCGGGAAATGGAACACCAATTCAACGACTCCGGTGCCAAGGCGCTGGTGTGCCTGGCGAACATGGCGCACCTGGCTGAAGCCGTCGTGCCGAAAACCGGCGTCAAACACATCATCGTCACCGAAGTCGCCGACCTGCTGCCGCCGATCAAGCGTCTGCTGATCAACAGCGTCATCAAATATGTGAAGAAGATGGTGCCGACCTATCACCTGCCCAAAGCCGTCAAGTTCAATGACGTGCTGAGCAAGGGCCAGGGCCAGCCGGTGGCAGAGGCCAACCCGGACAGCGGTGACGTTGCGGTGCTGCAATACACCGGCGGCACCACAGGCGTTGCCAAAGGCGCGATGCTGACCCACCGCAACCTCGTGGCCAACATGCTGCAGTGCAAGGCGCTGATGGGCTCCAACCTCAATGAAGGTTGCGAAATCCTGATCACGCCGCTGCCGCTTTATCACATCTATGCGTTCACCTTTCATTGCATGGCGATGATGCTGATCGGCAATCACAACATCCTGATCAGCAACCCGCGCGACCTGCCGGCGATGGTCAAGGAACTGTCGAAGTGGAAGTTCAGTGGTTTCGTCGGCCTGAACACGCTGTTCGTCGCGCTGTGCAACAACGAAGGCTTCCGCAAGCTGGATTTCTCGGCGCTGAAGGTCACCTTGTCCGGCGGCATGGCCCTGCAACTGGCCGCAGCCGAGCGCTGGAAAGCCGTGACGGGCTGCGCCATCTGCGAAGGTTACGGCATGACCGAAACCAGCCCGGTGGCCACGGTCAACCCGATTCAGAACATCCAGATTGGCACCATCGGTATTCCCGTGCCATCGACCCTGTGCAAAGTCATCGACGATGCCGGTGTCGAGCAGCCGCTGGGTGAAATCGGCGAACTGTGCGTCAAGGGCCCGCAAGTGATGAAGGGTTACTGGCAGCGTCAGGAAGCCACCGACGAAATGCTCGACAGCGACGGCTGGCTGAAGACCGGTGATATCGCGCTGATCCAGCCTGACGGCTACATGCGCATTGTTGACCGCAAGAAGGACATGATTCTGGTCTCCGGTTTCAACGTTTACCCCAACGAACTGGAGGACGTGCTGGCGACCCTGCCGGGCGTGTTGCAGTGCGCGGCCATCGGTGTGCCGGACGAGAAGTCGGGCGAGGCGATCAAGATTTTCATCGTCGTCAAACCGGGCGTGACGCTGACCAAGGAAACCGTGATGGAGCATATGCGCGCCAACGTCACCGGCTACAAGGTGCCGCGCTCGGTGGAATTCCGCGATGCACTGCCGACCACCAACGTCGGCAAGATCCTGCGTCGTGAATTGCGCGACGAAGAGCTGAAGAAGATCAAGGCCAAGAACGCCGCTTAAAACAAAAAGCCCCGCAGATGCGGTAATGCTGTTCACTTAAGCATTTGAATCCTCGCCGGGCTTCTTCGAAAATCCGATGTCAGATCTCTGGCATCGGATTTTTTATGTCTGTTCAACAGGACTTGCTCGACCTCGGCGACCTTTTCAACTTCTGTGACTTGAGCACATTCACTCAAAATATTCCCATCGAGTGGGTCGCGTCTGCGCTGGATCTGTCCAGCCAGGCCACCATTCGCCGACGGCGATTGCCCGCTGATCAAGTGCTTTGGCTGGTGCTCGGCATGGCACTGTTTCGTGACGAGCCGGTTCATGAGGTTGCCCGACGTTTGAACATCTGCGCCTGGTGGCGCTGATGAGTGTGCGTTCACACCTGATCCTGGATGCACAGCTTAGCCCTTACCGACGCAGCGAAATGCGTCTGGCCGATGAGTTTTTGCAGCAGATCCCCGACCACTCCGTGACGCTGTTCGATAAAGGGTTCTGGAGCGCCGATCTCATGCTCAGCCTGAGCGGCGACGGCAGTCACCGTCATTGGCTGATTCCGGCAAAAAAGGGATTGGTTTGCGAGGAGGTAGCCCGTTACAACGAGCATGATCGTTTGGTGCGTATGAAAGTGTCGCCGCAAGCCAGAAAGCGAAATCCGACTCTTCCTACACACTGGGGCGCAGCAAAAAGGTCGATCTGATCTACCAGGAAGTGTGGGGGTTGTTGCTGGCTTACAACGTGATTCGTCGGGAGGCAAGTCAGGCAGCAGTCGCGTTTGGTCGAGCGCCGTCGGACATCCGTTTCAAGCCGGCTTGCCAGTACATCGCCGTGCAGTTGATCGTGATGGCAGCGGCCAATCCTGTTTCAGCGACGGGTAGACGGTTGGCGGAACTTAGAAAAGGCGTTGGCGGGCTGTTTCTGGATCACCGCCCAAGGCCTTCGAGGCCAAGGACGGTGAAGATTTCAAAAACCCGGTTTCCGGTGGACCGTAAGGCTGCTCCGCTTAAGTGAACAGCATTACCGCAGATGCGGGGCTTTTTGTTGGAGCAGGCTGTCGATTTGTAGTGCTTGTGAGACCGCGTTCGCGAGCAAGCCCGCTCCCACATTTGACTGTATTCCAACTGGAGGAGAGCGGATGAATGTAGGCGCGAGCAAGCCTGTTCCCAAATTTTGAATGTATTCCAACTGGAGGACGGCGGATGGCGGGGTAAGACAGTTGCTCCCACATTTGACTGTATTCCAACTGGAGGAACGCGGATGAATGTGGGAGCGGGCTTGCTCGCGAAGCTTTTCTGTTACTGACGGAACGGCGCGAAATTCACGTTGGTGCCGGCCGGACGCATGTCCTGCAGATACGAATCCTTGTCCGCGCTCAATTCCAGGCTCAACGCCGCCTTGCGCTTGCCCTCGTTACGAATCACCAGGCCTTCCAGCTTTTCACGCAGAAACACCGTCGGCACTTTCAAGTGCAGCAATTCGTCAGTGGCTGGCGTATGCATCAGCAGGTGAATCCACTCGTATTGACCGACGGCCAGGCGCGTCACCGGCAGGTCGAACCACCAGATGTTGCGATTGCGGTTCAGTTCGGCGAAGTGGCAGTTGTTGGAGCCGAGCACAGCGCCGCCCAGTTCCTGGTTTCGACGGGCGATGGCCTGCTTTTTATCGAGTTTCATAACATTCCTGCGGGGATCGGTTATCTGGCGCGTGGCGCCCATATGGAGCGCATTCTCAAGGCAACGCCGACAAACATAAAGCCCAACCTGCACACTGCGACGAAATGAACGCCTGAAAAAAAATGAAACTTGGCGCAAACCGGGCCGGTCAATCATTACGTACTGACTTTTCCCCCTAATTGCACCAAGGAGAAACACCATGAGTAGCACAGGCGATAAAGTAAAAGGCATGGCCAACGAAGCGGTCGGCAACATCAAGCAAGGCGTCGGTAAAGCCACCGACAACACCAAGCTGCAGACCGAAGGCAAGGTTCAAGAGAAAAAAGGCGAAGCCCAGCAAGCCGTCGGCAAAGCCAAAGACGCAGTGAAGAAAACCATCGACAAGGCGTAATCGCGCCTTGAACGAAAAGCAGAAGCGGCCATCCAAGGATGGCCGTTTTTGTGTCAAATACCTGCTGACATCCACCAATGGTCGCCAAGTAGGCTAACGTGATGTAAAAAACGGCCCCTGAGTCGCCACGACTTCAACCTGTATTGCGGCGAAAGGAGACGCGAATGATTTTTCCGGACATGAAAGGTCTGCCCCTGCATCGGGTGATGGTGCGCACGGTCACCGAATTCGTCGACGACGAAATGTCGACTTATGCCTCGGCACTGGCTTACCAGATGCTGTTCTCGCTGTTCCCGTTCATTCTGTTTCTGATTGCCCTGATCGGTTTCCTGCACCTGCCGGACTTCTTCTCCTGGCTGCGCCTGCAATCGGAACTGGTGCTGCCACCCCAGGCGCTGGAGCAGGTCAACCCGGTAATCGATCAGTTGCAGCAGTCCAAGGGCGGCTTGCTCTCGGTGGGTATCGTCATCGCCTTGTACACCGCCTCTGCCGGTGTGCGCTTGATGATGAGTGCAATGAATGCTGCCTACGACGTGGTCGAGGGGCGCCCGATCTGGAAGCGCTTTCCGCTGTCGATTTTCTACACCGTCGGCATCGCTGGCATGTTGCTGGTGGCTGCTGCGCTGATGGTGCTCGGGCCTCAGGTGATGGGCTGGATTGCCGCGCAGGTGGGGCTGGAAGATTTCATCGTCACCCTATGGACGATCGCGCGCTGGCCGGTCATCGTGATTCTGATGATGGTTGCCGTGGCACTGATCTACTACGTCATGCCCGACGTCAAACAGGAATTCCGCTTCATCACCCCGGGTTCGGTGTTGGCCGTGGTGGTGTGGATCATTGCGTCCTTGGGGTTCGCGTTCTACGTGAAAACCTTCGCCAACTACAACGCGATGTATGGCAGCATCGGTGCGATCATCGTGCTGCTGCTGTACTTCTACATCTCCGCAGCGGTGCTGTTGCTCGGCGCGGAGATGAATGCGGTGATCGAGCACATGTCCAGCGAGGGCAAGGATGCCGGTGAAAAAGTCCCCGGCGAACTCGACGAACATCCCAAACAACACGTCTCGGGCCTGGGCCGCGATCATTCGCTCAAGCCGGACACTGACGAAGCCTGAACATGATTCGTGAAATTCTGAAAATGGGCGACGAGCGCCTGCTGCGCGTTGCCCCGCCTGTACCGCCGGAGATGTTCGACAGCCCCGAGCTGTGGCAACTGATCGATGACATGTTCCAGACCATGGAAAGCGTTGGCGGCGTCGGCCTGGCCGCGCCGCAGATCGGCGTCGACCTGCAACTGGTGATCTTCGGTTTCGAGCACAGCGAGCGTTACCCAGACGCCGAAGCCGTGCCGCAGACGATTCTGATCAACCCGCTGATCACGCCGTTGAGTCCGTTGATGGAAGAGGGCTTTGAAGGTTGCTTGTCCGTGCCGGGCTTACGAGGCGCAGTGGAGCGTTATCAGCAGATTCGCTACGAGGGTTTTGATCCGAAAGGTCAGCCGATTGTGCGGGTGGCCTCGGGCTTTCACGCGCGGGTGGTACAGCACGAGTGCGATCATCTGATCGGCCGGCTGTATCCGTCACGCATCAGCGATTTCAGCAAGTTCGGTTTTACCGAAGTGATGTTCCCGGATCTTGATCCGACAGCAGACGATTGATCTAAGACCCAGCACATATCCCTGTGGGAGCGAGCCTGCTCGCGAATGCGCAATATCAGTGACAGATTCTGTGACTGATTCACCGCTTTCGCGAGCAGGCTCGCTCCCACATTGGTTTTGCATTGCATATCAGAATTGAGCGGGAATCAGTTCCATCGCAATCATCGGCTTGCTCCGCGCATACCGGCTCAATCGCTCTGCCATCGCTTGCGGCAGCGCCGGGTCGAACGTGAACCCGCGCCGTTCATAAAACTCGCGCAGATCCGGATGACAGAACAGCCACACCGGCGCCGTCACACCCTTCACCGCCTCAGCGATCAACTGCGCCGCAATCCCCTGTTCACGACACCCCGGATCAACAAACAACCCGGTCAACCAATGCCCACCCGCCACCGGCCGCAAACACAACGCAGCAACAATGTCGCCACGGCGCGCCACCCACAATTGCGCTTCGCGCACGGCTTTCATCGACGATTGATGGCTGCGGTAAAACTTGTTCATCAACGGCCACAAAGACGCGTCGAGCAGGGTGTATCGGGTATCGGTCATGGGATCGGACTGTCGGTGGGCAAAGCGGCGATTATAAAAGAACGTGCGCCTCGGGATAGGTGTATACCTGACCTCACATCCCCTGTGAGTGGAGTACGCATCATGTCCAAAGGTATGGATTCAAAGAAAGCCGCGAAGAAGAAACCGGCCAAGACTGCGATTGAGAAACGTGCGGAGAAGAAGACCAAGAAGGTCGATATTTTCGGGCATTGAAATGGGCGTGTTTGTCGCCTTCTTGATGATCATACCGGGAAGCCCGGAATGATCATCAAGAGAGCGGGTCTATGTGCTCAGGGCACATATCTCAGACGGATATCATCTATCCTCGAACTACCAACGGCCTGCCCCTGCGCTAAACCAAACTGGAAATAAAGTGCCATTGGTGACGCAGGCGGCGTATTTTTTGACGGAAACGTGACTGAATGGGTTCTCCATATATTTGATGCAGGAATGGTTGCGTTGTGAATGACAACGCCGTCTCTAACTATGTACAAAACAGATGCAACCCGACACTGATATTTAAAGCTGAGTTCATACACCTCACCGATTTCGATGTCATCGTAGCTCTTATTGAATATCAAGTAGTTCCAGCCGTTGGTCGACTGCACGAAATACTCACCTTGTTCCAAAACGATTTGCGAAGGGTAGGAGGGATGAGGAACCCACCCATCCCAATTGAACCGGTCGAACGTCGTCAACTTGTCCAGCCCGGCCTGCACGCTATAAACCCTGGCCTGACACTCCACTGCATCAACCAACGCAGCCTCCCTGAACAACCCCACCTTCAACACGATCGCCACTTTCGAATCGGCCCGGCACTCGCGCAACCATTGCACCTCAGTCGTGTAAGTCAGCCCCGCACCCTGATCGTGTGCCGCTCCCACCCACTGATCCTTGGTCCGTGAAGTTCCGTCGGTGCGGGTTTCCACATAACTCAACCACACTGGCAGCCCCGAACGCTGGAACGGCCATCTGTCACACAACACTTTGGTGTCGTCCTTGATGGTACCGATCTGCAGTTCGGCGCCAGTGAAACCTTCGATCAACGGTGTCGGCATGCTTTGTTGCAGCAACTCGCCAATGCTCAGGTCCAGCGTTTTGGAAGGCGTCTCCTGTCCCAGACGAATTACTTTGTAGCTGACCTTCACCACCTGCTTCAGGTTGGCCCCGGTAATGCCCGCCAGGATGCTGAAATCCACGTATGCCTGACCGTTGACTGACTTGCGCTCGGGAACCGTCGAACCGTCGCCCGGACGGCCGAGAATCGTCAGTTCGATCGTGTCCTCTGGCTTGAACGCTGTCGTCACGACACGCACGGTAAAACCGTCCTGATAACGATTCGGATCGAGCAAACCATTGGGCGCCTCGACAACGCTCGGTTCAAGCAGGCTGGGCAATGGGCTGCCGATGCGCACTTCGCGATATTCGGAGTACATCTCCACGCCGTCACGCCGCAGGTTGTAAAACAGCTTTACGGTGTGGTCCAGATTGAGCTCGACGAAGTGGCGGGATAGCGGAATGCGAATAGCGCGTGCCGCCGAGCCTGGCGTCAGTTCGAACGTCCCTTGTGTGCTGCCTTCACGGCTGAAGCCCTGGAAATACCAACTGCCTTGATCCTTGGTGTTGGTCAGAATCAATCGGATGTGATAGATCACTTCGCGATCGGGCGCCGGGTCGAACACGTTGTCGTCGGTGGTGCCTTCCAGAATAGGCGCCGGCAGGTTTTTTCTCGGTTCGCCCATCCTCAGGTGCAACGGATCGGAGATCTGCACCACGTTGGTATGCACCTCGTAGGTGACGGTCACACTCAGTCCGGCAAAACGGTCGAGATCCGGCCCTTGGACCAGTCGGGTGATCGGCATGCCGGGTGGCAGGACGCCGACCAGACGTGCATCTTCATAGAGTTCGGTACCGCCGCCGGGCCGGACGGCGTTGATAAACAGAATCACCTGATCATTGGACGCACGTCCGGGGTAACTCGGAATCGTCACCGTGGCCCGCTCAAGATTCAGCGGCAGGTAATTGCCATTGGCCTTATCGATCGACGGAGCGAGCAAAGCATTGAGCTTGCCGGCGATGCGCACGATGGTTTTTTTCGAGTACAGGCGGCCGTTGTTGGTCTGCACCTCATACGAAACGATGGCTCTGCCGTAGGGGATCTCCTTGACGTTGTCATAGGCGACAAATGCTTCATAAGTCCTGCCTGGGGCCGTGACGGGAATCTCGAAGGTCTGCTTAATCGATGTGCCCTCTACGGTTTCACCGGCCCAGGACAAATGGATGATATTGCCCGGTACATAGTTCTGTCGGCTGGTTTGCACTTCAACCTTTACATCCCGACCATTCAAACCCAGGAGATCTATTTCACAGGTGTGGTAATCCGCGTCTTCAACGAAAGGCTCGGGCAGTTTCGAGTCGTCCAGATCGACATCCACATAAGACGGCGTTGACCAGGGGCCGTTTGGATCGGGCCGATTTTTGGCCTCGTCAATGGGCTGGAACATGACCGGCAATTTGGCTGCACTGCCAGCATTCTCGATGACGGTGCGGCTGACGAAAATCCTGATCGGATTGCTGGCCGGCGACTCTGCCTGCTCTCGAGTGACCAGATGGCGAATGGATTCGGTGCCCCATTTCAATTCGATTTCGTCGCGCACCCGCAGGTAGGTGTAAGGCTTGATCGTGACCCATGTGCCGGCCTTGGCGCGCTCGGCATCGATCCCGCGTTCAGCCACCTCCGGTTCCAGTTGCTGATGCAGCTCCGAGTGGCTGATGGGGTCGGCGTTCTGGTCACGGCCACCGGGGTGTCTCAGCAACACCAGCGCCTTTTGCGGCGGGGAGTTTTCCAGGTTACCGCTGTGACGACGGATTCGATAGTGGACGTTTTCGTAGGTTTTCGAGAGGAAAAAAGAGCGTGGAATGGTCAATAGAATCCGCTGGTTCTTGTCCGCCTCGCCGATCTGTTTGTAAGCGTCGGCGCGATTCTGGTCGGTGAAGAACAATTCGACAAAGTCAAAGGTTTCCATGTTCGGCCAAGGATCGATGGCACATAAAGCCCCCATCTCAACCTGAACGTTGCCTAGGCCGAAGTCAGCGTCAACCACATTTTCGATGGCACCGGCAAATTTTGGCGGTGTAAGTGCTGTCGAAGCGGATGCGTCCAGGGTGTTAAAGGCGATGAGTGAATACAGGGCGGTTTCCGCTGGTATGTGTAGTGTCATGTCCTGGCTCCTTTTTAAGGCATGTCTAAGGACGTCAGCGAGCGCTGGCGTGGCGATCATCAGGCGCTCGGACCGTTGAGCTTGGCCACTGTCAGAAATTACAGTTCCGACGAACGGCGTCTGCGCTTGGGGCGCTTTCCAAATAAATCTGCAAGATTGCTGACCCTTGCCGATGGCAACAATCCCAACCCCAAAGGCACCCGTTCGATACCGGCGAGCCTGCGATTGGCGTGTCGGCGCCGTTCAAGGCGCAGTACCCGGAGCTGGTGAGCTTCTTCGAGAAAGTCGATCTGCCGATTGATCTGCTCAACCAGACGCTGGCGAAGATGAGTGAAAAACGCCAGCAACCACGAGCGGTGGCCGAAGCATTTCTGCGCGATCAGCCACAGATATGGAAGCCTTGGTTGCCAACGGAAGTGGCTACCAAGGTGAGCGGCAGCTTGTAAGGCATTTCTGCTGTTTTTGTAGTGCCTGGTCTACCGTCATCGCGGGCAAGCCCGCTCCCACAGGTATTGCGTTAGTTTGAACACGGCGCACAACCCTGTGGGAGCGGGCTTGCCCGCGATGGCATTCGCCCAGACAACATATCGCTGCGCTGAACCGATTCTTGTGCAAAAAGTGCCAGATACTGGCCGACTAGTGGCCTTGCGCAAGGCTTTGCGCTGGCTATGCTGACAGCTAACTAACCATGTCGACCGTCATGTCACTGCCGGTCGGTTAGTCCGTGATCCATGCTGCCAGAGTGCGCAATCCAAGGCACCGACACTGAACCAACAAGGAGCGTCATCTAAATGGAAGTTCTTCAACACGTTAGGGTTGGCCCGCGTGCGGGCTATCAAGAGAAGGATGTCTTGATTAGAGCGTTGCGGCATGGACGCTCCGATTGACCATCATTTATCACCTGACAACGCCTCCCTTTGGAGGCATGCGTGTGCCTGTTCCAAGGAACGTAGTGGTGGATTCTGAAAGACCTGAACTTTCATCAAATCAAAAGACCGCGCTGAAGGTGATACAACCATGTTCAACCTACATCACAAGGCTGATCTGCAGGAAATCGAGCGATTCAGCTGTGCCTTGACCGAGGCCAACGCCAAATTGGCCGCGATCAGTCGTTCGATGGCGATGATCGAATTCACCCCCGAAGGCATTGTTCTCGATGCCAATGAAAACTTCTGCAAAACCATGGGCTACGGCGCTGAAGAAGTGCGCGGCAAGCATCATCGGATCTTTTGCGAAGAGGCGTTCTACCGCAGTGAGGAGTACGCCAGATTGTGGCGTGACCTGGCCCGTGGCGAACCCATCAGCGGGACCTTTTTACGCTTGAACAAAAGCGGCAAAGAGATCTGGCTCGAGGCCAGTTACATGCCCGTGTACGGCCCGGACAAACAAATCAAAAGCGTGATCAAAGTGGCTTCGGACATTTCCGCCCGGGTTAACAAGGAACACGAAGAGGAAAGCATGCTCGCGGCGATCAGTCGTTCGATGGCGGTGATCGAGTTCACCCCTGAAGGCAATGTGATTACCGCCAACGAAAACTTCCTGAATACCATGCAGTACTCGCTCAACGAAATCGTCGGGCATCACCACAGCCTGTTTTGCCACCGTTCGGAATCCGAGTCAGCGCAGTACAAGGCATTCTGGGCTTCGCTCAATCGCGGCGAATATCACTCGCACCGATTCGAACGCAAGAACAAATCCGGGCAGATGGTCTATCTGGAGGCCTCCTACAACCCGTTGTTCGACACCAAGGGCCGCTTGTACAAAGTGGTCAAGTTCGCCAGCGACATCACCCATCAAATGACCACGTTGCAGAACGCTGCGGAATCGGCCCACAGCACGTCGGTACAAAATGACGCCTGCGCGCAAAAAGGCTCACAGGTCGTGCAGCAAACGGTGCAGATCATTCAGGACATCTCCCGCGATCTCAACGAAGCGGCCGTCAGCATCGATGCGGTCAGCAAACAGTCGGACATCATCGGCACCATCGTCCAGACCATCCGCGGCATTGCCGATCAGACCAACCTGCTGGCGCTCAACGCCGCCATCGAAGCAGCGCGGGCCGGTGAGCATGGACGCGGGTTCGCCGTGGTCGCGGATGAGGTGCGCAGCCTCGCGGCGCGCACCAGTCAGGCGACGCTGGAGATTGTCGAGGTGGTGCGCAAGAACCATGACTTGTCCTTGAGCGCGGTGTCGAGCATGCAATCAAGTCTGAGCCGAACGGGCCTTGGCGTCGAATTGGCGAACGAGGCGGGGGAGGTGATTCTGGAGATTCAACAGGGATCGCGGCATGTGGTGGATGCGATCAGTCAGTTTAATGAGACGCTGCAGTTGAATTGAGTGTCTCAGGGTAATGGCCCCTCTAACTTGAGGGGCAATTGCTGAGTTCAGGAGTTGGAGATATTGATACGCCCTAATACATACGTATATTCGGAATTAAACGCCAATAGAAGACAGCCGGTTGGAACAGTCTGTTCGCCTTGGTTATTCTCATTCACGAACAGGGCGAAATGTCCTGTAGCGCTCTCGATTTTGCTTTCCAGGTCCTCATTCATATTCTTCTTCCTTGCAGATGATTGTCATCGCCCGCCCATATCGCTGCACGCGCGATTCCATGCTCTTTCATGCAAGGCATACCGTCTACTGTCAGAAATTACAGGTGCAGGATGTTTCGCGACGAACGGGCTGTTGAAAATCGCAACCTGGCCCATGCGCTTTATCCTGCACCTGAACAAGGGCGACACTCCATGCCCTTGTTCAAGGCAGCGGATCTCGATATTACGTCAACGTGACATCAAAAACGCCTTGGATACTAAGCACCCGTCCCCAGTTGTCATAGTATTTCCCTTTAAATTTACCGCTCCGCGCATTCGTCCTGATTGTTAGTTCTACCGATCCAACCACGTCGTAGATACGATCAATGCCTCCATGGTTGGTACGATACTTAACTTGCGTTTCCTTATCTGGACCGACCTCCAGTTCATGATCGTTTTCATCAAGTGAAGGGGAGTGAAGAACTTGTAAAAACCTCGAGGATTTGGTCGCCTGGATGTAGTTTTTGGTAAAGGAAACATCCTTTGTGGACAGGTCTTCCCCGTAGGGCTCGTCGTTATAAGTGGAGCTGACGTTGCATTCACCTGTGAAGGGACTGTTACTCATGATGAACTCCTGTTCATAGTTTCAAGTCTGTGACCACGTGGGTGATCACGACCCATTGAACAGGGATTCTTTGCAAAAGATCTACTGTCATATCTGACAGGTATTGTGCTGTTTCCGATGAGTGGTCGTATAGTTCCACAAAGTACACAGGCATACAGGGTCGCGGTGGACCCTGTTGCAATGGCGTGATCAAAGCGCCGCGAGAAACGTGTCCGCCAACTTGTCACTCACCTTGACGTCATTGACGTTTTCTTTTTCCGCCTGCGCCAGTTGCATCTTGTCCTGCATGCGCTGGGCGATCTCTTTGCCGATGGCCAGTTGTTGCGCCGGCGGCATGTTGCGGATGTCTTCTTCGGTAATCCCCAGGTCTTTGAGGATACTGTCGCGCATACGCTGTTCCGGCGATTTGCTCATGTAGTCCTTGAAGGCATCGGTGGCCGAGGTGCCGGTGGTCTGGGTGGCATCGGAGATATCGGTGGTTTGCAGACCGACACGGGTCTTGGCGAATGCCTCGTCGACGTTGTCGCTGATGCGCGTGGCTTCGGCGACTTGCTGGGTGGCGATTTGCGTCGCCGACTCCTGCACCTTGGCGCTGGCATCGGTGGATTGCAGCTGCGTCTGATTCTGCAGCGATTGCAACATGGCGCCGTGCAGGCCGCTCTGCAAACCGGCGGCGGCCGTGGCGGTGGCATCCTCTGCGAGCCGCTTGGGCAAGTGGATTATTTGCGCTTGCTTGGCACTGACCAACATGATGATTGGACCTTGGATAATTGCTGACTGACGTAGGTCAGCAATAACCGTGCCTTGAGTCCAAAGCCCTGTATTTCGGGGGGGAATGAGCACTCGCGGTGGTGAGAAGCGGTCATCCCTTGCCGTTCGGCGGCAGTGGATGACCGTCGTTCATCAGCGATGGGCAATGTTTTCCAGTGCGAGATTACGTGTGCGCGGCCCGAAGCAGCCAATGGTCAGCATCACGATGAGCATGCTGCTGACGATAAACGCCAACACCCCGGGTGTGCCGAAGTTGTCGAGAAACATGCCGATCAACAGGCTGCTGAACACCGTCGACAAACGGCTGAACGAATAGCAGAAGCCGACAGCGCGGGCGCGGATGTTGGTCGGGAACAGTTCGCTCTGATACGAGTGATAACTGAAGCTCAGCCAGGCATTGCAGAAGGTGATCATCACCCCGCAAAAGATCAGCCCGAGCGCGCTGGTTTGCAAAGCGAACAAGGTGCCGAAGGTCATGGCGCCGAGGGCCGAGCCGACAATTTGCCATTTGTTTTCGAAACGGTTGGCGAACTTCACGAACAGCAACGGCCCGAGCGGGTAGGCGAGGGTGATGATGAAGGCGTACATCAGGCTGTGGGTGACGCTCACGCCCTGGCCGGAAAGCAGCGCCGGCAACCAGTTGCCGAAACCGAAGAAACCGATGGCCTGAAAGACGTGAAACACGATCAGCATCAACGCGCGACGACGATAGGGTGGTTGCCAGATGTCGGCGAAACGGCCCTTGCCTTCGACGTCGACCGGGACCGTTTCAGGGGCGTCGAGCGGTTTGCCGTGATCCTTCTCGCAACGTGCTTCGATGTTGTCGAGAATCCGATTGGCCTCATCAAAGCGGCCGTGTTGCGCCAGCCAGCGCGGCGACTCCGGCAGACGCTTGCGCAGCCACCAGATAAACAGCGCAAACACCGCACTGGCCAATACCACCCAGCGCCACCCGGAGACGCCGAATGGCGCTTGCGGCACCAGCCACCACGACATCAGCGCCACCGCCGGCACCGACAAAAACTGTATGAAAAATGCGAAGGCAAATGCCGAACTGCGCATACGTTTGGGCACCAGTTCCGAGAGGTAAGCGTCGATGGTCACCAGTTCGATACCCAGACCGATGCCCACCAGAAAGCGCATGCAGATGATCCCCAGCGCCGAACTCTGAGTGCCCATCAGCACGGTGGCAACGGTGTACCAGACCAGCGCGAAGGTGAAGATTGCGCGCCGGCCAAAACGATCTGCCAACGGGCTGAGCATGCTCGCGCCGATGAACAGGCCGAGGAAGGTTGCCGAGGCAAACGCCGCCTGATCGGAAAACCCGAACACACCCTGACTACCGGTGGCGAAAATCCCGTCGCGGATCAGACCGGGGCTGATGTAGGCAGTCTGGAACAGGTCGTAGAGTTCGAAGAATCCACCGATCGACAGCAGCGCCACCAGTTGCCAGATCGTTGCGACCGCCGGGAGGCGGTCGATGCGGGCGGAAACCTCGGCGGCGCGTATCGGGTCGATGCCGTCGCTTGGCGCGACGGTGGGGGCGTGAGCAGTCATGGGGCTGATCCATTTTTTATTGATGGAAAAGCTTAGCCTGCTATCGGAGTTCACGGATTGTGAATAACAGCGGTTTACTCGGGTAAACCGCTGATTTCTCGCAATATCTGTTTACGAATTGACGATTTATGCCGCCGCAGCTGTATCCGGCAGTGCCGAGGCCGGCAAACCGAACACGCGATCAAATAGCCAGTTGAAGGCAAACGTGTAGCACGGGATGAAAATGATCAGCGCCAGATCCAGCAGAAATGCCTGCACCAGGCTGATGTTCATCCACCACGCGATCAACGGAATCAGGAACACGATCAACGTCAGTTGAAACCCGACGGCGTGGGCGATCCGCCGTTTGACCGTGCGGGTGCGCGACTTCTGGCGACTTTCCCAGTGCTCGAACAGGGTTGTGTAAATGAAGTTCCAGGTCACCGCGATGGTGGTGATGATCACCGCCAGCGGCCCGGTGCTGCCCGGCGATGTACCCGACAACAGCGCCAGACCGAGGGCGGAGAAGGTCATGCCGATCACTTCATAAAGCGACACGTAGACCAGTTTGCGTTTAACGCCTTGCATGCGGATTTGCCTCTTTCTTTGAATTCGATTTGCCAACAGAGCTGGCCAAGGCGACGAAAGATAGCTTCAATAGACCTGACAGAAAAAGTCAGTAGTTTTCATATTTATTGATAGGTTGATCCTTTGAATTTCAACAGCGACAGCATCGAACTGTTTCTCGCGGTGATCGAGCGTGGTTCGTTTTCCGCCGCCGCTCGGGCCTTGGGCAAAGTCCCCTCGGCCGTGAGCATGGCCATCGGTAATCTTGAGGCCGAACTGGGCTATCCGCTGTTCGACCGCAGCCATCGCGAGCCACAACCGACGGCGATGGCCTTGTCATTGGTGCCGCATGCGCGGTTGATCGCCGAACAGCTGAAGCAACTGCAGGTGCACGCGGTTGAATTGTCGTTGGGGCTGGAGAGCAAATTGTCGATTGGTGTGGTCGCGGATATTGACCGAAGCCGCTTGCTGGCGGCGATCAGGGTGATTGCCCAGCGTCATCCGCTGCTCGACATCGAAGTGCTGACCGCGCCGCAGGATGACGTGTTGGCGATGTTGCACAGCGGCCGCGTCAGCGTGTGCCTGGCGTTCGCCGGGTTGAGCGTGAACGTGCTGGAGCGGTTTCAGTTTGTCGGCAACGAACGCATGATCGCCACGCTGGCGGCGGACAGTCCGTTGTTGCAGGGGCAGGATCTGTTTCTTGAAGACTTGGTGCATGTTCGGCAGATCTTCGTCGCCAGCCGCGACTTGCCGATCAGCGAGACTCGGCCTTTGGTGGCTGAATCCCACTGGCGCACCGATACGCTGGAAACGGCGATGGAGATGGTCGAGGCGGGATTGGGCTGGGGCAATTTTCCGCTGTCGGTGGTGCAGCCGTGGCTGGACAGCGGACGCTTGAAGCGACTGAATTTCCGCAATATCGAGAATGGACTGGTGCTGCCGGTGCATGCGGTGTGGCTCAAAAGCCAGCCATTGCAGAAGGGTGCCTTGGCGCTGGTTGACTTACTCAGCCATTAGCGTCTGTGAAGATCCAGTGTGGGAGCGAGCCTGCTCGCGAAAGCGTCGTTTCACTCGGCACATGCTTATCTGACACACCGCTTTCGCGAGCAGGCTCGCTCCCACAGGGATGGTGTTTCAACTTTGAATCTGTGGGGGTCAGGTACTTTCGCGGATCTTCAGTTCGAAGCCCATGTCCTCCACCGGGCGCGCCACGCTGTTGCCGGCCATCAACGTCAGCATCTGCTCCGCCGCGCGTCGGCCGATTGCTTCACGCGGGGTGTTGATGCTGCTCAGGCGCGGCACCATGTGCTCGGACATCGGCAAGTCGTTGAAGCCCAGAATCGCTACCTGCTCCGGAATCCTGATGCCGTTGCGCAAGGCCTCCAGCAAAGCACCCTGCGCCAGGTCGTCGTTACCAAAAAAGATCGCATCGACATCCGGATGCGCCGCGAGCAATTGCAAAAACAACTCGCCGCCCAGACCCACCGACGAGGAGCGCGGCGTCAGCACTTCCAGGTCCGGGTCATAACGCCCAGCCTTCTGCAACGCTTTGCGAAAACCTTCACCGCGCAACAACGTGCGCTGATCAAGCTGCGCACCGATGTAGGCCAGACGCTTGCGCCCACGGGACAGCAAATGCTCGGCCGCCGTTTCACCGGCACTGAGTTGCGAGAAACCGACGCAGTTCACCCCGGCGGCGCTGTCCAGCTCCATCATGTACACGCAGGGAATGTTGCTGGCCTCGATCATTCGCCGCGAACTTTCAGTGCGATCAAACCCGGTCAGCAGGAAGCCGCGTGGCTGATACGCCATGTAGTTGCGCAGCAGTTTTTCTTCTTCATCACGCGAATAGTGGAAGTTGCCGATCAGCACTTCGAAGCCCTTGGGCGTCAGCACCCGATGGATGGCTTCCAGGGTATCGATGAACAACAGGTTGGATAGCGAAGGCACTAAAACCACCACCGAATGGCTCTGCGCTGAGGCCAGGGCGCGGGCGGCAGGGTTGACCACGTAGTTGAGTTCCAGGGCAGCTTTCTGGACTTTTTCCACAAGCTCCGTGGCCACGGTGCTGACCCCGCGCAAGGCGCGAGAAGCGGTAATCGGACTGACCCCGGCCAGGCGGGCAACTTCATTAAGGGTGGGACGGCCGGTGGTGCGGGTATTTTTATCGTTTTTAGGGGTGGTCATCGACGGCTTGCCAAACAAAAATCAAGGCACTAAGGTAGCGCTGTCCTGATGCAGCTGTAAATGCGTAAGCGAGGTCCTGCCTGATCTTCGCTTTTTGGCGTTGGGAACAAACCTGCTGCAACCCAAAAAAACGACAAGAAGGCGTCGGCAACTTCTGCCTGTGCACTAGAGTCATAGCTAGCAAAGGTAGCGCTGTCTGCGCGCTGAGGTGTTATATGAGTCATCCCATCACCGCCCTGGTCATCATGGGCGTTGCCGGTTGCGGCAAGACGTGCGTCAGCGAGGCCTTGTGCCAATTGAGCGGCGCCACTGCCATTGAAGGCGATACTTTTCATCCGGCCGCGAACATCGAAAAGATGAGCGCGGGGATCCCCCTGAACGACGACGACCGTGCCGGCTGGCTCGACAGCCTGTGCGATGAACTGCGTCGCGTCGATGCCACAGGTCAGCGCCCGGTGCTGACCTGCTCGGCCCTCAAACACAGCTATCGCGAAGTGCTGCGCAGTGCCTTGCCAGGCCTGGGCTTTGTGTTTCTTGAGCTGACCCCTGAAGTCGCCGCCGAGCGTGTATCGCACCGCCCGGGCCATTTCATGCCAGCGACGTTGATTGAAAGCCAGTTCGCCACCCTCGAATCGCCCAAGGGCGAGCCGTTGACCCTGGCGCTGAATGCATCGATCCACAGCGTTGAAGAACTCGCTGCACAGGCTCACGTCTGGTGGCAGGCCAATGGCCTGAAACAGGCGGTATGAGTGTGTTCATGCAGATAGCGCTGTCATCACGACTTCTGATTAACCCGCTTTAATAACAACAACAAGCCAGGAGACACCCCCCATGTTTGGCATGTCCCACGACGCCTACCTGCTGCTCGATGCAGTGGTTACGGTGATCGGACTTATCATCCTGATCACCAAATTCAAGATTCACCCGTTCATTGCCCTGACCATCGCCGCCGCGTTCCTCGGTCTGACCTCCGGCATGCCGATCGGCACCATCATCAAGGCGTTCCAGGACGGCTTCGGTGGCGTGCTCGGTTTCGTCGGCATCATCCTCGCGCTGGGCACCATGCTCGGCAAAATGATGGCCGAGTCGGGCGGGGCGGATCAGATCGCCCAGACCCTGATTCGCGCGTTCGGCAAGGACAAAGTCCAGTGGGCGATGATGTTCGCCGCGTTCCTCGTCGGCATCCCGCTGTTCTTCGAAATCGGCTTCGTATTGCTGATTCCGCTGGTGTTCATCGTTGCCCGTCGCACCGGCGTGTCGATCATCAAGATCGGTATTCCGCTGCTGGCCGGCCTGTCGGCGGTACACGGTCTGGTGCCACCGCACCCGGGCCCGCTGCTGGCCATCGGCGTGTTCGGCGCTGATATCGGCAAGACCATTCTGTACGGTCTGATCGTCGCGTTGCCGACCGCCATCATTGCCGGCCCGATCTTCGGTACGTTCATCGCCAAGCACATTCCGGGTCACCCGAATCAGGAACTGGTCGATCAACTGGCCCGTGAAAACGATTCCGCCGTTCTGCCGAGCTTCAGCATCACCCTGATCACCGTACTGCTGCCGGTGTTCCTGATGCTGCTGAAAACCTTTGCTGACGTGGCGCTGCCGGACGGTAACTTCTTCCGCACCTGGATGGACATGATCGGTCACCCGATCTCGGCGTTGCTGCTGGCGTTGCTGCTGTCGCTGTACACCTTCGGCTACAAGCAGGGCATCGGCTCCAACCAAATGCTCAAGTGGCTCGATGCGAGCCTGGCGCCAACCGCGGCGATCATCCTGATCATCGGTGCCGGCGGTGGCTTCAAGCAAATGCTGGTCACCAGCGGCGTGGGCGATGTGATCGGCCACATGGCGGTCAGCGCGCAGATCTCGCCGATTCTGTTGGCCTGGCTGGTGGCAGCGGTGATTCGTATTGCCACCGGTTCGGCTACCGTGGCGACCATTACCGGTGCAGGCATCGTGGTGCCAGTGGTCGGCATGATCCCGGGCGTCAACCGTGAGCTGCTGGTACTGGCCACGGGGGCCGGTTCGCTGATCCTGTCCCACGTCAACGACGCCGGTTTCTGGCTGGTGAAGCAGTACTTCAACATGACCGTGGCTGAGACGTTCAAGACCTGGACGGCGATGGAAACCATCCTCTCGGTGGTCGCGTTGGGCTTTATCCTGTTGTTGTCGATGTTCGTTTAAGCGGCGCTTTCGCAGGCACAAAAAAACCGCAGCGATGCGGTTTTTTTGTGGAGTGTGATTTCACGGCTGAACACAAATCCCCTGTGGGAGCGGGCTTGCTCGCGAAAGCGGTGGGTCAGTCAACATTGATATCGGCTGACACTACGCCTTCGCGAGCAAGCCCGCTCCCACAGGGGGATAGGCGTTAGGCGGTAGTTTTCGGGACCAGCCCATCCGCCCGGAACATCCCGCGAATACCGCGTACCGCCTGACGAATCCGGTCCTGGTTTTCGATCAGCGCGAAGCGCACGTGATCGTCGCCGTACTCACCAAAGCCGACCCCCGGCGAGACGCAGACTTTGGCTTCGGCCAGCAGTTTCTTGGCGAACTCCAGCGAACCCAGATGGGCGTAAGCCTCAGGAATCTTCGCCCAGACATACATCGACGCCTTCGGATTTTCGACCATCCAGCCCAACTCATGCAGACCTTTGACCAGCACATTACGCCGCTGCCGGTACTGCTCGGCGATGTCGCGCACGCATTGCTGATCGCCTTCCAGCGCGGCAATCGCCGCCACTTGCAGCGGGGTGAACGTGCCGTAGTCGTGGTAACTCTTGATCCGCGCCAGAGCGTTGACCAGCTCCGGATTACCGACCATGAAACCGATGCGCCAGCCGGCCATGTTGTAGCTCTTGGACAGGGTGAAGAACTCCACCGCAATGTCTTTGGCGCCCGGCACTTGCATGATCGACGGGGCTTTCCAGCCGTCGTAGACGATGTCGGCGTAGGCCAGGTCGTGGATTACCAGTACGTCGTACTGCTTGGCGAGGGCGATTACCCGTTCGAAGAAGTCCAGCTCCACGCATTGCGCGGTGGGGTTAGACGGGAAGCCGAGGATCATCATCTTCGGCTTGGGGATCGAACCGCGAATAGCACGCTCAAGCTCGGCGAAGAAGTCCACGCCAGGCACCAGCGGCACCGATCGCACCTGGGCGCCGGCAATCACCGCGCCGTAGATGTGAATCGGATAGCTCGGGTTCGGCACCAGCACGGTGTCGCCCTGATCCAGCGTGGCCAGCATCAAGTGCGCCAGGCCTTCCTTGGAGCCGATGGTGACGATGGCTTCGCTTTCCGGGTCGATGTCGACTTCGTAGCGTTGCTTGTACCAGTTGGAAATCGCCCGGCGCAGGCGCGGAATGCCCTTGGACGTGGAGTAACCGTGGGTGTCTTCGCGTTGAGCGACTTGTACGAGTTTTTCGACAATGTGCGGCGGCGTGGCCCCGTCGGGGTTGCCCATGCTCAAGTCGATGATGTCTTCACCACGACGCCTGGCGGCCATTTTCAGCTCGGCGGTGATGTTGAAAACGTAAGGGGGGAGTCGATCTATGCGCGCAAAGCGGCGCGGCGAACCTTGTTCGGCCATTGTTGCCTCGGATAACGTAAGCGCCCGGAACCGTCCGAGCGACGCTGGTCACTGCGGTGACCTGTTGGCGAAGATAAGGGCAGTGATGGCAGACTGTCCAGCCCCCGGTGTTCAAACAATCGTTAAACGAATTTTTCCCAAGGAAATCGGTAGATGGAATTCACCAGCGGCTTCTTGCTGAGCCTTTCGCTGTGCCTCGATATCGGCGTGGCTAACATTGCCATGATCACGTTGGCGATGCAGCGCGGTTATTTTCAAGGCTTCGCGCTGGGCCTCGGCACCTGTGTCGGCGACCTGATTTACGCGGTGCTGGCGCTGGCCGGGATGACCGTTTTGCTGCAATACGAAACCGTGCGCTGGGTCCTGTGGATCGGCGGGTCGGCGCTGCTGATCTACTTTGCGGCGAAGATGATTTACTCGGCGATTCACCACGAGGCGCTGTTGGCAGAGACGGCTGAGGTCGGCCAGAACTCTCATCGCAAGGAGTTCTTTCGCGGTATCTTTCTGGCCATGTCCTCGCCGAGCGCGATTCTCTGGTTCGCGGCGGTGGGTGGAACGCTGATCGCCCGTTCCGGTGGCGGCGGGCCTTTGAGTTCGGCGCTGTTTCTTGGTGGGTTCCTATGCGCCGGGTTGTTGTGGTCGGCTGGTTTGTGCTTTGCAGCGAGCCACGGTGGCAAGCTGCTGGGCGACAAGCTATTGCGCTATTCCTACCTGGCATCTGCAGCGATCTTCTGCTATTTCGCGGTGTACGTGATTGTTTCAGGCTACAACGAGTTTGTCGGCTCAGGTGCCGTCGAGCAGTTGCATTCGCTGTAACCGTGCGAATCGCATTGGGCTTTCTATACTCACCAGCCGAACCCCCTATTTTGTTGCAGGAGTCGAGTCATGGATGAGCAAACCCGCGTCGAAGTGGCTGAACCTCGCTTCGAACATGGACACTTCCTGCTGATTGCAGGATTTCGTGGTCGATTTAGCCAAGACACTGCGAAAGACATCCCCGCGCTGTGGGAAAAGTTCTTGCCGCATCTGGGAAAGATACAGGGACAAAAAAACGAAGTGACCTATGGGGTGTGCAGCAACTTCGACGGCAATGGCGGCTTCGATTACATCGCCGGGGTCGAAATCAGCAAGCTCGATGACCTGGACCAGAAGGTGTACCAGTGGGTCGAAGTGTTGCCCCGTCAGTACGCGGTGTTCGAGCACAAGGGACCGCTCGATCAATTGCCACAGACCCTGCAATACATCTACAAGACCTGGCTGCCGACCTCCCACTACGTGGAACTCAACGCCCCGGAGCTGGAGCGCTATAGCGCCGATTTCAATCCGAAGCTGCACACGGGCAAGCTGGAAATCTGCGTGCCGGTCGATACCAGGATCTGAGCCAGCAACGATGAGGCGGATCACTGATCCGCCTCATGCTTTCAACCGCGCTTATTCTTGCCAACACGTCGCGCCCGTAACAGGTCGATGCCCAGGGTGATAAAGCCGAACGTGCTGATGCCCAACACCATCAACAGGCCAATCTCTACGCTGCTCATAAGCTGTTTCCCCCACGGGTGATCAGAGACACACCGCAGAAATAGCTGCCCGAGACCCGGAAGAAAAGCGCTTATACACAGGCTTTACGCGGCCCGTATGGATCGATATGAACACCTTATTCCTTTATGCTTTGCGCACTTTTTTCCGCTGTTTTCCGAGCTGCCATGAACCCCGTCATCCGCCACGTCACGCCTGCCGACCTGGACCGCTGCTACGCCATCGAAACCGTTGCCTACGAAGGCGATGAAGCCGCCACCCGCGAGAAGATCGCGACGCGCATTGCGACATGGCCGGAAGGTTTTATCGTGTCCGAGGTGGACGGCGTGGTCGCAGGCTTCGTCAATTCCGGCGCGGCATTCGACGTGCAGATGTCCGACGAGGCGTTCAAGGAACTGATCGGCCATGATCCGGCGGGTCCGAACGTGGTGATCATGTCAGTGGTGGTACACCCGGATTACCAGGGCCAAGGCCTGGCCAAGCGCTTGATGGCGGAGTTCATCGAACGCATGCGCGGGATGGACAAGGCGACGATTCACCTCATGTGCAAGGAAAAACACATCCCGCTGTATGCCGGGTTTGGTTTTGCCTACATCAAACCGTCGGAGTCCGATCATGGTGGGATGGCGTGGCACGAGATGATCCTGACCCTTTGAACAACAACACAAAACCCCTGTGGGAGCGGGCTTGCTCGCGAAGGCGGTGTATCAGTCGCTGAAAATGTTGACTGACACGACGCCTTCGCGAGCAAGCCCGCTCCCACAGGGGAACAGTGGTGTGTTCAGGCTATGTATCAGTAAAGGGTGATCTGTTTGCGCACCGCCCGCTCGTGGGGCAGTCCGTAAATCGCTTCCAGCGCTTCGATTGAGCCGATCATCCTTGCTTTCCCACTGACTTAGAAAAACAGCCCCATGCGCCGCTCGTAACCAATCCGGCCCTTGTACGCTTCGCCGCTGTCGACGTAGCCATGTTTGGCGTACAGCGCGATGGCCGCGTCGTTGTCGGCATCCACTGACAATTCCAGCCCTTTGATCTGCGGCCATGCTTCACGCGCCACATTCGGCAGCGCTTGCAGACACGCCTTGCCATAACCCTTGCCCTGTGACCGATGATCGACCTGCAACGCATGCAACGTGGCGCTGTGTTCATCAGCCCAGGCTGGCAACACCGGCGGGCGCTTGAGCAGCAGGAACGCCACTGGCACTTCATCCGCCAGCAGCGCAAACCCCTTCACGCCGGGGCCGGGTTTCGACAGCAAGGTATGCAGGGCGCCATGAATGTCGCCGGAGAACTTGATCTGCTCGGGGAGGATTTCAATCGCCTCGACTTGCTGACGCTGCAAAGCGTTCAGGCTGTCGTACGGCACGAGTGGGGCTGACACGGGAATTTCCTTTTTCCTACAAAGATGAGCCTCGGATTCTAGCGACTTTGCCCTCGTTGGAAATTTTTTGTTTCGTCTGTCGATCTGCCGATTCGCCGAACGACTAAAGGTGTCTTCACAACAACAATCACGGAGAACACCATGAGCGCACAGACTGAAATCAAAGCCCTGATCGATACCTATCGTCAGGCCGTCATGACCAAGGACGTCGAGAAAGTCATGGCGTTGTACGCCGACGACATCCTCTCGTTCGACGCGATCAAGGCCCTGCAATTCAAGGGCAAACCGGCTTACCGCAAGCACTGGGTGGAATGCATGGAAATGTGCCCCGGCCCGCACATTTTCGAATTCCACGAAATCGCCATCGAAACCGCCGACAACATCGCCTTCGCCCATTGGGTGGCCAATTGCGGCGGCACCAACGAGAAAGGCGAAACCCAAAGCTGCTGGATGCGCGTCACCGCATGCTATCGCCAGGTCGGCGGGGCGTGGCGGATCGCCCACGAGCATTGGTCGGCACCGTTCGATCCGATGAGCGGCGCGACGCTGTTCGATGTGCAGCCGTGATCTTCAGCCATAGTTGATCCGTTCGAATCAGGAGAACGTCATGAAATATCTATGCCTGGTCTACAGCGATGAACGCCTGCTGCATTCATCGCCCGACAGCCCCGAGGACGCCGAATGCTGGGCTTACGCCGCGTCGGTTCAGGGCAGCGGGCGGATGGTTGCGGCCGAAGCGCTGGAGTCGGTGCAGACCGCCACCACCGTGCGTATGCGTAACGGCAAGCTGTCGATTACCGACGGCCCGTTTGCCGAAACCAAGGAACAACTGGCTGGTTTCTACCTGATCGATGCCAAGGATCTCAACGAAGCGATTCAAGTCGCCGGCAACATTCCGGCGGCGCGGGTTGGCAGCGTTGAAGTGCGCCCCGTGCGCCAGTTGAATGTCTGAGGTCAGGTCGCGGGTCGAGCAGGTCTATCGTGAAGACTCGCGGCGGATTCTGGCGACGCTGATTCGCCTGCTCGGTGATTTCGACCTCGCCGAAGAAGCCTTGCACGAGGCGTTCTTCGTCGCGGTCGAGCGCTGGCAGCGCGACGGTGTGCCGGACAATCCGCGCACCTGGCTGGTGTCCACCGGGCGCTTCAAGGCTATCGATGTGTTGCGCCGGCGCGCACGGTTCAAGGCCTCGCAGCCATTGTTGTTGGCGAAGCTGGAAGAGTTGGAGCAGGCCGACTGGAGTGACGAAGACGTGGAAGACGATCGCTTGCGGCTGATCTTCACCTGCTGTCACCCGGCGCTGGCGGCGGATGCGCAAGTGCCGCTGACCTTGCGTGAAGTCTGCGACCTCACCACCGAGGAAATCGCCCGCGCGTTTCTCTCGGCCCCGGCGGCGATTGCCCAGCGCATCGTGCGGGCGAAAGCGAAAATCCGCGACGCGAAAATCCCTTATCAAGTGCCGAGCCTGAGCGAACTGCCCGAGCGCCTCGACAGCGTGTTGCGGGTGATTTATCTGGTGTTTAACGAAGGGTATTCGGCGTCGATGGGGGCAGAAGTGACGCGCGAAGAACTGACCCGTGAAGCGATTCGGCTGGGGCGGTTGTTGATTGAGTTGCTGCCAGAGCCCGAGGTGATGGGCTTGCTGGCGCTGATGCTGCTGCACGAATCGCGACGACCGGCGCGCACCTCGCCGAATGGCGAACTGGTGTTGCTGGATGATCAGGATCGTTCGCAGTGGGATGCCGGTTTGATTGCTGAAGGCTGTGCGCTGGTAGAAAGGGCGCTGACCACGCGGCGCTTCGGACCCTATTGTTTGCAGGCGGCGATAGCGGCGGTGCATGCCGAAGCGCCCAGTGCCGAGCAAACAGATTGGCAGCAGATCGTCGGGCTGTACGACGTGCTATTGCGCGCGCTGCCGTCACCGGTGATCGAGTTGAACCGGGCGGTGGCGGTGGCCAAGCGGGACGGGGCGTTGGCGGGGTTGACGCTGATTGAAGGGATATTGGCGCGAGGGGAGTTGCAGGATTACCACTTGGCGCATTCGGCGCAGGCGGAGTTTTGTCGGCAGTTGGGCCGGGTGGAAGAGGCGCGGGCGGCGTATCTCCGGGCCCTGGAACTGACGCGGCAGGCGCCGGAGCGGCGGTTTATCGAGGCGCGGTTGCAAGCGTTGGACTGATCCGAATGGGGCGCTGACCCTACTGGCCTCTTCGCGGGCAAGCCCGCTCCCACAGTGTCCGTGTCGTACACAAATCCAATGTTCAATACAGAACCCTGTGGGAGCAGGCTTGCCCGCGAAGGGGCCAGTAAAGCCAAATCAAAACATCAGGCCTGCTCAGAACCCTGTGGGAGCGGGCTTGCCCGCGAAGGGGCCAGTAAAGCCAAATCAGAACATCAGGCCTGCTCAGAACCCTGTGGGGCGGGCTTGCCCGCGAAGGGGCCAGTAAAGCCAAATCAGAACATCAGGCCTACTCAGAACCCTGTGGGAGCGGGCTTGCTCGCGAAGGGGCCAGTAAAGCCAAATCAGAACATCAGGCCTGCTCAGAACCCTGTGGGGCGGGCTTGCCCGCGAAGGGGCCAGTAAAGCCAAATCAGAACATCAGGCCTGCTCAGAACCCTGTGGGAGCGGGCTTGCTCGCGAAGGGGCCAGTAAAGCCAAGTCAGAACATCAGGCCTGCTCCGAACCCTGTGGGAGCGGGCTTGCCCGCGAATGGGCGCGCCGCTATTCGAGCATCTTGCTCAGTAGCCAGCTCCCCGCCGGTCCCGGCGGATACAGCCGCGACCACAAGGCATCGACAAACACCGGTTTCGGCCAGCCGCGCACGTTCAATTCCACCAGCGTGCCATTGCCGAAACGCCCCACCAGCCAGCGCGGCAGCGGCGCCCAGCCGAAACCCATTTCGGCCATCTCCATCAGCATCAGATAACTCGGCGCCGACCACACACGGCCCTTGCCTCGACTGTCGTACGGATTGATGATCGTCGCCAGGCGCAGTTCGCGATGCTGTTCGAGGATGGCTTGATCGATGTATTCCAGCGTCGTCAGTGGGTGTTCGCGGCTTACAAACAGCGCGATATCAGTACGCTCGGCGACGGTCGAGGTCACCAGATCCGGCGGGTAACTGTCCTGCATCTCGGCAAACGCCAGATGCGCGCGACCGCGTTGCACCAATTCGATCAAGTCGTCGCATTCAGCAATCAGGCATTCCAGTTCCAGATCCGGGTAACGTTGCTCGAACCCGACCAGCGCCGCTTCGAAACGCGCCGACTGATAAGTGTCGGAAATCGCCACGGTCAGTTTCGGCTCGACCCCTTGGGACAATTGTCGCGCGGTCATTTCCAGCCGACTGTTGGCCGCCAGAATGGCTTCGGCCCGTTGCAGCATCACGTGCCCGGCCGGGGTCAGCGTGGGTTTGCGGCTGCTGCGATCGAACAGGATCAGATCCAGATCAATCTCCAGACTCGCCACCGCCGCACTGATGGTCGACTGACTGCGCCCGAGTTTGCGCGCCGCCGCCGAAAACGAACCCTGCGTCGCCGCCTGGACAAACGCCAACAGCACTTCTTGCGAAGCCATGAACTATCGCCTTGATCGATGGTTATTGGTTATGAAGTATCGGTTAATGGGTTGATCATGGCAACCATCTTCACTCAAGGAGTCAGGCCATGACTGCCCACAAATCCCTCACTGAACGTATTTTTCAGGCCATCGGTTTCGAACTGCTGGCGATCCTGATCTGCACGCCTTTACTGGCGTGGATCCTGCAAAAACCGCTGCTCGACATGGGCGCGGTGACGGTGTTGATCGCAATGCTGGCGCTGGGCTGGAACGTGGTGTTCAACCGTTTCTTCGACCGCATGCTGGCGCGCCTGAACGTCGCCCACAACGCCTGGGTGCGGGTGGTGCATGCGCTGCTGTTCGAGGGTGGTTTGATCGTGATGGGCGTGCCGCTGATTGCGTGGTGGCTGTCGGTCAGCCTGTGGCAAGCGTTGTTGCTCGACATCGGCGTGTTGCTGTTTTTCCTACCGTACACCTACGTGTATCACTGGGGCTATGACGTGGTGCGCGAGCGCTTCCTGCTGCGTAACACCTGTCAGGGGTAACCCCATTCCTATGAAGGCGCTGCCGCAGGCTGCGCCTACACAGGGAGGTGTTTTCAATCAGAGAAACATCCCGCCCGAGGCCTCAACTCGCTGCCCGTTGATCCACTGCCCACCCGGCGACAGCAGCAGCGCCAGCGCACCGCCAATATCATCCGGCTGACCAGCACGACCCAGCGCGGTGTTTTCGGCGACCATCGCATTCACCGCCGGGTTGTCGCGCACGGTGCCGCCGCCGAAGTCGGTTTCAATCGCACCCGGCGCCAGGGTATTTACGGTGATCTGCCGTGAGCCCAGCTCCTTGGCCTGATAGCGGGTCAGTACTTCAATCGCACCTTTCATCGCTGCGTAAGCACTGGCGCCCGGGATGCTGAAACGAGCAAGGCCGCTGGAAACGTTGATGATCCGCCCGCCATCGTTAATCAGTGGCAGCAGTTGCTGAGTCAGGAAGAACGGCCCTTTGAAATGCACATTCATCAGCATGTCGAATTGCGCCACGGTCGTTTCGGCGAAACTGACATGCAAACCGACCCCGGCGTTATTGACCAGAAAATCAAACCGCTGACGGTCAAAGTGCTTGAGCGCCTGCTCGACCCGCGCAGCGAAATCGACAAAGCCTTCGCTACGGCCGACGTCCAGTTGCAGCATCACGGCTTTGCCGCCAAGTGCTTCGATTTCATTTACCAGCGCCTGGGCTTCATCGGCGCGGCTGTTGTAGGTGCCGATGATGTCGATGCCTTGAGCGGCGAGATGCAGGGCGGCGTTTTTGCCCAGGCCACGACTGGCGCCGGTGATCAATGCGATTTTGCGGTTCATGGGGCTTCCTCGATTGCGGTGAGTGATGATGGATCGAAGTTTATTTATCCGCCGACAGGTGATAAACAGACTGAAATCGGAATCACTGGTCGGTTAAACCGAACAATAAACGGGTGGCCCATGAACAAACTGGAACTGCTGCGCACCTTCGTCCGGGTCAGCGAGTTGTCGAGTTTCACCCTCGCCGGGGAAAACCTAGGCCTGCCGCGCTCTACCGTGTCCGAGCATGTGCAAGCGCTGGAAGCACTGCTCGGTACGCGATTGCTGCAACGCACCACGCGCAAGGTGCAGGCGACGCAAGACGGTTTGGTGCTGTACGAACGCAGCAAGGATCTGCTGTCGCACATGGACGAGATCGAAGGCTTGTTCCGCCAGGACGAAGCCTCGCTGGCCGGGCGCATCCGCATCGACATGCCGAACATTCTCGCCCGGCGCGTGGTGATGCCACGGCTACCGCAATTCATGGATCGCCATCCCAATCTTGAGCTGGAAATCAGCAGCACCGACCGCCGCGTCGATCTGCTCAGCGAAGGTTTCGACTGCGTGGTGCGCGTCGGCGCGCAGCCGGATCAATCGGTGGTGGCGCGGCATCTGTGCGACTTGCCGATGATCAACTGCGCCAGCCCTGCGTATCTTGAGCGTTATGGTGTACCGCAGACGCTTGAGGATCTGGCGCAGCATCGATTGGTGCATTACGTCGGCGTGCTGGGTTCGCGTTCGGAAGGGTTTGTTTATGAAGAAAACGGTCAGATACGCCGCGTGGCGATGGCTGGCAGTGTCACGGTCAACAGCACCGATGCTTATGAGGCGGCGTGTCTGGGCGGCTTCGGCATTGTGCAGGTGCCCAATACCGGCTTGCGCTCGCATCTGCAAACCTGCGAGTTGGTGGCGGTGCTGCCGCAATACAACGCGCCGGCGATGGCCGTTTCACTGTTGTATGCGCGGCAACGGCATTTGCCGCTGCGGGTGCGCGCGTTTATGGATTGGTTGGGGGAGGTGATTCGTTCGACCCTCTGACCAACACCCCCCATCAAATGTGGGAGGGGGCTTGCTCCCGAAGGCGGAGGGTCAGCCAATGTTGATGTCGGCTGGAACACCGCTTTCGGGAGCAAGCCCCCTCCCACAAGGGTCTTGCGTAGATCAGAAGATTTGGGTGAACAGCCAATACAGGCTGCCCGACAACAAAATCGCCGCCGGCAACGTCAGCACCCAGGCCATCAACAGATTGCGGATGGTCTTCATCTGCAAACCTCCGCCATTGGCGACCATGGTCCCGGCAACCCCCGAAGACAACACATGCGTCGTCGACACCGGCAAACCAAACATGTCGGCAGCACCGATGGTCAGCATCGCCACGGTTTCCGCCGAGGCGCCTTGGGCGTAAGTCAGGTGAGTCTTGCCGATCTTCTCGCCGACCGTCACCACAATGCGCTTCCAGCCCACCATGGTGCCCAGCCCCAGCGCGATGGCCACGGCAATCTTCACCCACAGCGGAATGAACCGCGTGGCGTTGTCGATCTGTTGCTTGAACAATTGCAGCTTGCTGCTGGTGTCGGCGTCGAAGTTGCCGACCTTGTTCTTGTCCATCAGGCGAATGGTTTCGCTGGCCAGGTACATGTCGTTACGCACGTTGCCCATGGCTTCGGCCGGGACTTTCGCCAGCGAGCCGTAGCCTTTGACTTCCTCGCCGATGTGCCCGGTGAGGGCGGCGAGGGCGGGGATCAATTGCGGCGTGGCTTCCTTGCTGCGCATGTAATCCGAGAGGATCGGACGCGGATCGGCCGGCGCCGGCAGCGGTGAACTTTTGACCAGCGCCTGCTGCGTGACTTGCGCCACGGCGGCGAACTGCAGCGATTGCTCCTCCGGCATGGTGCGGTTCAGTGCATAGGCCATCGGCAGGGTGCCGACCAGAATCAGCATGATCAGGCCCATGCCTTTCTGCCCGTCGTTGGAACCGTGGGCGAACGATACGCCAGTGCAGGTCAGGATCAGCAAACCACGAATCCACCAGGGCGGCGGGGTGTTGCCTTGCGGTGCCTTGTACAGCGAACGGTTCTTCACGAACGCGCGCAATGCGAGCAGCAACAGCGCCGCAAAACCGAAACCCACCAGCGGCGACAGCAGCAACGCATAGCCGATCTTGGTGGCCTGCGCCCAATCCACACCGCTGGTGCCGTCACGGCCGTGCATCAGCGCATTGGCCACGCCGACGCCGATGATCGAGCCGATCAAGGTGTGCGATGACGAGGCCGGCAAGCCCAGCCACCAGGTGCCGAGGTTCCACAGAATCGCCGCGATCAGCAGGGCGAAGATCATCGCGAACCCGGCGGACGAGCCGACCTGCAGAATCAACTCCACTGGCAGCAACGCGATGATGCCGAACGCCACCGCGCCACTGGACAGCAGCACGCCGAGGAAATTGAAGAACCCCGACCACACCACTGCCACATTCGGCGGTAGCGAGTGGGTGTAAATCACCGTGGCCACGGCGTTGGCGGTGTCATGGAAACCGTTGACGAACTCAAAGCCCAACGCAATCAGCAGTGCCACGCCAAGCAGCAGGAACGGCGTCCAGGTGGTAACCACCGTGCCGAGTTCGTGCATGTCGTGCATCAGGCTATAGGCGGTGAACAACATGCCCATGGCCAACACCGCAAAAAAGATCACGTAGGTGAACGGGCTGGCTTTCTTGTCGAGGGCAGGCCTGCCGCTGGGGGCGGACGCCGGGCGGGCGGTCAGGGACGGAGTAGCCATGAGCGGACAATCCTGAGCGAGGGAAGGAATGTCGCCCATGATCGTTGCTAAATATTACAGAGAGGCTGCGTCAGATCAGTGTTTGCTTTATTAGCCCGACCACTGATCTGAACAGCTATGCATATCTCCACAGGACTTTCTGCTGAGCCCGGTTTCTGTGACTGGCCCGGCCAATTGTGGGAGGGGGCTTGCTCCCGAAAGCGGTGGTTCAGCCAATCTGATGCCGACTGACACGATGCCTTCGGGAGCAAGCCCCCTCCCACAAGGATCTGTTGTGGGCATAAAGTATTGCGGGTCAGTAATCCCCGCGTTTACGGAAGGCCCAGCGGCCGGCAATCACGGTGAACGTCGCCACCAGCGCGACCAATATCCAGAAGCCTTCCGGGTCCTGCGACAACGGCACGCCCCCGACATTCATCCCGAAGAAACCGGCAATGATGTTGATCGGCAGTGCCAGCACCGTCACCACGGTCAGGGTGAACAATGTGCGGTTGCTCTGTTCGTTGAGGTTGGCGGCGATCTCTTCCTGGAGCAGTTTGATCCGTTCGCCGAGGGCGGTGAGGTCGTTGATGATCAGCGCGAACTCCTCGGTGGATTTGCGCAGCTCCTTGACGTCTTCCTTCTGCAACCACGCGGGCGGGCGATTGAGCAGGCGCAGCAACGAACCCGGCTCCAGCGCCAACAGCCGCTGCAAACGCACCAGCACCCGCCGGTTGGCACCGAGTTCGGCGCGGTTGGTCGACAGCCGCGAGGAGAGCAATTCGTCCTCGACCTGATCGACACTCAGGCTGGTCTTGCGCACGATCTGTGTCAGCACTTCGCCCTGATCGCGCAGCAAGTGCACAAGCAATTCCGAGGGCGAGCGAAAGCGCTCGCCGGCCTTCACCGACGAACGCAGTTTGTCCACCGAGTGCAGCGGTTGCAGGCGTGCGCTGACGATCAGTTTGCTGCGCACGCAGACCCACAGCGTCGACACATCCGAGGAGACCATGCTGCTGAGGTTGAACACCACGTCGTTAACCACCGCCAGCAGCGCCGAGTCGACATGCTCGATGCGCGTCGAGCGCGAGCCTTCGTGCAGCGCCTCGAAAAATTCTTCGGGCAATTGCAGATGGCTTTTCATCCAGCGCTCGCATGCCGCGTGGGCGAGGTTCAGGTGCAGCCAGAGGAATTCGCCGCTGTCGCTGTCGTCCTGCAAGCAGCGCAGGGCCGTCGCCGAATCGACTTCGCGGCCACGTTCGCCGGGCAGAAAACGAAAGCCGTAGAGCAAGCCAAACAGGTCAGGATCGCGATGGCTGATATCGAGGCTGTGGTTCATGAAGGCTCGCTGCGAGGAGGGCGTGAGACAGGGAATTCACAGATTCACCTGAGCCGCATCATCGCAACCGCACATGACGTTTGCATGACGGCAAAATGACGCCAAATCAGCGACTTACCGGCGGTCGGATTTATATTCAAGAAGCGCTCTGGCACGCCGATCACAGGGACATTAGGTTGCGCGCCATTGGCCACGGGCCAAGGTTCGCCGACAGGGAAGTCCGGCACTATTTCACGCTCGTTTCGGGCGTGCCTCATCCCTGTCTTGAGTACCTGCGATGCTGCAAAAATCCCTGAGAGCGCAAATTCTCGCCCTGCTGAGCGGCAGCCTGCTGGCGATGCTGTTGATCGCGCTGGCCTGTTTTCATTTCCTGTCCAACGGCGTGCAAAGCTACAGCCAGTTGATCGCAGGTCCCTTGCACACCTCGCAGCTCATCGACGAAGCCAACCTGCAATTCAAGGTGCAGGTGCAGGAATGGAAAAACGTCTTGCTGCGCGGCAAGCAACCGGCGGACCTGGCCAAATACTGGGGCCAGTTCGAAGATCGCCAGCGCGACGTGCAGAACATTCTCGGTGAACTGGCCGGCCAGAAAGGCATCGAGCCGAGTCTGAAAAACCGCATCGAACGTCTGCGCGACGAGCACCGTCAACTGGGCGCCGCCTACCAAAAGGGTCGCGATGCCTACGTAGCGGCCGGCGCCGATCCTGCGGCGGGCGACCTCGCGGTCAAAGGCGTCGACCGCGCGACCAGCGACCAGATGAGCGAGCTGGTCAGCGAACTGCGCAAACAGGGCACCGAGCAGTCGGCGTTGATCAGTGCCGAGGCCGATCGCACCGTATTGCTCGGCACCCTGGTGATGCTGGCTTCGAGTTTGCTGATTGGTCTGCTCAGCTTGTGGCTGGTCAATCGCAATCTGGTCGAGCCGATCCGCAAACTGATTGATTACGTCAGCCAATTGAGCCGCGGCAAACTCGCCGAGCGCGTGGTCAGCGACCGTCAGGATGAACTGGGCAACCTCGCCGCAGCGGCCAACACCTTGCGTGACTTCCTCGCTGAAACCTTCACCCGTTTGCAGCGCAGCGCCAGTGATCTGGACAGCGCCAGCGGCGAGTTGAACGCCATTGCCACGACCATGGCCGGCGGCACCAACGAGCAGTTCAACCGTACCGATCAAGTGGCCACGGCAATGAACGAAATGTCTGCCACCGCCCAAGAAGTGGCGCGTCACGCCGCCGATGCCGCACGGGCCGC
The DNA here is from genome assembly GCF_900187585.1 of Pseudomonas sp. Irchel 3E19. NCBI lineage: Bacteria > Pseudomonadati > Pseudomonadota > Gammaproteobacteria > Pseudomonadales > Pseudomonadaceae > Pseudomonas > Pseudomonas sp. Irchel 3E19. The sequence continues at coordinate 168,415 of NZ_FYDT01000007.1, forward strand.
CGACGATGCCGACCAGTCTGCCCAACAGGGTGAAAAGGTCATGCAGAGCACGATCCACAGCATCACCCAGATGCGCGGCGAGATCGCCAACACCGCGACGGTGATCCGTCGTCTGGAGGCTGATAGCGGCCGCATCGGCAAGGTGCTGGAAGTGATTCGCGGCATCGCCGAACAGACCAACCTGCTGGCGTTGAACGCGGCGATTGAAGCGGCGCGGGCCGGTGAAGCCGGGCGTGGTTTTGCCGTGGTCGCCGACGAAGTGCGCAATCTGGCGCAGCGCACGGCGGAATCGATCATCGAGATCAACCAGATCATCCAGAGCGTGCAGACCGGCGCTGTTGATGCCGCGCAAGCCATCGATAGCGGCCAGACCCGCAGCGATGAAAGCGTCGAGCAAGTGACTCAGGCCGGCGCGATGCTGGAGCGCATCACCCACGCGGTGGAAGCGATTCGCGACATGAACCGCCAGATCGCTACCGCCGCCGAAGAGCAGACCTCGGTGGCCGAAGACATCTCGCGCAACCTGACTGAAATCACTTCGATCGCCAGCACCAACCTCGACAACGTGCAGCGCACCGAAAGCGCCAGCCAGAATCTGCATAGCCTGTCCGGGCAACTGAACGAAGTCACCGCTCGCCTGAGCGCGTAAGCCGTTGACTGTGTACCGGTTCGGATACCGAGTCGGTACACAGTCGATCTCAAATTGAAGCGACCCGGGTCGATGACCGGTTATCTATAACCGGCATTGGAGTATTTCCATGGTCAGCATCACCTCTGTTTCGATCACTCAGCCTGTCGTCACCTCGGCCAGCAAAGCGGCGGTCAGTGACGCCAATGAAGACACCGCGACCAGCGCAACCGCGAGCAACGGTGTGGCGGCCGATACCCGCAAAATCGCCGCAGGCGGCGCTGCACCGGCGGGCGACAGCGATTCCAGCAGCAGTGAATCGGACACGGTGAAAGAGCTGCGCAAGCAGATTGCCGAACTGCAAAAGCAATTGCAGGAAGAGCAACAAGCGTTGCAAGCGGCACAGACCAAGCAGGAAAGCGCTGACGCCAAGGCTAGCGAAGTGGCCGCCGCCCAAGTACAAGTCACGACCACTTCGGCCTCGCTGCAAACCGCCACGGCGGCGTTATTGCAAGCGTTGCAGGATTCCGGTTCGAGCAGCTCGGGTTCGCTGGTCAGCACGTCGGCCTGAACATCAAGTAATTCCCCCTGTAGGAGTGAGCCTGCTCGCGAAGGCACAGTGTCAGTCGCCTCAGATGTGGCAGACAGACCGCTTTCGCGAGCAGGCTCGCTCCCACAGGAATCTGTGGTGGTCTTGAGTCTTGTGGTTTTTCAGGTCGTGGGCAGGCTAAAGGTAAACAGCGTGCCGCTTTGTGCGGTCGACGCCACATGCAGGCGGCCGCCGTGGGACTGCGCAATCTGGCTGGCGATGTAGAGACCCAGGCCGAGGCCGGCCTGGGGCGCGCTGCCGGTCGGGCGCGAGTAGGGCTGGAACAGATGCGGCAGAACCGCCTCGGGAATATGCCCCTGGTTCTTTACCGCCAGCATCAACGCTCCGTGTTCGACCTGAGCGATGACCTCGATGTCGCCCTCCGGGTCGCCATGGGTCACGGCGTTGGCCAGCAGGTTCGACAGCAGTTGGGCAATCCGTCCACGGTCGCAGTGCACACCCTGCAAGTCGCCAATGGTCGCGCTGATCGTGCGTTGGGGATGCACGTTGCGGATCTCCGTTACCACCTGCTGCACCGCTTCGGTCAGGTCCGCGCAGTGCTGGATATCCACCGGAATGCCTTTGCCCAACCGCCCGCGAGCGAAGTCGAGTACATCATCCACCAGCCGCGTCGCCCGTTGCGCGCTACCCAGGATGTTGCGTACGCGCACTTCAATGGCCGGGTCCGGATACTTGCGCAGGAGCATTTCGGCGCCGGCGCTGATGGCGAACAACGGGTTGCGCAAATCGTGGCCGAGCACGGCGATGAACTGTTCGCGCAGCTCGCTGTTTTCGCGCTCGGTCTGCAACGCGGTTTCGGTGCGTTGCAGGTTTTCCTCGGTTTCGATTTGCAGCGCGAGCATCCGCGCGAATGATTCCATGGTGCTCTGAATGCTGCTGGACTTGAGCTGTGCCGGGTTCGGATCGAGTGCGCAGATCGTGCCGAAAAACCGCCCGTCGGTGCGAAACACCGGGACCGAGATATAGCTCTCGAACTTGTACAGGCGTGGGGTGTGATGCTCGCGGTAGAGCGGATCTTCGCTGGCCTTGTCGATCACCACCGAAACATGCGACTGACGGATTTCGTGGCACAGCGTGGTGACCACATCCAGTTCGCCACCGACCTGCAAGCCGAACTCCAACTGGTCGAGCACCGCGCAGGTGGTCCACGAGTCTTCGGTCACCCGCGCCACGGCGGCAAAACGCAGGCCGGTCAACTCGCGAATCACCTGAAGGATCGCCGGGACCGCGCTGATGCGACCGATCGTTGCGATGTCTGCTGCCGCTGTCTGCCCCATGCCCATCGCTCTCGGCTGCAATCGTTTATCTGATGGGGGTCATACTAGCGGTCTGATGGCGGTTTTGGCATCCCTTCAGGCGATATCGCGCTTGATAGGCCGGCTGGCGGACGCAAAAAAGCCGCACGATCCTTCGATCGTGCGGCTTTTTGGGGGGGGTATCAGGTGTCTTGCTTGTTGCTCAGCACCTTGCCGGTGGTGGCGTCGAAGTCCACGTCGAACTCTTTGCCATCGGCGGTTTTCAGCTCGACTTCGTACTCATAACCGTTGAAGTGGTTATCCAGGTCGGTGTCGGTGATGGTCGCACCCGGGTGCAGCTTCAGCGCTTCGGCGTTCATCGATTCCAGCGACTTGATCTTGCCGGACTTGACCAATTCAGGGATCTGATCGACGCGAACATCAGCCTGGGCCAGGCCAGCAGTCAGCGTCAGGGCAGCAGCGGTAAACAGGGCAGTCAAAGTTTTCATCGGTTCGTTCCTTGGGTGGCTTATGTGTGTGTTCTGTTGAAGTGGGTTCAGATTAACCAGCGCAACTTAATTCACCCTTAAAACCCCACATCGCGTGCAGGGTTCTTGTAGGCGTGAGCCTGCCCGCGATGCGGACAACCCGGTTTACCGATCAGAAGCCGTTGTTCTTCAACACCTGATCAACACTGGCACTCGCCGGACGCTTGTAGAACTTCAACAGCTCGCTGGCGCGGTTGGTGAAAATGCCATCGACGCCGGATGCCATGACTTTCTCAAAGTCCACCGGCTCATCGACGGTATACACGTGTACCAGCAAACCCTGATCGTGAGTGTACTGGTTCATCCACGGCTGCACCAGATCCGAATAGCTCTGATCGCCGCCCTTGGTCAGCTTCGCCGAAGGACCGGTACCAATGGCGCCCTGAGCCTTGGCGTAGTCGACCCACTGCTTGAATTCAGCTTCGGATTTCGGCGCTTGCTTGCCGTAGAAAGTGTTCTTGTCCTTCTCGCCGGACTCGGCAAAGGTCACTTTCGATTTTGGTTCGATGCTGCCTTCGCCGACCCACAGCAGGAGGATTTTCGGCACTTGCGGCATTTCCTTTTGCAGCAGTTCGAGGCTGTTCTTCTCGAAGGTCTGCAGGATCACCTTGCCTTTGCCTTGACCTACGCCCAGCGCACTTTTCGCCAGTTTCGAGCCGGCAGGGCTCAGCCAGCCGCGATCCTGCAGTTTGTCTTTCAGGTCTTTCTCGATCCCCGGAAACAGTTGTGGCTCCTTGGTCTCGATGTACAGGCCCGGCTTGTGCTGCGGGTTGGCCTGGGCGATGTCGATGATTTCATCAAGGGTCAGAATTTTCAGCCCGGCGTAGGACGGGCGCGCGCGATCCGGGTAGGCCTTGTTGTACCAGCTGCCGGCGTCGAGGGTTTTCAGTTCGGCCATGGTGAACGCCGTGGCCGGGCTGTCCTTGCGGTCAGGGAATTTGCTGGCAACGTCGGTGGTGCGTTGCAGATTGTTGTCATGCAGGGCGAACAGCACGCCGTCCTTGCTGCGTTGCAGGTCCATTTCCAGGTAATCGGCGCCCAGATCGCGCGCCAGTTTGTAGGACGCTGCGGTGGATTCCGGGGCATCGAAGGAAGCGCCACGGTGAGCGATGACCGCTGGATGCGGAATGCCATGCGCCGCGGCCAGTGCGTTGACGTCAGTGTGGCTGGCGGCGTTGGCCTGACCGAGACCGAGCAACAGGCTCAGCACGAGGGCGCTTTTGGTGAAAGTAGCGGGCATGTTCGAGATCCTTTCGCAGGGCATTTTCAAAGACCTACCTTTTAACAACTGAATCGATTACGTGCTATCGCCAGACCGACATAAACGTATTAAAAGCGATTTTTCCTGCACTTTTGTGGCGCCGTTTGCAGTACGCTTGCCCACGGCAGACGCCCCGGCAGAGGGCGCACCGATACTTTTGCCCTGCGTGTAAACCATAGATGATTTTTCGTGAGGTTTACCATGCGCATCACTTCCCAGCTCATCTGCCAGGCCGCCGACGACCTCAAGGGCTTTGTTGGCCTCAACCGCAAGACCGGTCAATACATCGTACGTTTCAGCGAGGACTCGTTCGGCATGGATGTGGCGGATGACGGCATTATTCCCACCAGTGAATTTGTCTGGGCGCGGGTTTCGGAAACGACCATGACGCTTAAACGCGAATTGATTCAGTTGCTGCTGGATCAGAATATCGATGACCGTATCAACATCAGCGAGCCGTTGCGGGTGTACATGAGCAAGCGCGAAGTGCCGGAGATTGTCGCTGTGCGCAGTCTGGTGCGGGGCTGAAAGATTTGTGTTGAAGCGACTGGCCCTTTCGCGAGCAGGCTCGCTCCCACATTGGATCTGTGCCGTTCACAAATCCCCTGTGGGAGCGGGCTTGCTCGCGAAGCCGGTCTAAAGTGCGCAGCAGCACTCACTGCCCAAACCGATACTCGCGCTCAACCTTGCACACCCGAGTCTGAAACGCCGAGTACCAGATCGACCGCCCACGCGCCTGAATCACCCGGTGCTCGGGATGTTGCCGCCACGCCAGAATCGCCGCCTCGCTCTCCCAGTAGGAAATCGTGATCCCGACGCCATCCGCCCCGCGAATCGAGTCAATGCCAAGAAAGCCCGGTTGCTGGCCCACCAGTTCCATCATGCGCTCGGACGCCTCGGCATAACTGTTGTCGCCCTCGGTGCGGGTCGAAGTGAAGATCACTGCGTAACAATCAATACTCGAGTTCATCAACGTTGCTGCGCACAAGCTTCGACAAACGCTCGCACCAGCGGTGGCATTTGCCCTTTGAGCGCCGCACGTTCGGGTTGAAACAATGTGGCGACAAAAAACCGATGCCCATTGAGCTCGATCGCGCGCAAGTCGCCCACCGAGTCGTGACCGACGGCCCGTAGCTGACTTTTCAAAAGCTCGGTTTCGAACTGCGGATTCACACCGTAGCGGCAGCGATAGCCTTCACGAATCTCGGATGTTTCGTACGCCTGGGCGATCAGCGAACCAGGCACCAGATGAATGCTGTCCACGGCTTCCACCAGCGAGCAGGTCAGTGGCGTGAGCACGGCTCTTTCCGATGCGGGCGAAGTTTCGCCATGTTCGGCATCAGACCAGCCCAGCACATTGCGGGAAAATTCCAGCACCGCATGCTGAAAACCGCCGCAGGTGCCGAGGAAAGGGCGCTGTTGCTCGCGGGCAAAACGGATCGCCCGCAGCGCACCGGCTTCACTTTTGTAGGGGCTGGCCGGCACGCACCAGAAGCCGTCGTAGCCTGTCAGCGGTGTATCGGTGTGGATTTGATCCGTGGCCAGCCAATCGAATTGCACAGCCTGGCCGAGGTGTTCGGCCACCAGACCGAGCGCGACAGGAATGGCCTGGTGGGCAGTGACTTGCGGGTCGTAATCGCCGATCAGGGCGATGCGGGTGGCGCGATTTTCCATGGGAGTTCCCTGCGCTTGTTGATTGATGGGGCTCACTATAGATTGGCGCTCACGCACTCAACATTGGCGTTTGCCCAAGTGATCAATGCATCGACGCACTATCGGCTCGACTACCCGGATCTGGCTCTGATCCTCGCGCTGGTGCGCGGCGGCTCTCTGGCCCGTGCCTCACAACTGTTGAAGGTCGATGTCTCGACGGTGTTCCGCGCTGTTCGCCGTCTCGAAGCTGCGCTCGGCCAGCAACTGTTCGAAAAAAGCCGTGCCGGTTACCTGCCAACGACGCTCGCGCAGACGCTCGCCGAACAGGCCGAACGCGCCGAGCAGGCACTGGACGCCGCGCGGATCGGCGTGGAGCAGGGCGGCGAAGTGGTCAGCGGCACGGTGCGCCTGACCTGCACCGACTCGGTGTTACAAGGTTTACTGTTGCCGGCACTGGCGCAGTTCATGCCGAATTACCCGGCGCTGACCATCGAATTAAGCACCTCCAACGATTTCGCCAACCTCAGCCGACGTGATGCCGACATCGCCCTGCGCCTGACGCGCACACCGCCGGAGCATCTGGTCGGACGGCAACTGGCGAAGATTTCCTACCGCGTCTGCGCCAGTGCGCGCTACTTGCAGAACGTGGATGCGTCGGATCTGGCCGCCCTGACCTGGATCGCCCCGGACGATTTCCTGCCCGATCACCCGACCATTGCCTGGCGCCGCCAGCAATTGCCAGGGGTCACGCCGGGTTACCGCTGCAACAGCATGCTCTCCGTCACCGAACTGGTGCGCGCCGGCCTCGGTGTCGCGGCGTTGCCGGACTTTTTGATAAGCGATGGTTTGCAGGCCTTGAGCGAACCGTTGCACGGCTACGACACCGCGCTGTGGTTGCTGACCCGACCGGATTGCCGGGCATTGCGCTCGGTGGTCACGTTGTTCGATGAGCTCGGACGGGCGTTGCGTTTACCCTGATCAACGCTGTGGGTTCTGGCAAACGTGGGCGTGTAGTTCGCTGGTCAGGCCTTCGATGCGTTCGGTCAGGCTTTTGGTCATTTCGGTGAGGCGGGTGTTTTGTTCCAGCAACGCTAACAATTGCGCGGAGTTCTGCGCCGCCTCAGCCTGACGTTCTGTATTGGCCTGTGCCAGCGCTTCGCGGTGCTGCGCATCAGCGTCGGCCTGTGCCTTGTCCCGCGCGGCCTGGCGGGTTTGTGCGAGCAGGATCAGTGGCGCGGCGTAGGCCGATTGCAGGCTGAACGCGAGGTTCAACAGGATGAACGGGTAAACGTCGAACGTGGTCACGCCAAACGCGTTCAGACAGACCCACAACACGACGATCAGCGTTTGTGCGCCGAGAAAGGTTGGCGTGCCGAAGAACCGCGCGAACGCTTCGGCGCGCAAGGCGAAGGTATCGTTGCCGAAGGTCGTGTTCAGGTGGGCGTGGGGGCGGTGGAAGCGCAGGTGATCGACGGGGGCGGCGGATGTCTCGGGTTTCTCGGTGTTCATGGTGTACTCGGCAGGACTTGGGACGTGTCGTCAGGGAGTGTCATTAATTTTGTGTTCGGGCATAACATGCTGCAGAGGTGCATGTATGCCAACCAAAAAGAAACCGGCCCGTGAGGCCAAGCGTGACCTTCCGTCCATTCCAAAAGAGCTGATCGACCAG